>DATKZS010000050.1:0-30552 GCA_035527835.1 bacterium
ACCATATTGGCGCGGGCCGGAGGCCCGCGCCACAATCATCGGCTCACTGGAACCTGGCCTCGTCTCCCTGTTGCGCACTCATCCGGGCTGACCGTACAAGCCTGATGGCCTCGGCGCAAAGGGCCGGAGTGGAAAGAGGAACGGCGCCGCCGCTTAATACCTTCACCGTCTCGCGCGCCAGGTTCTTATAGACCTCTCTCCAGTCGTCGGGGACCATCTCGAAGGAGGTGGTGGTGGATTTTCCGCGGGCGATGAGCGCGGGCATTCTGAGGAGCTGGCCCTCGCCGCGGGTGGCCATGATGATCCCGCCCACGCAGGTGAGCTCGATAAAGCGGTGCACGGGCTCGGTAAAGGTGCGCACGTGGAGCCCGGGGCAGAAGTCCACCTGCAGGTGCCCGTACTGGTGCAGCCCGGAGTACTTCCACATGATGAGGGCGGAGGGCGGACTGGACTGTCCGTTTTGCCGGTCGAGGCGGGCGTAAACCTTTTCGATCGGCCCGAGCAGCCACGGCGCCAGGGCGATGAAGCCGAGCTCATGATCGCTGATCCACTGCCCGGGGTCGAGCCCGGCGGGCAGGTCAGTGCCGCGGCCGCGGCGGGTCAGGAGCTTCAGGGCCATGGGCCGGCCCACCGCTTCCTCTTTAGCGAGCCGTCTCATTTCCTGGTACGGCGGGTAGTATAGAGGCAGGAGCCGGATGCGCAACGGCACGTCGTAAGCGCCGGCCAGCCGCTCCATCTCCATGAGCTCGTCCAGTCCGGACGGCGCGTCCACCGACGTGAACAGCCCGGCCTTGATCGCCGCCGCCGCCAGCTCCGCGCGCCTCTCAGCCGGCGCCACGATCTCCACCGCCCGGAGACCAGGCGTCCGGATGATGGTCTCGAACGATGGGAGCGCCGCCGGCCGCACCACCGGCGCCCGCACCACCCCGTCCGCGTGCTGCACGATCTCGGCGCCCACCGTCTCCACTCCGGCGGCCAGCTCATAAGCCGATGCCAGCCGCTCGGCCTCCGGACCCTCGCCCACCACCGCGGCCTTGAACACGGGCCGCGCCTCGGTCCCCTTGATTCTCTCCCACATGCCCATCGCCGCACCCCCGGCCTTACATGCTTCCGTACGGCGACGGCCGCGTCTGGCACAGCACCGCGCTCACCACTATCTCCGGCTCGGCCGCCCGCATCAGCTTGCGCACCGTGGCGGTGAACGGCGGACCCGAGGCAAAAATATCCACGATCTCCGCCCCCGTGTTCCGAACGTTCCCGTCCCCCGTCAACACCCAGGCGGCCCACACCAACAATCCCACGATCCGCGCGATCACCCGGTCGGGCAAATACAGCACCATGGCCCGGACCAGGAACAGCCCGCCCCGCGCCGCCACCGCCTTCACCCGGTCCGTCCGGCTCATGACTGCACCTCCTTGAGGCCCACTTCGCGTCCGGTCTGGTAGCTCTTCAGGATCGCCAGCCAGAAGCGCATCAGCGCTGAACCGTCTTCACCAGTCAAGAACGGGTCGCGGTCCGCCAGGATCGAGTCTATGAAGTCCCACCCCGAGTCGTGGAACGATTCGCCCCAGTCGTCGCGCATGTCGTCAAAGGCACGGCTCTCGCCGTCCTTGTAAAGATACAGCGGCGGGATCTCGGTGAGCCGCGAGGTGCAGCGCGTGACCCAGATGTAGCCGTCCGTCCCCACGATCTCCACCCGCTCGTCCGCGCCGTAATACGTGCCCTGGCACATCATGCCCGGCGACGCCGTCACCTCCCACACCCCCAGCTTCGGGTTGTCGCGGTAGCGCCACGTGATCAGCGCCGGCATGTCTATCACCCCCAGGCTGAAGTCAACCCACGCCTTCACCGACTCGATCTCGCCGAAGAACCAACGCGCGAGCGAGAGCTTGTGGAAACCGTCGTCATAAACCGCCGGGCCGCCGCCGCACTCTTCCCAGTTGATGCGCCACAGCCACGTCTTGAGCGGCACCCACCAGCCGCCCATCCCGCTGCCCAGCTTGATGTTGATCGAGAGCGGCTCCCCGATCTCGCCCGCCGCCATCAGCTCCCTGGCCTTCACGTAGGGCGGGTAAAAAACGAAGTTCTCGAACACCTTGAACTTCACTCCCGCCGACCGGCACGCCGCCGTCATCTCCTCGGCCTCCCGCAGCGTCACGCACATCGGCTTCTGCACCGACACGTGCTTGCCCGCACGCGCCGCCTCGATCACCATCGGATGATGCAGCCGGTGCGGCGACAGGATCTCCACCGCGTCAATTTCCGGGTCGGCCAGCAGCTTCCGGTAGTCCGTGTAATAACGGTCCGCGCCCCACTCCTTCATCCGCCGCCGGGCGATGTCCTCGTTAATGTCGCACGCCGCCACCACCCGGCAGCGCGGATGGTCCAGGTAACCCAGGATGTTAAGGTCCGAGATCCGGCCGCCCCCGATGATTCCCATGCGCACCTTGTCCATGTCAAAAACCTCCTTCCCGCCTGACCAACATAGTACGCCGGCAAAGAGCAGTCAACGGAAGAGGGGCTTGAGGCGTGGGGCTTGGGGCTTGAGGCTTGAGGCTTGGGGCTTGGGGCTTGGGGCTTGAGGCTTGAGGCTTGAGGCTTGAGGCTTGGGGCTTGAGACTTGAGGCTTGGGGCTTGGGGCGTGAGCAGGGGCGCCGGCACATGAGTCAGATGTCACGCGCCGCCTCTTCCTCAAGCCTCAGGCCTCAAGCCCCAAGCCTTCCTTGCGTCCCGCCCCATTTGCCCGGCCCCGAGCTATCTGGCACAATTGCCGGGAGAGAGGAAGCAATGCCCGCCGAATTCAGACGCAAGCTGCAGCGGCTCCGCTATCTGGAGTTCGAGGGCCACGATCGCCACGACTGGCTCACCCTGGAGCTCACCGATGACGAGCTGCTCGACGAGCTGAGGAAGGCCCCCAAGCAAGACCTCTACCTCGGCCGCTACACCGAGGCGGACGTGAAGGAAATCCTCGCCCGCCACGGCATCATCAATAAGCTCAACGGCATGGGCTTCGATAACATCCACGTCGAGATCAGGACTGACGAGGTCTACACCCACCGCCTCTACGTCTATTACGACCAAAAGGATTACGACCATATCCTGATCGAGCTGCGGCTCCGGGAGGGCGTGTTCCGGCCGCGCGAGCAGTTCGTCCCGGAGCTTGTGATCGGGCCGCTGCCCATGATCATGGTGGACTGGCTCATGCTCCAGAACCCGAAAAAAGAATTCAGCGACCGCCGACCCGCCCTCCGTGAGCAGCGCCACCCGGGGCTCGGCCTCCTCAATACCTTGATCCCCATCATCGTCGAGACCGCCCGCGAGACCGGACGCGCCGGCATCCTCGACACCCCCGAGCATTACCACGGCGCCCTCTTCTACTCCCGCTTCTACCGCTTCTTCAACCCCGACGTGGAGGGACGGTTCCTCGCCATGCAGCGCGACCTCGCCGCAATACCCCTCCACACCATCAGCCAGGGCATCTACCACGACTGCCTCAAGAACACCTCCACGGGCCAATACGAGAAGTGGGGCCCGGGCGAGCAGATCCTCCCGGTCTCCGCCGAGCTCACGGGCTACTTCCGCCATCATAAATACATGGAGATCAGGGACGCGGCTTTTCAAAACAACCGCTATGAGCTGGACCTGGGAAAATATGAGCTGAGAGCGGCCGCTGAAAAAACGGCGCAAGCAACGGCCGGGATGTCCGGCGCGGGACATGGGGAGGCGTGAATGATTACGGGCAGGATCTATCTGGGCGTCGCGCTCATGCTGGTGGCGGCGGTTGCCGCGGAGGGCCGCAAGATCACGGACGAGCAGTGGTCGGCGATCAAGAAGGGCGAGATCGTCCGCGAGGTGCAGAAGGAGGGCGGCACGCAGAGCGGGGCGTGGAGCGCGGGGTTTTTCAAGCACCCGCCGGCGCTGATGTGGAAGGCGGTGACGTCGCTCGAGCTGTATGACGATTTTCTGGAGCGGACCACGGTGAGCGTGTTGTTGGACGAGGGCGCCAGGGACCGGGTGGTGAAGAGCGGCGCGGCCGACGCCGACGAGGTCGAGAAATTGTTCGCGGGCATGAAGCCGGGGTACAAGAAGGTTGCGCCGGACGGCAAATGGACCGTATACTCGTATCAGCGCAACTCCTTCCCCTGGCCCTTGAACGACCGCTGGGTGCTCCTGGAAATCACGCACGACGACCAGGCCATGAAGCAGACCTGGAAGCGCCTCGCCGGCAACATCAAGGAGGACCACGGAAGCTGGGAGCTCTCGGCCGCCGAGGGCGGAACGCTCGCCGTTAACGAGATCCACATTGACCTCGACATCCCCGCCACCGGGCCGTTCACCGCGTTCGCCATGGACGTGACCCTGCCCGACACGTACAAGATGTTCGAGAAGATGGCCGCGGACATGGAGGCCAAGGAGCGCGGTGTGGTGAAGCCGGGGAAAGAAGGAGAATAGGAACTTTTGCCGCAGATGAACACAGATAAGAGAGAATCAAGAATTAAGAAGCAAGAAGCCGGAAGCGAAAAGCTGGAGGATATTAGTTGCCGCTATGGCTTCTTTCTGCTTGTTTCATAATTTTCTTATCTGTGTTCATCTGCGTTCATCTGCGGCTAAATAAATATTACGGAGGTACAGCCCATGAAGAAGGACCGGAAACCGGACATCGCCATCGCCAGCGACCACGCGGCGCTCGACCTGAAAAAGCACCTCGTGGCCTATCTGGTGGCGCGCGGCCACGACGTGCTCGACCTGGGCCCGCGCTCGAAAAAGAGCGTGCCCTACCCGGCGTACGGCAAGAAGGTGGCGGAGATGGTGGCGAGCGGAGGCGTGCCGCTCGGCATCCTGATCTGCGGGACCGGCATCGGCATGAGCATCACCGCGAACCGCTACCCGGGCGTGCGCGCGGCGCTGGTTCACGACCACTTCACCGCGCTCATGGCCAAGGCGCACAACAACGCCAACGTCCTGGTGATGGGCGGCCGCGTGATCGGCCCGGGCGTGGCGGAGGACGCGGTCGAGACCTGGCTCTCCACCCGCTTCGAGGGCGGAAGGCACCAGGACAGGCTGGACATGATTGACGGGGAGTGCTGATCCTAAAAGTTCTTTTAATCGCACAGTCACTCATGCCGCGAGGCGGCACCCTGAGTTCATGAAAAGAAGATTATCGGACAGGATTTACAGGATTAAGGCCGAGGCTCGGCTTTTTCTTCTATCCTGTAAATCCTGTTAATCCTGTCATCTCTTCTTGTTTTTCAGTGTAGAGGACACAGAGTTAAAGATGGAAATTAAATACGGCAGAAAGTTGATCGAGGGACTGCAAGCGGATGAGTTGCGTGCTCCGGTGTGTCTGGTGGCGGAGAAGGGCGGGCGGGAGCGGGCGCTGGCGATGATGGTGAAAAAGCCGGACGCGGTCGCGCTCGTGGCCGGTCTGGACCGCGCTGGACTGGAGGCGCTGGCCGTTAAATGCCCGGAGCGCGGCGCCGTGCTCGGGTTCGGAGGGGATGACGCGATGGAGGCCGCGCGCTACGCGGCCTGGGAAAACGGCTCCGCCCTGGTATTAGCGCCCGCCGCCATCGCCGGCGAATCCCTGGTCCGCGCCGACGTGATGGTCCGCGGCCAGGGCGGCCGGGAAACGGCGGGGACCAAGGCGGCGGACCTGCTGCTCGTGGATTACACGACCATCTGGGACGGCGGCGAGGCCGAGACGCGGGCCTCCGTCGGCCACGTCCTCTCCATCGTGACCGCCGTCGAGGACGCCAAGCGCGCGGCGGCGGACGGCGGCCAGGCATTCGATAAAGAAAAGGCGCTCGCGGCCATGGAGATCGTGACCGCTCTGATGGACCGCGCCGACGACATCTACGATCTGACCGAGGCCGGCATCCGCACGCTGGTGGAGCTGCTCCTGCGGCGGGAAGAATTCGCGGAGCGCGAGGGCTCGCGGCGGCTGATCGAGGGATCGGAGCACGTGTTCGCCGACTGCGTGGAGGCGGTGCTGAAGCGGCCGCTCCCGCGCGGGCCGCTCTTGTGCCTCGCCGTGGTCATGATGACGGAGCTGCAAAAAAAAACCTGCAAGCCGGTGAAGCAGTTCCTGCACTGGATCGGCGTGGCCTGGAAGCCGGAGCAGGTGGGCATCACCGACGGCGAGCTCGCCCGCGTCCTGGCCGCGCTCCCGGAGTTCGAGCGCGCGGGCGGCTACGCGCCAACCGCCATCCGCGGGGCCGAGCTCTCCGGCCCGGAGATCAAACGGCTGATCCTGGCCGCCAGGGAATCGTTCCTCAAGAGTTCGCTGGAGGAGCGCAAGGACTAGGGACCGCGGCCGGCGGGGCGGGGAACGGCGACAATGGCGCGGGCCAGCCCCTCCGCGAAGATCTCGTTGCCGATCTCGCCGGGATGCATCATATCTACTAATATATAATACATAGGGTGGCCCGCAAGAAAGTCGTCGCCCAGGCGGGCGCGGACCTGTTCCGTGAGCGGCTTGAGCCGTTCCGGCGCCACCGCCGGTCCCCGGCCGGACAAGGCCCGGTTAATCGCCTCGCTCTGGGAAAACACCAGGATGTCATTCTCTCTTCCCGTTTCCCGGACCGCTTTCCGGTACGCCTCGGGAGCGCCCCACGGCTCGATCAGGATCATCTCGATACTGTTCTTCCGGCAGATGTCGCGGAGCCCGAGCAGGTTCTCCTTGAAGTCGGCCAGCGGCACGCGCCGGACTCCGCCGGCCTCGCGGCCGGCCTCCCCTCCGGCCAGGGCCTGTCCCAGCTTGGCCTTGGCCGCGGCATAAACGGCCAGGGAGATTCGAGTGAGGAGCAATTTATAAATCTGAGATGACACATAGTTGACCCCGCCCCGGTCCACCGGCTCCCAGTGCCCGGGCGAGCCCGCCATCACCTCGCGGTCGGTCGCGAACCTGATGGGGCCGATGATGCGGTGCCAGTCCGGAAGCGAATCGTTGAACCCGTATTGCACGATCAGGATGGCGGGTTGCAGACCGGCCAGCTCCTGGTCCATCCAGATCAGCCCCTGCCGGCTGGCGTATCCGGGAAAGCCCGCGTTGATCACCTCCACCTCGCGGCCGGGGAGCAGGGCGCGCAGCCGCTCGCGCAGTAAATTAGGATACGTATAAGCGCTCTCCAGGCCCCAGCCGAAGGTGACTGAATCGCCGAGGCAGATGATCCGGAGCGATCCCGCGGCGGGGGCGTCCGCGAACTCCTCGTCGTTCCGCAACCCGCGCGCGTTGATGTGAACGTGGTAGCGATGGATCCGGCCCTTTCCCAAAACGCCCCGCGGCAGCTCGAGCGGCAGCGTGCCCTCCGCCCCGGGCCGGAAACGTTCCCACCGCCATGCGTCCGGCTCCGTGAACTTGAAAAAATCAAAGGTGTAAGGAAAGATGAGGCGCAGCGCGGCCTCGGCCAGAAAGACGAATAAAAGGAGGGCCACGGCCACTCGCCGCGGCCACCTCATCCTGGCTCTCGGCCGCAATGGGAGCCGGTCATTTTTCATGGCGGCGGCTTGGGGTTTTCGGACTTGGTTTTCAAGATAATGCGCTGCAGGGCCTGGCCCGCCGCGTTGAGTATGGTCTGCAGCGGGCTCAGCTTCACGTCCACCCCCTGCTCGTGCCCCATGTCGCCGTAGAGGATGGCCGCGGTCTTGCCCGAGACCATGATGGGGATGAGGAGCGCGGTCTTGGGCCGCGAGGGCCCGAGCGCCGCCAGGAAGCGGCGGTTGATGGGCGAGTCCGGGATCGGGCCCAGGTAATAGGCCCCGGTTTCGAGCACGGTTTTGAACACGCTGCGGCGGTTCAGCGGCAGCATGATGGCGAGCGCGGTCCGCGAGTTCACCGCCTGCCCCGCGCCGTCCCAGCCGAACAGCATGTCGCCGTTCACCACGAACAGGAGCGCCCGCGAGAAGGTCATGGACGCGAAGTCCAGGATGGTGCGCGCGATCTGGTTGCGGTTGGTTGCCTGCTGCAGGTCCTGGAGCTTGTGCGGCAGCAGGTACTCCGGATGGCCGGTCCGGCCCACCCGGTCCCAGAAATCGTCCAGCGACCGCGGAGCGCCTTCCTGCGCCGTGATGCTCTGCGGGTCCGGCAGCAGCGGCTCGGCCTTCCCGGCCTCCGCTTTCTTCTTCCGGGGCTCCCGCCGCGCCGCCGCCTGCTGCTCCAGCCAGCGGTCGAGGTTCACGAACCGCGCTTCCCGCTTCACCGCGTAATATTTCTCCAGCGCCCACAGCAGGTCCAGCTCCAGCGCGATCAGCGGCAGGATCTTGAGCGTGGTGATCTCCGAGAGCGCGTTCATCGCGCTTTCCCGGAACGGGTCCAGCATCGCGACCTCCAGACCGCCCTCCCGGGCCCGCAGCGGGACCAGCTTGTGCCGGTCCGCGACCTCCCTTGAAACCAGAGCCACCACCTCCGCCGCGATCTCGTTCAGGTCGCTCCGCGAAATCGAGTCAACCTTGTACTTTTCCTCCAACAACCGGCGCAGCTTCTCCTCCGTGATGAACCCGAGCTCCAGGAGGTTGGTCCCCAGCCGGCCCCCGAACAGGACCTGGCACTGCACCGCCTGGTCGAGCTGCGCCGGCGTGATGATCTTCTGCCGGATCAGGTAACTCCCCAGCCGGTCGTCCTGGTCTTTCACTGGTTTCTGCGCCATGCTGAACAAAGATTATCCGAGAATGTGAGCAAGATCAAGAATGCGGCCCGGCCGCCGCCGCCGGCCCCGGCGTTGACACGGGCCTCGGCCGCTCCTTATAATCGCGGACAGGGACGGCGACCCGCGCCGCCCCGGCGTTTGACATGTCGAGATCAATGTTAAAGAGCCGGGAATTCTGGGGCCTGGCCACGGGCGCCGGGTTCTTTCTGGCCCTGGTGCTCTCGCCCCCGCTCGCCGGACTCACCCGGCCCGCCCAGAACGCCGCCGCCGTGGCCGCGCTCATGGCCTGCTTCTGGATCGGAGAGGTCATCCCCATCTACGCCACCGCCCTGTTCCCCATCGTCCTCTTCCCCCTGCTCGGCGTGCTCGACGCCAAGGCCGTGACCGCGCCCTACGCCGACCAAGTAGTCTTCCTGATGATGGGCGGCTTCATGCTGGCCGAGGCCATGGGAAGATGGGGACTCCACCGCCGCATCGCGCTGCACGCCATCCGCGCCTCCGGAAGCACGCCGTCCGCCGTGATCCTGGGCTTCATGGCCGCCACCGGGTTCCTGTCCATGTGGATGTCCAACTCCGCCACCGCCGTCATGATGCTCCCCATCGCCGTCTCCGTGGCCCGCCGGCTGCAGGGAGCGGCCACTCCGGAGGACATGAAGCCCGACGCCTTCAGCGCCGCCCTCATGCTCGCCATCGCATACTCCGCCAGCATCGGCGGCGTCGCCACCCTGGTGGGCACGCCGCCCAACGCCATCCTCGCCGGGCAGGTCAAGACCATCTTCCCTCAGGCCCCCGAAATTTTCTTCGACCAGTGGATGCGCCTGGGCCTCCCCGTCGCCGTGGCCATGATCGCCATCGCCTGGCTCATGCTCACCCGCGTCATCTTCCCGCTGCACCAGCAAAAGCTCAACATCAGCCGCGGCCTCATCTTCGATGAATTGATAGACCTGGGGCCGATGACCCGCGGCGAAAAGACCGTGCTCGCCGTCTTCACCGTCACCGCGTGCCTCTGGATCTTCCGCCAGCTCTGGTCCCGATGGCTGCCCGCCGCCGCGTCCGTGCATGACTCCACCATCGCCGTCGCCGCCGCCCTCGCCCTCTTCCTCATCCCGGTGGACCTGGAAAAACGCGAGTTCGCCCTCGACTGGAATTCCGCGCGCCGCATTCCCTGGGGCGTCCTCATCCTCTTCGGCGGTGGCTTCGCGCTCGCCGCCGGGCTCCAGCAAAGCGGCTTCGCCCAGTGGGCCGCGTCGCACCTCGCGTCCCTCCATCACCTGCCCATACTGGCCATCATCATCATCGTCTGCCTGCTCATGACCTTCCTCACCGAGGTCACCTCCAACACCGCCGTCGCCACCATGATGATGCCCATCATGGCCTCAACCGCCGTGGCCCTCCAGGTCCATCCCTTCATGCTCATGATGCCCGCCGCCATCTCCGCGTCCTGCGCCTTCATGCTCCCCGCCGGCACCCCGCCCAACGCCATCGTCTTCGGCTCCGGACTCATCCGCCTGCCCCAGATGGCGCGCGCCGGCATCTGGCTCAACCTCATCGGCGTCATCGTCATCTCCCTGACCGTCTACTTCCTGGCCGGAATCGCGTTCCACGTGGACATCTCAACCCTCCCCGCCTGGGCCGTCCTGGACGGGGTAAAATAGAAGAAATTGTCAACAGGGATATACAGGATTTTCAGGATTAAAAAAAAGAAATTATCCTGAATATCCTGAACATCCCTGTTAATATTCTTATTGATCGGAGGAACTAATGGGCAAGAAGATAAAAATCACTTGTGGCTCCGTGGCCCTGGCCGCCGAGCTCAACGACACCGCCACCGCCCGCGCCGTGGCCGAGGCGCTGCCCATCACCGGCTCCGTGAACCGCTGGGGCGAGGAGGTGTACTTCGACATCCCCGTCAAAATGAAGCTCGAGCCCGGCGCCCGCGCCGACGTCGAAGTGGGCGAGATCGGCTACTGGCCCGCCGGAGCGGCCTTCTGCGTCTTCTTCGGACCCACCCCCATGTCCAAGTCCGAAAAGCCCCGCGCCGCGTCCCCCGTCACCATCATCGGCAAAGTTACAGGTGACGCCCAAAAGCTCTCCTCCACCCGCGACGGAGAAAAAATCGTCATCAGCGCGGATGAATGAATCTGCTCTATGAATTGAGGCGTTAAACCAGATCGTCGGCCAATTGATTTCGCACAGTCACTCATGCCGCGAGGCGGCACCCTAAGTTTATGAAAATTGCGGTAGGACAGACATTCTTGTCTGTCCGCCGCCATGGACAGGCAGGAATGCCTGTCCTACCACCTATTTTCAGGACAGAGGCACAGAGAACACGGAGAAGAAATTATCTCTTTGTTTTTTCTCTGTGCTCTCCGTGCCTCTGTGCGAATCAACCCCTCTGCTGAACACTGACTTTCAACTCACTGCCTGGCGCCTTCCTGGTTCGAGAATTCGAGGGTAAGGACTCCGGAGTCGGCGTTGGCGCGGGTGATTGACGATTGGGCCAGGCTGTCGGGGAGCGTGATCATGCGGACCATGCTCCCGGCCTTGATCATGACGTGCGCGCCCTGCTGCTTCACGGCGATCTTGGCCTTTTCCACGAGCGGCATGGGCACGCGGAGCACGCGGCCGCCCTTTACGCGGGCGAACTCGAACTTCATGGGCTCGCTGAGCAGCGCGGCGGGGTCGCGTTTTTCATAAAGGTCGCGGCCGAGCGCGAGCAGCGCTTGGGGCCCCATGACTTCTTCCCGGGCCAGCATGGCCGTGATGATGTCGGGTCCGGGGAAGGAGCGCTCGATCTCGGCGCGGCGCTCTTGCTGGGCCTCATAGTGGCGGGCGAAAAATCCCTGCGCGGCCGGCAAGGGCAGCGTCTTGTTCACGATCACCGCGTCCACCGGGAGCGCGAACAGGCACAGGTAAGTATAGAGGCGGCGGGTCTCGGCCAGCGAGAGCGCGTCCGGGTTCATGACCAGGCGGACGGAGGTCACGGCGGGATCAATGAGCAGGCGGCGGATACGGTCGGCCTGGTCCGCGAGCGGCGCCAGCAGATCGAGCGCCTCCTCCCGAGGCAGCGGGACCTCGACCCGGCGCTGGAACGGACGGAGCAGACCCACCACCGCGCGCTGGAGCTTCAAGAACCGGTGGATGCGGCCGGGCGCGGAGTCGGCGAAGCCCAGCATCCGCATGGTGTCGGCCGTGGGGCCGCAGTCCACCGCCACCAGGTCATAGTCGCCGCTTGACGCCGCGTCCAGCACGGAAGAGAGCGAGAAGAATTCGGCCACGCCGGGGAGCAGCACCGCCTCCTCCTCCATCAGGGTGTGGAAGCCGAAGTACTGCAGCAGCTCGGAGAGGTAGTCCTTGAGCCCGCCCCACACCGAGGCGAGCTCCTTTACCACGTCCACCTCGCGCGCCCACAGGTTCTGGGCCACTTGCCAGGTGTCGCCGCCCTTGCCGCCGAGCACGTCGGAGAGGTTGTGGGCGAGGTCGGTGCTGACGAGCAGGGTGCGCAGCCCGCGCTCGGCGGCCAGGAGCGATGTGGCCGCTGAGATGGTGGTCTTGCCCACGCCGCCCTTGCCGGAAAACAGGATGAGGCGCATGGGCTATTCCACCGGGATCTCGCGGACCGCCTCCGCGGTTGTGCTGCGCCCGGCCAATAGTCCAGAAAGCACCGTCTCCGCGGCCCCGAACAGTTCCTCCGCCTGCTTAAGCCGCCCGGCCACGGCTGGGTCCTTGCCGCCCTCCGTGCCCACTGATCGGAGGACGTCCATCAGCCTTTTCACGTCGCGTTGGAACACACTCTCGAACGCCGCGCGCACCGCGAGCCAAAGGTCGTCAATAAACTCGTAATAATCGCGCCGGTCGTTGCGCACCGGGACCTTTTTTACCACCTGCCACCGCTCAAGGAAGCGGATGTTGGTGCTGACCGAGGGCTTGCTCACGCCCAGCCGCTCACTCATCTCGCCGATGGACAGCGGACCGGGTTCCAGGAACAAGAGGGCGGCAAGCTCCCCGGCGATCCGGGTCAGGCCATAGTTTTCGGCCAGGAACCCGGCCTCTTTGATGAGGTTTTCGTTAACTGCCGTTATTTGGGGTTTTTCCATGGAGGCACCACCATTTCTGCAACTAATCGTTTTAATTTGTCATTTTTATCTATTGGCCATAATAGCAGATTCGGTCGTCTTTGTCAATAAGAAAATTATTTACATTTTTAACTTGACAAACGTAGTTAACTATGTTAAGTTTGTAATTAACGATATGAACAATAAAGAAGGAGGTTCGACCATGATGGCGTCTTTAATACCGATGGCACTGGTGGTCCTGATCGCCTTGATCGGTCTCGTCCTGATTATCGCCGTGGTCCGGGGCGAGCGCACCCAGGTGCTGGTCGTGGCGGGCGGCGGCGCGCGGCCGGGCCTATTGGAGCGCTGGGTCCCGGCTGGCGGCCGGTCAGCGCCCGGACCCTGCCATCGCGCGTACCTGGATCTGATGGACACGGTGGAGACGGTGTTGATCCGGCTGGCCCTGCTGCCCCGCAACAACCCGCTCAGTCGGACCATCGAGGAGAAGGCGGTGAAGCTGGCGCGGATCAGCTCGCGCCAGATGGAATGGGCCGCTGACCTTAACCAGGCGCTTAAGTCGCTGGGCGATGACGGCGGGCCCGGGCCGGGAGCCGCGGCGCTGGCCAGGGAATACCGGGAGCAGCTCGACGGCCTGGCGCTACGGCTCGCGGCCACCGACCGGACGATGCGGCGCCTGCTCCTCAAGATTGACGCGGTTTACGGCGCGGCCGGGACCGGCATGGACGAGTCCGGCGCGATCATGGAGGAGATGGCCGGGTGCATCGGGGCCCTGGAGGAAGTCCAGGCGGAAATTCACTACAGCCGCCGCGCGATGGCCGCGGCGGGAAAGGAGATGAGGCTATGAACGCGGCAATAAGGTTGGAACCAGGAGAGGCAAGCCATGGGGAGAACGAGGCGCCGGATCGTGGAGCCATAACGTCTCCCGGGGAAGTGGTAAGCCGGCAGAAAAAACTCATCATGAGAATCAAGGAGCGGGACGGTGACATCGCGCTCACCGCGGGCATGGCGGCGGTTTCCCTGCTGCTCCTCGCCCTGTTCGGGGCGTGCGCGGGGAGCGTTTATGGCCTCAAAGGCATTATCTGCGGCCTGGCAGGGTTGCCTCTGATGGTAGGGGCCGCGGTGTTCCTGTTCATGCCGCTGCTTTATTTCATGAATTTTTACTACGGTGGCATCCGGCCGGCGCTGGCGCTGGCGCTGCTTGCTGGGAGCATTTTTTCCGCTGGTGTGGTTCTGGCCGGGTTCGTCCCTGCAGTATTGCTGGTCAACGTGGTCATGTCAAAGCACCATTCAAGTTTGTCCTTAATCGTTCCGATTCTCGGAGCAGCCTGGGGTTATGGGCTGGGGCTTTACTTCCGTGGCGCTACGTTGATGGAGGGAAAAACCCTGGCCTCATCTCGGGTCTTGGAGATCATGGGAGGAGCCGTGGTTTTTCTTATCCTGCTGATTTTAAGCGGCGTGTACTTGCAGAGGTTGGATCCACCAGTCATCGAACTGATCCTCAATTTTTTTGCCAGTGTGCATTAGGTCGAAAAGTTCTGCAGGGTAGCGGGGCAGTCAAGGGGGAGATTCAATGCCGCCGCGATAACCGCGGCGGGAAAGGAGATAAGGTCATGAATACGACGAGTGTGAATGGGGCCTTGCCGGCCGGCGGTACAGGGGATCTTGCGGAAGAGCGGGGGACGATTGCGCTTCTGGATGCGACGCTGCGCCGACGCGACACGGTTTTCCGGCAGATCGAGCAGCATCCGGAGGACGTGGGGCTGGTGGCGCGGATGGCGGCGGTATCCGCCTTGTTCGTGGCGCTGTTCGGGGCGAGCCTGGGCGTGGGAAAAAGCCTGGGGGCGGTGGGGGCCGGCGCGGTGGGGATGCCGCTTTTACTGGCAGGGGCCATCCTGGTAACGTTCCCGCTGCTGTACGTTTTCCTGGTCTATTACGGCTCGCGGATGCATTTCACGCAGGCGCTGGGGGTGGTGCTGGTCAGCATCCTTTCCGGCAGCATTATCATGGCGGGGTTTGTGCCGGTGGTCCTGGTCTTCAACGCGGCGCTCTCGAACAAGGCCCTGATCACGTTTCTCTACCTCTTGATCCTGGGTAACGCCGGGTTCCACGGGCTGATGGCATTTTTCAAGGGGGTGATGTTCCTGGAGGGCGGGAAATTATCTAACCTGCGTTTCATGATCTTGATGGCGTGGTCCAGCATCTACTTCGTGGTCTTCATCTGCATTGCCCAGTTGTTGGGCCGGTCGTTGGGATTTTTGGAGCATCCCCTGGCGAATGTGTTCCGGTTTTAAAAAGGAGGGTGTCATGGATGGTGCGTTGGTTTTGAGTCATGGCGGGAGCGAGGCGCGGGCCGTGGCCGCGCTGACGCGGGTCCGGGTCATGCTGGGGATCGTGGCGGCGGGGCTGTTTCTTTCCGGCATGACCTGTTATTTTTTGCCGTGGGAGCTCCGGACCGTGATTGACGTGGTGTGGGGCCGGGGCGAGGGGGCGGGGGCGTTCATGCCCCAGATGCACGCGTTCATCCTGAAGATGGAGCAGGCGGTGCTTATGGTGCGGAGCGATTACCCGGAGCTGTTTTTGGGCACTGATTACCTGGGCTTCGCGCATGCGCTGCTGGCGATCCTTTTCATCGGGGCCATCCGGGACCCGGCGCGCAACATCTGGGTGATCCAGTTCGGGATCATCGCGTCGGTGCTGGTGGTCCCGGCGGCTTTTCTCTTCGGGTCGCTGCGCGGCGCGCCTTGGCTGCATTACCTGGTGGATTCTTCGTTCGGCGCGGGCGCGGTGATTTTTTTATACGCGGCGTATCGGGGCGCGCGGTCGCTGGAGAAAGTGGAGGGCGCGGATTGAGGGGTGGTTCAGGCCGCGAGGATTTCCAGGCGGGAGAGCTCGCGGCCGTCGCGGGGTTTTTTGGATTCGCGGTCCCAGGTGTACATGAGGAGGCGGCGGGCGGAGGGGGGGCCGGTGACGATGATGTATGAGGGGATGACGGCGGAGGCGAGCTCGGTGTCCACTCCTCCCTGGTTGGAGATCCAGGCGCCGAGGCCGAGGACGCGGATGCGGCCGCCGATGCTTCCCATGTAGGGCTCGTGCTGGTGTCCCATGACCACGTTCTTGACGCCGAGGATCTTGGCGACTTTTGCGCCGCTGCCGAAGAAGCTGTCGCGGGTGAGTCGCTTGCGGCCGAGGCTCAAGAGGTTGACGGCGCCGTAGAGGGAGGTGATGAGGACGGCGATGGCGACGATGGTGACGGGGAGGCTCAAGGGCAGCCACCACAGGTAGATGCTGCCGGCGATGTAGGCGATGACGAGCAGCATCTTGTCGAGGTTGACGTAAGCGGCGGTGAGGCGCCAGGAGCGGAGCAGGGGGCGTCGCTGGACGCGGCGGATGCGGCGGAAGCTGCGGCGGGGGATTCCGAGGAGAATGCTCAGGCGGTACTCGGCCTTGAGCTGGGCCACGTAGCGCCTGCGCCTCCGGAGCCGCCCCGCCATGAAGAGCACGCGGGCGGAGGCGTTGAAGTAATACCAGAGCGTCTTGAAGCCGTCCCAGCCCTGGACCCGGTAGAGCCAGCCAAAGTACTCGAAGAAGCCGGCCACGTTCTCGGCGTAGGGGTTGAGGTTGCTGAGCAGGTTGGTGAAGTAGCGCTGGGCCAAGGTGCCGATGGTGGGCGCGACCTCGTTTTTGCGGGGATGGAGCGGCGCGAGCACGTACTCGAACGAGTTATAGGGGTCGAACTGGTGGCCGTGCTCGACCCACAGCTCGCCGGGCTCGTAGTAGAACCACGGGTTGAAGCGGACGCGCGAGGCGATGGCCTCGCGGACCTGGTCCCCCTCCGGCGCGAGTCCGGCGAGCAGCTCGAGGAATTTTTCGCGGACCTCGGGAAAGATCCAGTTCACGTCGTGGTTTCCGGAGATGATGAAGAGCTCGTTGCCGGCCATGATGAAGGCGGCGAGGGATGCGAACACGGGGCGGTTGTCGGTGACGATGCGTCCGAGCTTCCAGGCGGACTCTCGGGGCGTGCCGGCGAGGCCGTACTTTCTACGGTTGCGGTTCAACTTGATGCCGGCCTCCTTGAGCTCGTCCTCCGACGGCAGGGCGGTGACCTCGACAAAGTCGAGCAGGTCGCCGGCGATGACCAGGCGCCAGGGCTTATCGTCAACGCGGTTTTCGCGGTAGTAGTCGAAGAGGTGTTCGAGCTCCCGGGCCTGGCTGGCGCGGGAGGCGGCGTTGCGCTCCATGGTCTGCTTGTCGCCCATGTGCGCATCGGAGAGGATGATGAGGTTGTGGTCGGCTTCCATCTATTTTTTCGGAATTCCAAAAATCTTGAATGGTCAGGCGTGAAGTATGAAGTTTGAAGGATGAAGGATGAAAGAAGACGGCAGGGGCCGGGAATTTCATACTTCACCCTTCATCCTTCAACCTTCAGAAGATCATCATCTCCTCTCCCGGCCAGATGACGGCCACGATCCTGGCCTGCTTGTCGCCGTAGCACTTGACCACGTGGGGGATGTTGGAATCGTAATAGATGGAGTCGCCGGGGCGGAGCACGTCGTTGTGGTCGCCGAGAATGATCTCGACCTCGCCCTCGAGCACGAAGATGAACTCCTCGCCCGCGTGCTGGTTGGGGTCAACCTGCGGGACCTCCGGCGGGTTCAGGGTCACCACGAACGGCTCCATGCGCCGGTTCTTCTTGGCGTAGCCCAGCGACTCGTAGGCATAGCCGTAGTTCAGGCCCTCGGTGGACGCGAAGCGCGAGACCACCTTGCGCTCCTGGGCGCGCACCAGGCAGAACGGCTCCTCCGGCTCCTCCGCGAAAAAGAGGCCCACCGGCACCTCCAGGGCCTTGGCCAGGCGGATCAGCGTGCCCAGCGGCGGCGACACCATGTGGTTCTCGATCTGCGAGAGCACGGAGGGCGCGAGCCCGGTCCGCTTGGCCACGTCCTCCAAGCGCAGGGCCTTGTCCTCCCGGACCTGCTTGATTTTCTCCCCGACCTTGACTTCCTCGATCTGGCCAGCCATCGCTTGCCTCCTTCCCCGGATCGGCTGGCGCGCACTCAGCGACCGCCGTTCCCGGCTATCTCCAGCGGACGCGGGACAGGAGTGTCCCGCCTACCACTTTTTCAGCGGCCGCCGTTCCCCGCTATCTCCAGCCCCTTCTCGATCGCCTTCATGTTCTCCGGGATGAATTTACGGTTGCGCTCCGAGAGCGCTTCCTCCATGCCTTCCGTAAGCGACTCCACCTTGACCGCGCCCGTCTTTCCCACGTAAACCCCGAGCGCGATCATGTTGGCGAACCGCGCGTTGCCCAGCTCCAACCCGATCTCGTTCAGCGGCAGGGCCAGGAGCTCGATGTCGGTGCGCTTCACGTCGGCGGCGGGCACGAGCGAGCTGTTCAGGACCATGAGCCCGCCGGGCAGGACCTTGGGCTCGTAGAGCATCTGCGCGCGCTTGCTCATGGCGATGAGCGCCTGCGGCGTGCTCACCGACGGGCTGCCGATGGGGCGGTCGGAGATGACCAGGGTGCAGCTCGCGTTGCCGCCGCGCATCTCCACGCCGTAGCTGGGCAGGAAGGTGACCTCGCGCCCCTCGGCCAGCGCGGCCTCCGCGATGATGTTGCCGATCAGCAGGATGCCCTGCCCGCCGGTGCCGGCGATGAATAGGTCATGGTACATGTCAACCTCTGAATGACGAATTAAAAATCATGAATGATGAATGCAATACCGTAAGCGATGTTATGACGCCGGAGATCTCACTCTTTAGTCATTCATCATTCATCATTCATCATTTTGCATTTACAAATGCTCGCTCTCCTTCTTGTCCTTGAACACGCCCAGCGGGAAGTACGGGATCATCTCATCGGCCACGCGCTGGAGCGCCTTCTCCGGAGTCATGCCCCAGTCGGTGGGGCAGGCGGAGAGGACCTCGACAAAGCCGAAGCCGTTCAGCTTGACCTGGGCCTCGAAGGCCTGGAGGATGAGCTTGCGGCAGCGCTTGAGGTTGGCCGGCTTGTTGACGGCGGCGCGGGCCACGAACGTCGCTCCTTCCAACTGTCCGAGCATTTCGGCCATGCGCATGGGATAGCCTGCCATGTGCCAGTCGCGTCCGTAGGGCGTGGTGGTGGTGACCTGTCCGAGCAGGGTGGTGGGCGCCATCTGTCCGCCGGTCATGCCGTAGGTGGTGTTGTTGACGAAGATCACGGTCATCTTTTCGCCGCGGTTGGCGGCATGGATGATCTCGGAGGTGCCGATGGCGGCGAGGTCGCCGTCTCCCTGGTAGGTGTACACGTACTTGTCGGGGAGCGCGCGGCGGAGCCCGGTGGCCACGGCGGGGGCCCGCCCGTGCGGCGACTCGACCACGTCGGTGCGCAGGTAGTCGTAGAGGAACACGGAGCAGCCGACGCTGGCGGCGCCCACGGTCTTTTCGCGGATGCCGAGATGGTCAATGGCCTCGGCCACCAGGCGGTGGATGATCCCGTGGTTGCAGCCGGGGCAGAAGTGCATGGGCTTTTCGGCCAGAGTTTCCGGCCAGGGGTTTTGCAGCCTGAGTTCTTTATCGTTCATTGATTCATCCTCCGAGACCTCGCCACGGCGCGGGCCGGTGGGGTCAGCCCGGATACGCCTCCATGATCTCGTGTAAAATGTCGTCGGGCGTGGGCAGGCTGCCCGCGCCGTTCGGCCGCCCGTAGAAGTGGATGGGCGCGCGCCGGCCCGCGGACATGCGCACGTCGTCGAGCATCTGCCCGGTGTTCAGCTCGACCACCAGGAACGACTTGCCCGCATCGGCCAGACCCGCGATCCGGTCCTCCGGGAACGGGCAGATGGTGATGGGGCGGAACAGCCCCACCTTCTTGCCCTCTCCCCGCGCCCGGTCCACCGCCGTCTTGCTGATCCGCGCCGCGCTCCCGAAGCCCACCACGATGAGCTCCGCGTCCGCCGTCTGGTAGTCCTCGAACCGGACCTCGCGCTCCTTCATCTTGAGATACTTCTTATGCAGGTCCCAGCAATGCTTCTCCAGCTCGCCATCCGCCAGGTACAGCGACTTGAGGATCCGGGGCTCGCGGCCCTGGGCTCCCGTCGTGATCCAGTCCTTGGCCGGCAGCGGCGGAAACTCCGGCACCCGCTCCGTGAGCGGCTCCTTCATCTGCCCCAGCATGGCGTCGGCCAGGACCACCACCGGGGTCCGGTAGCGGTCGGCCAGGTCAAAGGCCAGGATGGTGAGGTCCCACATCTCCTGCACCGAGTCCGGCGCCAGCACCGGCGTGCGGTAGTCGCCATGCCCGCCGCCGCGGCTGGCCTGGAAGTAATCGCCCTGCGACGGCGAGATCCCGCCCAGGCCCGGGCCCGAGCGCTGCACGTTGACGATCACGCCCGGAACCTCGGAGCCGGCCATGTACGAGATGCCTTCCTGCATAAGCGAGATCCCCGGGCCCGAGCTCGAGGTCATCACCCTTTCCCCCGCCGACCCCGCGCCCAGCAGCATGTTGATCGAGGCGATCTCGCTCTCCGCCTGCAGGAACACGCCGCCGATCTTCGGGAACACCCGCGCCAGATACTCCGGGATCTCCGACTGCGGCGTGATCGGGTAGCCGAAATAATAGCGGCACCCCGCCGCCACCGCGGCCATGCCCACCGCCTCGTTGCCCTTGATCAGCTTCCTCTTCTTCTTCTCCATGTCTCCCGTCACCGAACCGATATTTTAATCATTACTTCGTGATACTGACGTCAAGGATGCTTAAATTTGTTTTTTTCATGCCGCAGATGAACACAGATTAAGAAATTTGTTAAGGAATTATCTGCGTTAATCCGCGTTCATCTGCGGCTTTCTTAATCTTCTCGGCCAATGATCAGCTTCACTTCCACACCTGGATCGCCAGGTCCGGGCACATCTCCGCGCACAGGCCGCAGCCCTTGCAGTCCTCCGGTTTGACGAATTCGACCGCGAAGTAACCCGCCGCGTTCAGCTCGCCGCCCTCGGCGATGCACTCCTGGTTGCAGAAAACCATGCACAGGCCGCATTGTTTGCACCGTTCCTTGTTGATCTCTATCTTCGCCATGCCCTCTTCTCTATCAGCGTGAATAAATGCGGGAGGCGGCCTCCCGGCGCAATTTTTTATGTTAACAGCAAAAGAGCCTCGCTTCCAACAGCGTGGGCGCCGGCTCCGGCTCCGCGCCCGCTTGCCGCGCGGCTTTTTCGCTGAAGCCGTGCGCGTGCGCGGCGGGCTTAAGGAGATCGCTTTTCGAGGCCACGGCGTAAGGCACCGGATGACCGCGGTGGCCGCGCTCCTTGACCGGCGTCTCATGGTCCGGCATCACCAGCACGCGGTAGTCCGGGAAACGGGCGAGGCCCGAAAGCACCGGGCCCACCGTGCGCCGGTCAAAGTCCGCGATGGCCTGGATCTTAAGGTCCAGATCGCCCTCGTGCCCGGCCTCGTCCGGGGCCTCCACGTGCAGGAACACGAATTCAACGCGGTCGAGCGCGTCGAGCGCGGCCCGGGCCTTGCCCTCGAAGTTCGTGTCCACGTACCCGGTGGCGCCGGGCACCGGGATGATCTCCAGGTCCAGGAGCCGCGCCAGCCCGCGCACCAGGTCAACGCCGGTGATCACGGCGCCGGTCAAACCGTGCCGCTCGCGGAAGCTCGGCAGGGCCGCGGCCCGGCCCAGGCCCCACAGCCAGATCGAGTTGATCGGCGCCTTGCCCGCGGCCCGGCGCGCCCGGTTCACCGGATGGTCGCGGAGCACGGCCTGCGACTTCTCGGTCAGTTCGGTGATGGATTCGGCGCCGGGGCCGGAGGGCATGATCTCCGCGACCCTTTTCCCCGCGTGGTCGTGCGGCGGCTTGAGCGACGGCGCGCCGGAAAAGCCGCGCACGATGCAGATGTTCCTGAAGCTCACGCCCGGGACGAAGCGCAAGGCGTCGCTCCCCAGTTCGCGGCCGAGCGACTCCACGATGGCCCGCTGTTCCGGGGCCGTGGGATGCCCGCCGCTGTAGTCGGCCATCACCAGGTCCGGGGCCTCGCCGCCCAGCGTCACCAGGTTGCAGCGCAGCGCCGTCTCGTCCGGGCCGAGCCGGATGCCCAGCGCCGCCGCCTCGATCGCCGCCCGGCCCGTGTAATACTTTTCAGGATCGTAGCCCAGGATGCTCATGTTGGCCACGTCCGAGCCCGGCTCCATGTCCGGGGGCGCCGTGCGCGCGAGCCCGATCCTCCCGTGGTCCGCGATCCGGTCCATGTTCGGAGTGGCCGCGAGCTCCAGCGGCGTCCGTCCTCCCCGTTCCGCCTGCGGGTCGTCGGCCATGCCGTCGCCGAGCAGCACGATGTACTTCATTTTCCTTTCAGGCGCCGCGTTCATGAGTGTGCATGATACGAGGAAAGGGCGATGGTATCAACCGCGCTTAGCGGGCCGGAGACGCGGTCCGCGGTTTTGATCGGCGGCTCCGCCACGCCGCCGCCCAATACGCGATGACGGCGATCCAGGCGGGGACCGAGATGCATGCGCCGATTCTTAACGGCCGCGAGCGGAACGTGAAGCGCACCGTGTGCCGCCCCTCCGGAACGCGCACGCCGCGGACCATCACGTTGGCGCGGTGGATCTCCGCTTCCTTGCCGTCAACCTGTGCCCGCCAGCCCGGATAAAAGCGGTCGGAGAGAATGAGCCAGCCCGCGGCCGGAGCGTCGCACTCGATCACCACCTCCTCCGGCTCGTAGCGGGCGATGGACGCGGGGACGATCCCGCGGCTGGCCGTGTCCGCCGTATCAATCTTTTCATCGGTGGTGATGACGATCTGCCGGCGGACGTCCATGCGCTCGACCAGGGCGATGGCCTCGCGCTCGTTGGCCGCGGCCAGCGCCGAGGGCGCCCAGTAGGCTCGGGGCAGGGCGTCAGGCAGGCGGATGACGGCGAGGCCGCTGGCTTGGTCGCGGAAGATCAGCTCGCTCGCGACGCCGCGCACCTCCGGTTCGTTGAACGGCGCCAGCACGTAGCGCACGTTGTAGAGCTCGAGCATGCGGGGCGTGAGCCCCTTCCACAGCAGCTCGAAGCCGTTCTCCGGCACCGACGAGTTGTAGCCGGTGATGTTCTCGAAGCCGGCCATGACGTGGAAGTTGCTCTCCAGCGTGTTCCACTCCCAGATGCCCTGCCGCTCCATGCGCGGGTAAGCGAGGAGCGCGGGGTACATGTCGCGGAACGCAAGCGCGTCGCGCCGGAAGATGCGGTACTGCCCGGCCGGCGGAGGGCCGTAGGGCGCAATGATGCCCGCCGCGAGCGGCCTCGATTTAAGAAGGTCCGCCGGGCCTTCCGGCATCTCTCGAACGTTGGCGGCGTAGAGGTCCGCGATTATCACGGCCAGGAAAAGCGCGGCGCCGACGTTGATCGGCAGTTTTTTCCTGGCAGCGAGGAAAAGGATGGCGCCGCAGGCCGTGTTGACCAGCATGATCTGGATGCCGCCGTGGAACAGGTGGGAGAGCGCGGCCGCGCGCAGGGCCGGGTCCCGCGTGAGCGCCGCGACCCGGTCAAGCGCGAGCGGCCAGGCAACCGCGGAGCCGGCCAGCAACAGGACGACCGCGCCCAGGTAGATGAGCGCGGGCCGGGCGAGGCCCGAGGGGTTTTCGCGGAGGCGGCGCACGATTTCTTCGAGGCCCAGCGCCGCGAGCACGGCCAGGCATCCCGCGAACCAGGCCAGGTACTTCTCCGGGTACCGGAACGAGTTGAAGATGGGGAGCTTGAACAGGAGCGGGAACAGCGGCGCGCGGCCGCCGAAGGAGAGGACCAGGAAGAAGAGGGCGGCGATGGCGGGCGCGAGCTTCCATCGGCGCTGACTCTTGACCGCGCCCACCGCCGCCAGCGCGATCACCGGCAGGCCCAGGTAATTGGTGAGCGACCAGGGGATGGAGATGATGTCCTCCAAAAGGAATTTGCCGAAGAAGGTGAATTCGGGCCAGATCGCGCCGAACGGCGTGGGCCAGATCAGCTCGACGAGCCGGAGCGGATGAAAGGAGAAATCGGAGGCCTCGGAAAGCGTCACGCCGGCCCGGCGCAGGGACAGGCGCATCAGCTCGATGGTCGGAAGCATCTGCACGGCCGAGAGCGCGATGGACGACGCGCCGGCAACGGCCAGCGCGATCAGTGCCTGCCGCCGGCCGCGGACGGCGCGGGCCGCGCTGATGAGCGCGATGATCACGGCGGTGATGGCCGCGCTCTGCGGCTCGCCGGCCAAGACCTGCACGGCCAGCACCGCGCCCGCGCCCAGCGACCAGGCGGTCCCCTCCCGCTCGGCCCGGTCCATGCAGTAAAGCGCGAGCGGCGCCCATGCCGGCCCGATCAGGAAAACCAGGTTCGAGAGCTGCCACACCATGTAGCCGGAGAGCGCGAACGCGACCGCGCCGAGCCACGCCGCGGCCCGCTCCAGCCCGCGCCCGCGCAGGAACAGATACATGAAGATGGCGGCCAACGGATAATGGATGAGAATGAAAACGCGGTGCGCGATCTCGAACGGCAGGAGCACATAGATGACGTTGAGCGGATAAAACCACGCGGTCTGGACCTCCGCCGCGAACGGCATGCCCAGGAACTGTCCCGGCCGCCACGCGTCAATCGTGCCCTTCCCGAGCGCCCCCGCCAAGATCCACCTGGTCGGCGCGAACGCCTTGAAGCTGTCCAGGAAAATGATGCCGTGAGTCCAGAAGCGGTGGAATATGAGGGCGAAGAAGGCAAGGCAGAGCAGCGGCCCGAGCCAGCATCTTGCCCTCGCTCCCGATTGGTCCTTACTGTTGGCGTTCCGCTCCATCCGAGTTTCATTTTACACTAATTGAATTTGAATTATAATAATGTCAGGAGGCGCGGTCATGAAAAGCTTGGAGGAATTGGTCAAGGAGTTGCCGCCTGACTTGCGGGACGAGGTCCGCGACTTCGCGGAGTTCGTGCTGGAAAAAAACCAGGCCGCCAAGGGCAAGAAGAAGGGCCGCAAGCTCAAGTTGACCTGGGCGGGAGGGCTGCGCGAGTACCGTGATAAATACACCTCGATCGAGCTCCAGAAGAAGGCGCTGGAATGGTGGGGGGATTAATTGATCAGCTTTCATGGAATCCGAAATATATCCTGATTAACTTGCCGTCGGCAAAAGTGTATTCGCTAAAGTATTCAGGCTCATTGTAATAATCTAAAAAGTCGGAGTTGTTGACGGCAGCGCATTCCGGCCTTGAAGGATCGGGTATTTTGTATGCAAGTTTGGTGATATTATCTTTCTTTGTCTCAGTCACGCATCTATTTCCGAGTATACTCATGATATCCATCTTGGACATTCCCAGTTTGATTTTCTTTCCAGTAACGAAAGTTTTGATACCGCGCAATACTGGAACCTTTTCCTTGGGTGGCAAAAAAGCCGACGAAATTTCAAATTGGGCTACTTCTCCTTCATATCCGCCACAGAAAGGGACTATTCGGATGATCTCTTTTCTATTCCGATTGTAATACAAGCTTTCCTTTTCCATAATCTCTTCATTGAAGCAACAATATTTTAGCTTCCCCAATATCTTCCGCGTGCTTTTACCGTCAGAAAGAAATATGCCTATTGCCGAAATATCTGCGCATTGGGGGATTATTTTCGGGTCGGGAGGACAGAAGGCGAGGGATGGCGCCACCAAGCATAAGATAAAAAAGAGAGAGACCGCCTTTTTCATTCCAGTCTCCTTTCGCCGCCTAGATCATTGAGGACCAATGAAAGCGGTGTCGTGCCACCGCACTCCAAATCAGAACCCCAGCGCCTTGACCATGGTGTCGTAGTTGATTGAGAGTTACTTGCCGTTGTGGGGCCGGGGCGCGGCGGCGGCGATGGCCCGGAGCGCGCGGTTCACGGATTTGGCGTCGGGATAGAGTCGGGCGACGTCGGGATCGAGTACGACGACGTTGCTTCCCTTGGCGTACTCTTTAGCGTACTTGCCGCGCACTCCGCGGGAAAAATCATATTCCTTGCGCATCCGGTCCGGCGCGCTTTTTTTCTTAGCCTTGTTCATATTGCCTCCTCTCATTTTTTGCGGCGGGCCGGGCGCTGATGATTCTCTTCTTCCCGCCCCGCTCGACGTGTACAACAACCACCAGCCGGCCCCCATTTGACATTCCCAGAAGAATGAATCGCTCCTCTTCACCGGAATGGTCGGGATCCGGGATACTTATCGAAAGCGGATCTCCAAAAACGGTGGCAGCCTCCTCGAATGAGATTCGGTGTTTTTTCCAGTTGCTATCCGCTTTTCTTTCGTCCCATTCGAAATTAAGTGCCATTATAAATTACTAACCCGCCTTAATTATTAGTATAGGGAGGAGTGGCGTAAAATACAAGAGAAAACCTGAGGCTCATATGCTCAATACGCGGGCGTCAGTTAAAACCCCATCGCCTTGACGACCTGGTTGTAGTCGGCGGGGAGTTGGGCGCGCTTGGTCTGGTATTTCCGGGCGGTTGCGGTTCCGGAGTCGGGGTCTTTGAGGCCGTGGCCGGTCAAGGTGGCGACGACGGTCTGGCCGGATTTCAGGCCGATTTTTTCCTGGTGCTTGATGAGGCCGGCGATGCCGGCGGCGGAAGCGGGCTCGCAGAAGACGCCTTCCAAAGAGGAGAGGAGGAAGTAGGCCTCGCGGATCTCGTCGTCGGAGACCATCTCGATGACGCCCTCGGACTCGTCTCTCGCGGCCTCGGCCTTTTTCCAGGAGGCGGGGTTGCCGATGCGGATGGCGGTGGCAAAGGTCTCAGGCTTCTCAATGACCTTTTTGCGGACGATGGGGGCCGCGCCCTCGGCCTGGAAGCCGTTCATGTGGGGCAGGTTCTTGATGACTCCCTTTTGGTAGTACTGTTTGTATCCCATCCAGTACGCGGTGATGTTGCCGGCGTTGCCCACGGGGAGCACGTGATGGTCGGGCGGTCCGCCCAGGACGTCGCAGACCTCGAAGGCGGCGGTCTTCTGGCCTTCGAGGCGGTAGGGGTTCAGGGAGTTGACCAGGGTGATGGGGTGCTGCTCGGAGATTTGGCGGACGATGGCGAGGGCCTGGTCGAAGTTGCCGGCGACCTCGATGACCTCGGCGCCGTGCATGACGGCCTGGGCGAGCTTGCCGGCGGCGATCTTGCCCTCGGGGATGAGCACGTAGGCCTTGAGCCCGGCGCGGGCGGCATAGGCGGCGGCGGAGGCCGAGGTATTTCCGGTGGACGCGCAGATGACGGCCTTTGATCCGTCCTCGATAGCCTTGGACACGGCCAATGTCATGCCGCGGTCCTTGAAGCTGGCGGTCGGGTTCAGGCCCTCGAACTTGAAGTAGAGCTTGATGCCCGGGAGGATGCGGTCGCCCAGCCGGCGGGAGGGGATGAGCGGGGTGTTGCCCTCCAGCAGGGTGACCACCGCCTCTTTTTGCTTGAGGGGAAGGAAATCCCAGTAGTGATTGATGATTCCGGGCCAGGCCATATCCTCAACGCCTCCCAAAGAGTTTGTGGTTTCAGGTTTGTAGTTTGTGGTTCAAAGACCTCCTCGAACCTGAAACCAAAAACTACAAACCACAAACCATTGAGCAGTTACAGATTCGTTTCCACTCTGATCATGTGTCCCTGTCCCTTGACCTCGCGGAGCTTCTTGAACTGGGCCTGGGCCTTTTGCATCATTTCTTCTCTGGCCTTGTGGGTCATGATGACGATGGAGGCCACGGGCCCGCGCTCGCGGTTTCTTTGGATCACGGACTTGATGCTGATCTTGTTTTCGCCGAGGACCCCGGCGACCCTGGAGAGCACGCCGGGGCGGTCGGCCACGTGCATGCGGAGGTAATACTCGGTTTCGAGCTCGGGCATGGGCAGGGGCTTCAGGGTGGGGGCGTAGTCGTCCTGGAAGGCCCCGGAATGGAGGCGGCGCGGCGGCGCGCCGGAGATGACGCGGCGGGCGAGCTCCATGACGTCCCCCACCACGGCGGCGGCGGTGGGTTCCTGCCCGGCGCCCTGGCCGTAGTAAATGGTCGGACCCGCCATGTTGCCGAGCACGTAAACGGCGTTGTATGGCCCGGCCACGGCGGCCAGCGTCGAATCCTTGGGCACCAGCGTCGGATGCACCCTGGCCTCCAGCCCGCCGTTGCTGACCTTGGCGATGGCCAGGAGCTTGATGGCGAAGCCCAGGTGGTCGGCGGCCATGATGTCGGCGCTCTCGATCTTGGTGATGCCCTCGCGATGGATCTGGCTCAGCTTGATGGGGATGCCGAAGCCCAGGCGCACCAGGATGGCGAGCTTATGGGCGGCGTCGTAGCCCTCGACGTCGGCCTCGGGCCGGGCCTCGGCGTAGCCCTTGGCCTGGGCCTGGGCCAGGATTTCCCTGTAATCCCCGAGCCCGCGCGTCATGCCGGTCAGTATGTAGTTGCAGGTGCCGTTGACGATGCCGTAGATGGCCTGGATCTTGTTGGCGGCCAGTCCCTCCCGGAGCACGCGGATGATGGGGATGGTCCCGCACACGCTGGCCTCGTAATAGATGTCCTGGCCGGTCTCGGCCGCGGTCTTCCAGATCTCGTCGCCGTGCTTGGCCAAGAGCGCCTTGTTGGCGGTGACCACGGACTTGCCGGCGCGCAGGGCGGCGATGATCTGGTCCTTGACCCCGGGCCAGTCGCCGGCGAGCTCGATGATGATGGGGATGTCGGGATCGTTGATCAGTCGGGACGGGTCGTTGGTGAGGATCTGTTTCTTCACCTTGACCTTGCGGGGCCGGGAGATATCCACGTCGGCCACGCCGGCCAGCTCGAGGCGCGCGCCCAGCCGGGCCGCGATCTCGCCGCCGTTCTCCTTCAAGAGCCGGATCACGCCCTGTCCGATCAGGCCGTATCCGATCAATCCTATTTTTACGGTTTTCATCCACCCTCTCCGCAATGAGGAAACAGTATCCACAACAATACAGGTAGATTTTTTTAGCCGCAGATGAACGCAGATAAACGCGGATCAGAAAAATCCACAAATCTTATCTGCGTCCATCTGCGTTCATCTGCGGCTTGCCTCTTACTGCTTTTTATTTGCCCGGTCCGCCCTCGGCCTCGAACCATTTCCTGATCCCGCGGATGCCCTGGCGGATGCGGTGCTCGTTTTCAACCAGGGCGAAGCGCACGCATCCCTCCCCTACCCCGCCGAAGCCGACGCCCGGGCTCACCGCCACCTTGGCCTCCTTGAGCAGGCGCAGGCTGAACTCCAGGCTGCCCAGCTCCCTCCATTTCGGCGGAATCTTGGCCCAGACGAACATGGTGGCCTTGGGCTTCTCGATCTCCCAGCCGAGCCGGTTCAAGCCTTCCACCAGCACGTCGCGCCGGCTTTTATACACGTCCACGATCTGCTTTACTTCCTCGTCGCAATCGTTAAGCGCCTTGATGGCCGCGATCTGGATGGGCTGGAAGATGCCGTAGTCCAGGTAGCTCTTGATGCGGGCGAGCGCGGCGATCAGGGTCGGGTTGCCCAGGCAGAAGCCGACGCGCCAGCCGGGCATGGAGTAGCCCTTGGTCATGGAGTAGAACTCGACTCCGACCTCCTTGGCCCCCGGGACCTCCAGCAGGCTGGGCGCGCGGTAGCCGTCGTAAACCAGGTCGGCGTAGGCCAGGTCGTGCACGAGCCAGATCTTGTTCTCGCGCGCGAACTCGACCACCTTGTGGAAAAATTCCGGCTCCACCACCCGCGTGGTCGGGTTGTGGGGGAAGTTCAGGATGATCATCTTGGGCAGGGGCCAGGTGAGCTTGGCCGCCATCTTGAGCTGCTCGAAGAAGTCGAGGTCGTCGGTCAAGGGGATCGAGCGCACGTCCGCCCCGGCGATGACGCAGGCGTAGGAATGGATCGGGTAACACGGGTTGGGCGCGAACACCACGTCGCCGGGACCCAGGGTGACCAGGGCCAGGTGCGACAGGCCCTCCTTGGCCCCGATGGTGGCGATGGCCTCGGTCTCGGGGTCAAGCTCAACCTCGTAGCGCCGCTGGTACCACTGGCAGATGGCCTTCCTGAGGCCCTTGATGCCCCGCGACGCGCTGTAGCGGTGGTTCTTGGGGTTGTCCAGCGCCTCCTTCATCTTGTCCACGATGGGCTTCGGGGTCGGAAGGTCCGGATTGCCCATGCCCAGGTCAATCACGTCCTCTCCCTTCCTCCGCTCCTCCATCATCTGGTTCACCACCAGCGAAAAGACATACGGCGGCAAGCGCTGCATGCGCTCGAACTGCTTGGCGCCGGGCGAGTCGTTCTTGGTCATTTCCTGTTGTCAACCTCCGCTGATCGGGATAGTAAAATCCGCCGGGACCGTTATTGCACGGGGCGGCTCCGGAAAACGCGCCGGGGCGATATGGACATTGGGACTGCTGATCGCGCTGTATAGATTTTGACATAGGGCCGGAGAAAATTCAAACGGGATGAAGCGGGAGGCTTCTGGTGAGCAAAGATGATCGGGGCGCGACACCCGAGACAGGATGGCCGAGGTTTCGCGCTACGGCGCGACTGCCGTGATGGTAAAGGCCGGGTCCAGGATGACCTCGTCCACCCACTTGCCTTTGTCGCTTATTCCGCGGGCGGGAATAGGGGATTGTCACGCCGCGGTCATGGCGGGTTAACCGCGTTCAGGGTGAATGCCGGGGACAGGTCAACGTCATTCATCCATCGGCCTTTTTCTTCGGCGAGCAAGAGACCGCAATGGGGGATTTGAGCGTTCACGATGATGGGGCCGGGGCCGGTGATGGAGAGGACGATGGTGGCGTGGCCGCCGTCAAGTTTGCCGTTGACGCCGGACACGTCGAAGCGGTTGCCCGCCGGGCCCGCGCTATAGCTGCCGTCGCCGCCGAGCAGCACGGCCGTGCCCGTGGAGGTATCG
>DATKZS010000051.1:0-14545 GCA_035527835.1 bacterium
CCGGTTCGCCAAGCCGGTTGGGGCCAACGCTCCGGAGCTGTTCTTTGCCGGGCCGCCAAGAAACATCAGGTTTTACTTGGCGATCCTTGGCGCTCTTGGCGTCTTGGCGGTTTTCTTACGGCCTATTTTGGACAAGAGTGAACCAGATCATAACTTTTTCTTAATCCGTGTTTATCAGTGTTCATCTGTGGTTGTGTTGTTTTACTGAAAGGAGGTCGAGATGAGCAAAGGCGAGTTCGCGGTCATCGGCACGGGCGAGGTCCCGTGCGGGAATTTTCCGGAGCGGACCGAGTTCGAGACCGCCTACCGGGTTTGCAAGCTGGCGATCGAGGACGCGGGGATCAATAAGAACGAGATCGGGGCGGTGCTGTGCGCGCAGCACATCATGGGGAACGAGTACAACACGGAGGCGGTGTTCGGCCGCCTCCCGGAGGCCATCGGGGCGCGGGGATGCAAGATCACGTGCATGACCAGCTCGGGCGGGGCCTCGAGCTTCTCCATCCGCAAGACCGCCGAGGGCATCCTTCACTCCGGGGAGACAGACACGGTGCTGGTGGTCCATGCCCAGCGCTTCTCGCAGTTCACCATGAACGAGATGGCCCAGTACTTCGCCATCGCCGGCTCGGACGAGGAGTGGGACGTGCCCTACGGCATGACCTACAACTCGCTGGCGGCCATGGTCACTCAAGCATATATGAACGCCACCGGCTCCACCCGCGAACAGGTGGCGGCGGTGGCCGTGGCCTGCCGCAAGTGGGCCATGCTCCAGCCCAATGCCATGTTCAACAAGAAAGAGATCACCGTTGAAAAAGTTCTCTCCACCAAGATGGTGGCTTGGCCGCTCACCAGCCTCATGTGCAACGTGCTCGCCGACGGCGGGTCAGCCTACATCATGACCACGGCGGAGAAGGCCCGGAAGGTCTGCAAGAAACCGGTCTATTTCCTTTCCGACGCCTCCGACTATTCCCACCGCTCCATCACCAGCGCCAAGGTCAGCGGTTTCGAGTCCCTGGCCCAATACTTGAAGCCCCTCGCGGACAAGGCCTATGAGCGGGCGGGGCTCGGGCCGGACGACATGGATATCTTCGAGATCTACGGCTCCTACCCCGGCATCCACCTCATCATCATGGACGCGCTCGGGTTTGTTGAGCCGGGCAAGTCGGGCGCGCTGGTGGAGGCCGGAGAAACCGGCCCGGGCGGGAAGTATCCGTGCACGACCAACGGCGAAGCCCTGTCCTTTGGACACACTGGAACCGGGGTGGGCTTCGGGCTGTTTGTCGAGGCCTGCCGCCAGCTCATGGGCAAGGCCGGCAAGGCCCAGGTGCCGAACGCCCGCTTCATCATCGAGAACACCGGCGGCGGCGCGTTCATGGACTGCCATTTCACGGTCCTGGGGAATGAGGTCCCTTAAGTATTTTTCTCGCACCGAGGCACAGAGATCACGGAGCTAAGAAGAGGAGAGATCAAATGGGAATTAAAGAATTATTAAATCTGTCGGACGAGGAAGTGAAAAAGCCCATGCCCAAGCCGTCGAAATGGTCAAAGCCTTTCTGGGACGCGGCCAAACAGCACCGGCTCGTGCTCAAGCGCTGCAAGGACTGCGGCCGTATTGACCATCCGCCTTACCTCTACTGCACCAACTGCCAGAGCGATAATAGCGAATGGGTGGCGGCTCAAGGAAAGGCCAAGCTTTACGCCTATGCCATCAATGAGTACATGGTGCCCTTCCCGTTCTGGGACGACATGCCTTATGTAGTGGCGATGGTGGACCTGCCGGAAGGCGTACGCATGATCTCCAACATCATCGAGTGCGACAAGGACAAGCTTAAAAACGGCATGGAGCTGGAGGTGGTGTTTGACGACGTATCGCCGGAGTTCACGCTGCCCAAGTGGAGGCCGGCGGGAAGAAAGTAGCCAGTAGCAAGCAGCCAGTAGCCAGGGGAAGAATGGAGAAGGGAGACAGACTGCGGCGGGCCGATCCGTGGAGACAGACTTTCGAGCTTCGGCGAGAGAACCCGGGCCGGGAAATAACCGACCACTTGCCCGCGCTGGAGATTGATCCGGCGGCGCTCGACGCCTATTCCGAGGCGGATCCGCTGCCGGAGCTGCCGGGCGCGATGAAGAACAAGCTCATGCTGATCGCCAGGCTGGAGGCGCCGAAGTGGGCGAAGCGCGGCAAGCTCGGCGATTATGGATGGGGCGCGGGCCGGAGCATTTTGCGCATGGACCTGGGGCAGACGTTATTCGAGAGAAAGGTCGCCCCTCAAAAGGCCCCGGACCTGAACCAGCTCAAGCGGGAGATCAGGGAATTCGCGAAAAGCGTGGGCTACGGCCTTTGCGGATTCACCCGCATTGATCGGCGGTTTATCGCCGAGGGGCGGGACGACAAGTTTCCCTACGACGCGGCCGTGGTCCTGGGCATGGAGATGGACCGGGGCCTGCTGGAGGAGGTCCCCTTTCCCGGACGCCGGCTCTTTGACTTCGAGGTCTACGTGGAGAGCGGACGGCGGGTGTTCGAGGTGGCCAGGTTCATAAGGTCGCGCGGATACCGCTGTCACGCGCGCGTGCCCTTTGACGGCTGGGTCAAGTACCCGCCGCACGCCATCATGGCCGGGCTGGGCGAGCTGGGAGCGCAGGGCGTGGTCATCACCAAAGAGTACGGGCCGCGGCAGCGCTGGACCATGATCAGCGTGGACGCGGACCTGGACCCGGACGAGCCGGTGGACCTCGGGATGGCCGAATATTGCGACCAATGCATGATCTGCGTCAACGCCTGTCCGGGCCGGGCCATCACCCGCGAGCGCATCTGGTGGAGAGGGGTGTTGAAGCGGAAAAACAACGACGCGCGCTGCTTCCCGATCTTCAGGAAGTACGAGGGTTGCGGCATTTGTTTAAAGGTCTGCCCCATCAACCGCCACGGCTACGAGGCGTGCATGGAGGCGTATCAAAAGGACGGGACGGTGCTGGGCAAGCAAGGTCCGGGCGCGGCCGAATTCGGCGGCCCGGAGGGAGCGGGAGAAAGGAGAACGGAATGAGCGGCGAATACCAAACCCTGCTTTATGAGGTCTCGGGTCCGGAAAACAGCGTCTGCACCATCACCCTGAACCGGCCGGAACAACGGAACGCCATCAACCGGGAGATGGCCGCGGAGATGCTGGACGCCTTCCGGCGGGTGCGCGACGAGCCGGGCGTCAAGGTGGTGGTGTTCACGGGCGCGGGCAAGTCCTTCTGCTCGGGCGGAGACCTCTCGGTCCTGCCCACGTTCAACCACCAGACCGTCATGGACTGGCTCGCCCGCACCGGCTACGACATCATCCACAACATCACCGAGAGCGAGAAGATCGTGGTGGCCAAGGTCAAGGGCCACTGCCTGGCCGGCGGGCTCGAGCTGGCCCTGGCCTGCGACCTGATCTACGCCAGCGAGAAGACCAAATTCGGCGTCACCGAGATCACCATGGGCATCCTGCCCGGCTGGGGCGGCACCGCGCGCCTGGCCCGGACCATGCCCATCTTCCGCGCCCGCGAGATCCTGCTCACCGGACGCAAGGACTACACGGCCCGCGACGTCTACGACATGGGACTGCTGACCCGGGTCTTTACCGAGGACGAGTTCGACCGAAAGGTGGATGAAGTGGTGAAGGACCTGGCCCTGAAGTCCGCGGACGCGCTGCGCATGGGCAAGAGCGTGATCAACCGGTCGTTCGAGGGGATCAACTGGGACGCGGCCATGACCCTGGAACGCAACGCCATCATGTGGCTCTTCTACTCGGACTATGCCACCAACCTGCGCAAATTCGCGCTGGCCGCCCTGGAGCAAAAGAAAAAAACGTGACCGCGACCCAAGGCGTCCGCGCTAAGAGGAGGGACCCATGGATTTTTCATTGACCGAGACCCAGTTGCTGCTCAAGGACCAGATGGAGAGGTTCTGCAAGAAGGAGCTGAATTACGAGTACGTCAAGTGGATGGATGAGAACGTGGACTTTCCGCCCGACGAGCTGTGGAAAAAATTCATCGCCCTCGGGATCTTCAGCGGGCCGGTGGCCGAGGAGTACGGCGGCCAGGGGCTCGGACAGGTGGACGCCATGGTGGGTTTCGAGCAGATCTGCAAATGCTCTTTGTCCGTGGCCAACGCCATCGGCGCCACCATCGGCTTCGGGGTCCGCTTCATTTCCGAGCTGGGGACCAAGGAACAGAAGGAATTTTTTCTTCCCCGGCTGGGCGAGGGCAAGCTGAAATTCTGCATGGCGCTGACCGAGCCCGCGGGCGGCACGGACATCCTGGGCGCCATTTCCTCGTTTGCCGAGGACAAGGGAGACCGCTGGGTCTTGAACGGCCAGAAGATGTTCATCACCGGCGCGCACGTGGCCGACTACATGGTGGTGATCGCCAAGACCGAGAGAGACGCGAAGCCTTCCAAGTCGCTGAGCATTTTTCTGGTGGACGCCAAGAGCGCGGGGATCAAGACCACCAAGGTCCCCAAAATCAGCTTTCATCATTGCGATTCGGTCGGGATTTTTTTCGAGGACGTCGAAATTCCTCAGGAAAACATCCTGGGCCGGCGCGGCGCGGGGTGGTATGACATGCTGACCGTGCTCAACCCGGAGCGCATCGGAGTGGCCATGATGGGGGTCGGGATCATCGCCGCGATCTATGAATATGTTTTCAAGTACGTCCAGGAGCGGCAGGCGTTCGGCGGACCCATCAGCCGCTTCCAGATCCTGCAGCATTACCTGGCCGACATGTACTGCAACCTGGAGAACTCCAGGAACCTGACCTACAAGACCGCCTGGCTTTGCGATCACGGCAAGCCGTATCACCTGGAAGCCACCATGGCCAAGCTGGTGGCGGCGCAGGGCGCCATGCACGCGGCGGTGCACGGCGCGGAGATCATGGGCGGCTACGGCATCTGCAAGGAATACCCGATCCAGATGTACGCCCGCGACGCCTTCCAGATCCAGTTTTCGCCGATCTCGAACGAGATGAGCAAGAACATGCTCATGCAGTTCCAGGGCCTGCCCAAGTCCTGGGCCTAGCCGCGCCGCGGGCGCAAGGAAAGGAGCACCCCATGAGCTATGATAAACTCTTCGAGCCGATTCAAATCGGCGACTGCGAGCTCAAGAACCGCGTCGCCATGTCGCCCATGAACATGACCTATTCCGCGCCCTTCGGGTACATGAGCCTGCAAAGCCTGGCCTGGTACGCCACCCGGGCCAAGGGCGGCTTCGGCCTCATCATCACCGAGTGCGTGGTGGTCAACCCCCACCGCTGGCGCGGATGCGACGCCCTTAACCCCGCCCTCTTCACCGACGTGCGCCAGGCCCGGCATTTGAGCGAGCTCGTGAACCTGATCCACACTTATGACCGCACCCGGATTTTCATCCAGTTGAGTCCCGGGTGGGGGCGGCAGGGACACCCCAACCTCGACCAGCCCGACGTGCCCAGCGCCGCGCCCTCGCCCGTGCCCATGCGCACCGACGTCAGGAACCTCAACAAGGGCTGGGAGCGGCAGGTGAAGAGAGTGGCGCCCGAGATCGTGGCCCTGGTCGGCGGCGACTTCGACAAAATCAGGGCGATGAGCGACGACCAGTACGCGCTCCTGGAAAAGGTCATCATCGAGGCGCTCGCGAAAAAGGCGCCGGAGCTTTTGCACGTGGTGGTGGGGGAGACCCCGCGCGAGCTCCGCCGGGACGAGATCGTGGACCTGGAGGACCGCATGGCCGCGCAGGCCGAGGCGTCCTTCAAGCTCGGGTTCGACGGCGTCGAAATCCACAGCCCCCACGGGTACCTCATCCACCAGTTCCTGTCGCCCCGCATGAACCTCCGCCATGACGAGTACGGCGGGTCCCTGGAAAACCGCGGCCGGTTCCTCGTCAACATCATCAAGAAAATCCGGGCCCGGGTCGGGCCGGACAAGCCGGTGGGGGCCCGCTTCTCCGGCGACGAGAAGGTTCCCGGCGGCCTCTCCCGCGACGAGGCCAGGCAGTTCGTCGCGATGGCGGCGGCGGCCGGGATGAACTACGTCAACATCTCCCAGGGATGCTACGAGAACCCGGGCGCCTTCGCGCCCGACGGGGAGGACGAGTTCACCCAGTACGGGCCCGGGTTCAAGCAAGCGGGCGGGGTGCCCGTGGTCACGCCCGGCTTTATCCATCCCGAGACCGCCAACGAGGCCGTGCAGGCGGGCTCTACCGATGTCATCTCGCTCGGCCGGCAGGCCATCGCCGATCCTTACTGGCCGGCCAAGACCCAGGCCGGGCGCGAGAAGGACATCGTGAAATGCACAAGATGCAACCAGTGTTACATGAACCTCTTCGAGCCAAGATGGATCACCTGCAAGGCCAACCCCACCGCCGGGTTCGAGAAGTTCTATCCCGAACTGTGGATCAGGAACTCGCCCCATGAAAAGAAAGCCCAGAAGTTCATGGCCAAGGCCAAGGGCCTGATCTGACGGCCCCGCAAGAGAGGATTGACCGATGATAATGCTCGACGACATCCCGAGAAAGCACGCCAAGCTCGACCCGGAGTTCGAGTGCCTGGTGTTCGAGGAGCACCGCCTCACCTGGCGCCGGCTCGATGAGCGGGTGGACCGCCTGGCCAACGGCCTCATCGCCCTGGGGATCAAGCCCGGCGAGCACCTGGCCATCCTGGCCCAGAACAGCCACCGCTTCATGGAGTATTATTACGCGTGCGCCCGGGCGGGGATCGTGGCGGTCCCTCTCAACTGGCGGCTTGCGCCTGACGAGCTGCATTACATTTTGGACCATTCCGAGGCCGTGGCTCTGCTCACGGGCGCGGAGTATATCGAAACGGCCAAGACGCTTCGGCCGAAGCTCCCGCGCCTCCGGCATTACCTCTCCCTGGACGGTCCGGTTGAGGGCATGCGGGATTACGAGGCGCTCCTGGCCTCTGCTTCGCCCTCGCCCCATTACGGTCCGCGCGACGAGAACGCCATGTTCATCCTGATGTACACCGGCGGCACCACCGGCCTGCCCAAGGGCGTGATGCTGTCGAACCGCAACGTGCTGACCGCGGCGCTGGGCTGCCTTTTCACCATGCGGATTACCAAGGACGACAGCACCATCGCCATCCTGCCGCTGTTCCACATCGCCTTCTGGCCCGTTACCGTGGTGCACTTCATGGGCTCGAAGGCGGTGATCAGCAAGAAATTCGACCTGGCCTACGTGCTCGAAACCATCCAGAATGAACGCTGCACCCACGTCAACATGGTCCCCACCATCGCCGGCTTCCTGCTCATGTTCCCGGACCTCGACCAGTACGACCTCACCAGCCTGCGCGCCATCACCTATGCCGGCTCGCCCATGCCCTTCGAGCTCCTGATGAAGCTCAAGGAGAAATTCCCCGACCTCGACCTCGGCCAGGGCTACGGGCTTACCGAGGCCGCGCCCACCGTGGCCATCCTCGACCAGTTCGACCACCGGCGCATCGAGACCGAGCTCGGCCGGCGGCGGCTGGCCAGCGCCGGCCGCGAGTGCCTGGTCACCGAGGTCCGGGTGATGAACGAGGAAGGCGGCCAGGTGAAGCCGGGAGCGATCGGAGAAATCTGCGCCCGGGGCGCCAACGTCATGCTGGGCTACTGGAAGAACCCGGAGCTTACCGCCGAGACCTTAAAAGACGGCTGGCTGCACACCGGCGACATGGCCACGATTGACGAGGACGGCTATATCTACATTGTGGACCGCAAGAACGACATGATTATTTCCGGGGGCGAGAACGTGTATCCGCGCGAGGTGGAGGACGTGATCTACAAGCATCCGGCCGTGATGGAGGCCGCGGTGGTGGGAGTGCCCGATCCCACCTGGGGCGAGGCGGTGAAGGCCGTGGTCGTGCTCAAGCCCGGACAGAGCGCCACCGAGGAAGAGATCATCGCGCTGTGCAAGCAGCACCTGGCCGGCTATAAAAAACCCAAGAGCGTCGAGTTCGCGTCGAGCCTGCCCAAGACGGCCATCGGCAAGATCCTGCGCCGCGAGGTCAAGGCGCCGTATTGGATCGGCAAAAGCAAGAGAGTATGAGCATGAAATCGGCCGAGCGCATACAGGCTGTCGTGGACTTGGAACGGCCCGACCGGGTCGCGCTGGCCCCGCTTATTGACCACTTCGCGGCCACTTATGCGGGCTGTACCAATGCCGATCTCATGACCGACGGTGAAACGCGCATCCAGGCCGTGCTCAAGACCATGCGCGAGCTGGGGCCCTGGGACATGACCTTTATCGCGGACACCGCCAACGCCTTCCTTTTGAAGATCGGGGTCCTGGCCCGGCTCCGCCTTCCCGGCCGCGAGCTGCCGGCGAACGAGGTCCACCAGTTCGTGGAAAGCGAGTTCCTGAAACCCGAGGATTACGACCGCCTCATCAAGCACGGCTTCTTCCGGTTCATGATGGCGGCGGCGGGCAGGAACCATCCGGAGCTGGCATTCGGCAAGGGCATTCCCCGCACCATCTACTCCCTGTTCGAGATGCGCCGGCACCGCAAAATGGTGGAGCGGGCGGGCGCGGTCATGGCCGCGGGCTTCATTCATCCGGGTCCGCTGTTCGAGGCGTTTTCCTTCGGACGCGGCCTGGGACCGATCAGCCTGGACCTCTATGACCGGCCCGACAAGCTCAAGGCCGCGAGCAAGGCCTGGGCCAAGGCCTCCACCCGCATGGCCATCGCCTGCGCCCGGTTCATCGGCGCGCCGCGCATCTTCATCGGCCTCTCCCGCTCGTCTCCGGCCACCATCTCGCCCCGCCACTTCGAGGAGTTCGTCATGCCCGAGCTCGAGTACATGGTGAACACCATTATTGACGAGGGCATGACCCCGCTGTTGCACTGCGACACCGATTGGAGCAAAGGCTATAATCTGTTCCGGAGACTCCCGGCCAAGAAGTGCATCCTCGAGCTCGACGGCTTCTCCGACATCTTCAAGGCCAAGGAGGCGCTGGGCGATCATATGTGTATCATGGGCGACGTGCCGGCGTACCTGCTGGCCTTCGGGAAAAGGGACGAGGTGCTGGCCTACTGCAAGCGCTTGATTGAAGAGGTCGGCAAGGGAGGCGGCTTTATTTTGTCGTCGGGCTGTTCCATCCCGGCCAACGCCCGGCCGGAGAACGTCAAGGCCATGGCCTATGCGGTGGAGGAGTGGGGATGGTATTAAGGGACAAGTCCGTGGCTGACCGCCGCGTCGTCCGCTCCGCGTGCCGCATGTGTCACGGCGTGTGCCAGGTGCTGGTGCACCTGGAAGGGGACCGGGTGGTCAAGGTGGCCGGCGATCCGGCGAGCCCCACCAGCAAGGGTTACATCTGCCCCAAGGGCGCGGCCTCGGTCGAGCTGCTTTACCACCCGGACCGGCTCCGCTATCCGCTTCAGCGCGCGGGCGAGCGCGGCCAGAACAAGTGGAAGCGCATTTCCTGGGACCAGGCGCTCTCTGAAATGGCGGAGAGGTTGGGCCGGATCAAGGACGAGAGCGGGGCCGAATACGTCGGGATGATGCAGGGCACCGGCCGGCCCTATACCGGGTTCACCACCCGCTTTGCCAACGCCTTCGGCACTCCCAATTTCACGGGCGTGGCCCACGTCTGCTATTTCCCGAGATGGATCGCCAGCCTGGGCACGGTGGGCCAACTGCCTATCGCCGACGTTTACGGCTTCGGCGGCCGGATGCCGGAATGCGTCGTGCTCTGGGGCTGCAACGTCACCCAGACGGGCGCTTCCGACGGCATGTGCGGAGGCATGGTCCAGCGCGCCCTCGACCAGGCCAGGAAAGTGATCGTGATAGACCCGCGCCGGACCGGGCCGGCCAAGCGCGCCGACCACTGGCTCCGGCTCCGGCCCGGCACCGACGGCGCGCTCGCCATCGCCATGCTTCACGTGATCGTCGGCGAGAATCTTTACGACCGCGAGTTCGTGGAGAAATACACCAGCGGCTTTGACAAGCTCGCCGAGCACGTAAAGCCGTTCACGCCGGAGTGGGCCGCGGCCATCACGCGGCTTACGGCCGATGAGATCCGGGCCGCGGCCCGCACTTACGCCGCGGCGCGGCCGGCCTGCATCCAGTGGGGCAACGCCCTGGACATGAGCGCGTCCAATTACCAGACCGCGCGCGCCATCCTCATTATGAGCGGCATCTGCGGCAACATTGACGCGCCCGGCGGCGACGCGCTGTGGGTGGGGCCGGCGGGCGTCAAGCAGCGCTCCATCTTCCGCAACCTGGAGGTGGCCGGTCTGCAATTCCTTCCGCCCGAGAAGGCGGCGAAGAGACTCGACGGCGGCAAGTACCCGCTGTGCCCGGCCGTGCATCCGCCCGCGTTCTGGCGCTCGATCGTGACCGGCGACCCCTACCGCCTCCGGGCCTTCTGGGTGGTGGGATCGAATCCGCTCACCACCATGACCAACACCGCCGACGTGGAGGCCGGGCTCAAGCTCCTCGAATACACCGTGGTTACGGACCTGTTCCTGACCCCGACCGCGCAGCTCGCCGACCTGGTCCTGCCCGCGGCCTCATGGCTGGAGCAGGACGAGATAGTCAACATCCATAAAATCTGGTGCGTGCTGGCCCGAAAAAAAGTCGCCCAAATCGGCGAGACCAGGGACGACCGCGAGATCATCATCGAGCTCGCGCGAAGGCTGGGACTCACCGCGGCCTTTCCCTGGAAGGACTACCGCGAGTACCTGGAGTGGGTATTGGAGGATTCGGGCCTCGCCTTCGAGGAATTCTGCGAGCGCGGCATCCTGGCCGGTGAGCAGCGTTATTACAAATACAAGAATTCCGGCTTCGAGACGCCTTCCGGCAAGCTCGAGATTTACAACGGCCTGCTCAGCATGCTCGGCCGCGAGCCGCTGCCGGTTTACCGCGAGCCGCCGCTGACGCCGGTGTCCGCGCCCGAGCTGGCAAAAGAGTATCCGTTGATCCTCACCACCGGCGCGAAGGTCCGGGCGTTCTTTCACTCGGAGGGCCGCCAGCTCGAGTCATTGCGCAAGACCAATCCCGATCCGCTGGTCGAGATCCATCCCGACACCGCGCAGCCGCTCAATATTTCCGACGGCGACTGGGTCTGCATCGAGACGCCGCACGGCAAGATCAAGATGCGCGCCCGCCTCACCGACATCGTGGCGCCGGACGTGGTCTCGGCCCAGCACGCCTGGTGGTTCCCGGAGCAGGACCCCCCCGAGTACGGCTACAAGCAATCCACGGTGAACCTGCTCTTCGGACCCATGGCCTACGACCCCGACACCGGCTCCGAGTCGCTGCGCAGCGCCTTGTGCAAGGTGTACCCGGCAAAGGGAGGCCGCTGATGAAGCTCCGGTCAATCGGGATCGCGGTCCTGGCATACGCCCTTGCCGCGGCCTCCGCGCTCCTGGCGGCTTCCAACCCGCAGGACCGCGAGGGCCTGTTTGCCGAGACCGCGGTCATCATCGTTGGCGCCCAGGCGCCGGCCCTGAATGGAGCGGACATATCCGCCTTGAGTCTGGCCGCGTCCCACGACGGCAGGCTTACCGCCATCCCCATGCAGGTGGACGAGGTCAGGGACGGCGAGCACGTGTTCGCGTGGGTGAGCCCCAAGGGCCGGGAAAAGGGCCTGCACGATAGGGACGTGGACAACGGCCGGCTCGACGCCGATGACGAGATCGTGTTCATGGCCCGGGACCTGGGCCCGCGCGCGGAGCCGGTCCAGGAAACCGGCGCGGCCAAGGCCGTCGAGCTATCCGTGACCGATCCCGCCTCCGGCCGGACCGCTTACGCTTACCTCCTGCTCAACTCCAAGCTGCCCCGCTGCCAGCACGATTATGTCAAGATGGACATCTCCGGGGAAAGGCTCCACATCGAGACCGAACGCTACCAGTTCTCGCAACAGGCGGACCTGGGCTATTTTGATGAGCTTCGGGTCCGGACCGCGAACGGAAATTTCACCCCCGACCTGGTGGTCCGGAACCAGACGCCGGGCGTGCTCAAGGTCAAGGTCATCGGTCTCACCGGCGAGGTGGACTTTTACGATCTCATCCGGGGCGAGACCATCGCCACCAAGGACGGGCCGGTGCGCGCGCTGTGGCGGGCCGCCGGCGGCGCCGACTTCGGCGTGTTCCGGATCAAGGGCCAAGGCGGGACCGAGCAGCACTATTACTTTAACCGCATGGACCAGCCGGTGATGATGGACATCCCCTTCGACTTCAACTCCGTCCTCTCTTCGTTCGTGATCCGCGGGACCGTGGTGCTGGACCCCAAGGTCCTGCCCCTCACCTACTACGATGTTTCCCATCGCCAAGGCGTTATCCTGGACGGGGTCCCGGATTCCCCGGACGGGCCCTTGATCGGCCGCGACGCCCGCGACTGGTGCGTGGGCAGCGGACGCGGCATGAGCGTGTATTACATCGTGCACTTTCCCGACGAATGGAAGAAAACTCTTAAACAAGTGTCCTTTGTGGACGACGGTCCCGGCCGCTCCGAAGGAGGTTCGCAGTTCGGCGATATGGTTGACCTCCTCACCAGGGGACTGCACCAATACATGGTCCGCTTCTATATCGTGCCGCATGAGTTTAAATGGGGCGATGAGAAAAATATCGAGGACATGGCGGGAGACAAGCTTCAGGTGTCATGCGCTGAAGTGCCTTGAACGAAAAGCTGGCAACCATCTCCGATGAAAAGATTATTAACAAGGATATTCAGGATTTCCAGGATAATTTCCGGTTTCCTTGATCCTGAACATCCTGAATATCCTTGTTAAAAATTCTTGGCGGGGTTATTAAACCGCCTCTAGTGGCCGGGGCTCGCGCCCGATTTACAAGGAGGAATTAAAATGGCGATGGAATTTGAAAAGGACGACTATTTCAAGATTGACCCCGAGGCCCATCTCATCGGCGACATGGGACCCATCAACCATTTTCCCGGCGTCCAGATGTGGTGGCGCGCCATCGCCAGCATCACCCGGCCGCTGATCATGGGATCGCCGCCGGAAAGTCTGGCCATGCTGGAGCCGCGCGAGATGGTCAAGAACCACGATCCCGCAAACCTCCTCTGGTCCATGGACCGGTACGGCGTGGACGTGGCCTGCCTTTTGCCCGAGTCCATGATGGACACCACCGGCTACACCTCCCGCTGGGTCAGCAACGGCGAGATGGCCAAGGTGGTCGAGTCCAATCCCTCGCGCTTCATGTATCAGCCCAACGTCTCGCCCATCAAGCACAAGGGCCTGGACAACACCATCTGGGAGCTCGAGTACTGGGTCAAGGAAAAGGGCGCCAGGATTTTCAAGTTCTACCCGCCGGAGGACACTTTCATCAACGATCCCGACCTCTGGCCCTTTTATAAAAAGGCCGAGGAGCTGGGCATCGTGCTCGACATCCACACCGGCTTCTGCTGGGTCCCGCCCGGAAAGTCAAAGCACGCGCTGCCCATCCTGCTCGACGACGTGGCCCGCGATTTCCCCGATCTCAAAATCGTCGCCTTCCACATGGGCTACCCTTATTGCGACGACCTCAACATGGTCGCCATGGGTCATCCCAACGTCCACGTCTGCCTCTCGCTCCTCTGCCCCTGGGCCGTCTCCGCGCCCCGCAAGTTCGCCAAGATCATCGGCGAGGCCCTGCGCTGGGTCGGACCCGACAAGATCATCTGGGGCACGGATTACGCCGGCTTCTCCGCCCAGATCGGCGCCGCGGTCAAGGGCCTCCGCGATTTCCAGATCCCCGAGGACATGCGCTCGGGCTACGGCTTCCCCCTCATCACCGGCGAGGACCGCCGCAAAATCTTCGGCCAAAACCTGGCCCGCCTCATGGGCATCGAGACCAAACGAAGGGTCTGAACTCCGCCCCCCTCGCTCCCGCAAATGCCGGAAGCCGGGTAGAAGACGTTCGGGAACGCGGAACCCGGAACGCGGAACGGGGAAGAAGCAATGGTGCGCGCGATGAATTTTTGAGCATTGACCATTGGCCGCAATTCCAGGCCACGGAAGCCTTTCCCCCGAAAATATTTTGCCCGGCTCAACACGGCCTGCAATAAAATCGAGTAGTTGCCGATCCGAGGCCCAATTTCTGTGGCCCAGAGTCCGGGCCGCGAAACCCCTTTCGTGGCCCAACTCCCGGCCTCCCGCGGCCCAATGTCCAGGCCACCCGCGGCCCAACATACAGGCCGCGAAAAGGCCTCCGTGTCCCAGCGTCCAGGCCACGGAAGGTCGCGCCAAAATCCCCGCTTTTGACCCCATTGTTGAACACGGCTCTCCACTTTTTTTTGATACTTCAAGAATAATAAACAAGGATGTCAAGGATTTTAAGGATAAATTCCAAAATCCTCTTATCCTGTTCATCCTGTATATCCCTGTTAACCCTCTTCAACCCCAAACCCCAAACCTTTCTTCCCCTCCCCTCTTAAACCACAAACCCCAAACCTCAAACCTCAAACCTTTTAAATTGCCCTCCTACTATTCGCAAAATGGTCGCACCAAAATGGAAAAAAAGTAATGCTGGGGGAGAGAATTGAACCACAAAGACTCAAAGGTTTTAAAGGAAAACAAGAAGTTCTTTTATTCTTCGTGTTCTTTGTGACTTAGTGGTAAAA
>DATKZS010000052.1:0-3352 GCA_035527835.1 bacterium
CCGGCAGAGTTGAGCCGCGCGCGCGAAAACGCCGGCCGAAAAACTATCAGCTCTTGAATAAACCACGCGGAGAGTTCAAGGAAATCATGCATCGGAATCGATACAAGAAGGCTTAAGTTAGTGCCATTCGGGACACAATACACAATTCTTAACCATGGGACAGGGGGCAGGAGTGCCCCCTCCACCACCTTCACATTGCATTCATCCAACCAGCCGGACCAAGCCATCACGCATGGCGTCTTTTACGATTTGAAGCTCTCCCACCGCTTCGCTCACCGTGACCTTCAGGGCGGGGAACTGCTTGCGCGCTTTGTCCACCTGGCCTGGAACGTCTTTTAGAACGTGGCCCAGGGCCGAGATGAAGACGGGCACCACTATGATCTCTTCGATGCCTTCTTGCGCCAGCGCGCTTAGGGCTTGTTCGACGGTGGGCGCGCGGAACTGGAGGCAGGCGATCGTCACGCGGGCGGCGGGGAGCCTGGCCGCGATGGCGGCGCGCAGGTCCTCGAAGGGGGCCATCCATTCGGGGTCACGGCTGCCGTGGACGAGCAGGACCAATCCTTTTTTCGCTTCCGCCATCATCGGCCTCCCGTCAGGTCAAGATTAACCGCCAAGGCGCCAAGGCCGCTAAGAAGAAAAATTTATTTTCTTGAAGTGGGCCTCGTCGTTCCGGTAGAATCTTATGCATCATTATAGCAATGTCTTTCTTGATTGAACATCTATTCTTCTTGGCGGCCTTGGCGCCTTGGCGGTTAATCTTGCTCGGAGGTCCGATCCATGCCGGAAAATAAATCGGATGCTTGCTTTCTGGCCATTGATATTGGCGCGGGCTCGGGCCGGGCGGTGCTGGGTCGTTTCAAGGATGAGCGGCTTGAGATGGAGGAGGCGCACCGTTTCCCGAACGGCGGCGCGGAAATACGGGGCACTCTGTGCTGGGACGCTCCGCGGCTGTACGCGGAGGTTGTGGAGGGCATCAAGCGGGGCGCGGCGGTGGCGGGCGGACGGCTGGCGGGGGTCGGGGTTGACACCTGGGGCGTGGACTTCGGGCTGTTGGGCGAGCACGGCCAACTGCTTGCGAACCCGGTGCATTACCGCGACGCCCGCACCGACGGCATCATGGAGCGCGTGTTCGAGGTGGTGCCGCGCGAGAAAATCTTCGAGACCACCGGCATCCAGTTCCTGCAGTTCAACACCCTGTTCCAGCTCGTTGCCATGCGCTTGCTTAAATCGCCCGAGCTGGACTCAGCCCGGACGCTCCTCATGATGCCGGACCTCATGAATTATTTCCTGTGCGGCAAAAAGGTCTCCGAGTTCACCATCGCCACCACCACGCAGTTTTACGACCCGGTGAAAAAGGACTGGGCCCGGGACCTGCTCGCGGCCCTCGGCCTTCCGGCCGCCATTCTGCCCGGGATCGTGGCGCCCGGGACCGTGCTCGGGCCGCTCGCGGGGGAAGCGGCGCGGGCCGCGGGCGACGCGCCCGTGATCGCGCCGGCGTGCCACGACACCGGCTCCGCGGTGGCGGCGGTGCCCGTGGACCCGTCCTTGAAGCCGGGCGAGTGGGCGTACCTCTCGTCCGGGACGTGGTCGCTCATGGGCATCGAGGTGAGGGAGCCGATCATTAACGAGCGCTCGCTGGCGCGCAACTTCACCAACGAGGGCGGGGTGGACGGGACGTTCCGGTTCCTCAAGAACATCTCCGGGCTGTGGCTGATCGAGGAATGCCGAAGGGCGTGGCGCGAGGCGGGCGAGAGCGACCCGGACTATGGAGAGATGGAGTCGTGGGCGCTGTCCGCCGCGCCGTTCCGCGCATTCATTGACCCGGACCACCCGGGCTTCCTCCGGCCCGCGAACATGCCCGGCGCCATTGCCGAGTTCTGCCGCGCGACCGGCCAGCCCGCGCCCGCGGGCAAGGGCGAATTCATCCGCTGCATCCTGGAATCGCTGGCGCTCAAGTACCGGCTGACGCGGGACCGGATCGAGGACATCTCCGGCCGGAAAATCCGGGTGCTGCACGTGGTCGGCGGCGGCAGCCGGAACCATCTGCTCAACCGATTCACGGCCGACGCGCTCGAGATCCCCGTGCTCGCCGGCCCCGCGGAGGCGACCTCCATCGGCAACCTCGTCATCCAGGCCATCGCCTCCCGTGTCATCCCGGACCTTGCCTCGGCCCGCGCGCTGATCCGCAACTCCTTTCCCCTGAAAACGCATGAGCCCGCGGGCCGGCAAAAATGGGACGAGGCAATGGAGAGGTTCCTTGCGGTAAAGAAAATGGTATAATAGGCTCCATGACCAAGAAACGCATCGGCGAGGTGTTATTGGAGGCGGGCCTGATCACGCGGCAGGACCTGGATGAGGCGCTTGCCGACCAGAAGGCGCTGGGGGGCCGGATTGCGACGATCCTGTTCGAGAAGAGCCTGATCAGCGAGCACGAGTTCCTGCTGGCGGTATCGTCGCAGATGGGAATTCCGGCCATGGACTTCTCGAAGATCACGATCAAGGGCGAGGTGATAAAGCTGATCTCGAAGGACGTGGCGTGGAAGCACATGGTGCTGCCGGTGAAGATTTTGAAGGCGGACTCCGGGAACTGGCTTTTGCTGGCCATGGCGGAGCCGCGCGACGCTGACGCGATCCATTTTGTGGAGAGCATCACGGGCCTGAAGGTGCGGCCGGCGCTGGCGCTGGAGCGTGACATCCGCAAGGTGCTGATGGAGTACTTCGACGCGAATTACGGGCAGGGCGATTACCGGTACTCGGCGGATGAGCTCCGGCAGGCCGCGCCGCGCCAGGCGCCGCCGCGGCCGGCGCCGGCCATTATGTCCGGGGAGCGCAAGCCGGAAAAGGCCCGTCCCGATCCCGGCGGCAAGCCGGATGACGAGGTTTTCCTTGGCAAGTCGGCGGAGCGGGAGGGCGGCGAGGCCCACGCGGAGCTGGAGGACAGGCTGATCGGCGAGGTCTTCAACGTGAAGCTGGCGACGGAGGCGGTGCTCAGGATGCTGATCCAGAAGGGCGTGATCACGGCCGAGGAATACCGGGAGACCTTGCGCGACCTGCGGATGAAGCAACTGGGCAAGGCCGGGCCGCCGCCCGCGAAGAAATAATTTTAAAAAGATCTTTCCCAAAATAGGCGCGAAGAAAACCGCCAAGAGCGCCAAGGATCGCCAAGTAAATCATGATGTTCCTTTGCGGCCCAAAAAAGAACATCTCGGGGGCGTTGGCCCCAACCGGCTTGGCGAACCGGCCGACGGGAGCGCCAAGCAAAAAACATTCGCACCCAAGCCCTCTTAAAATCGTGTTTAAAAATAATCCTTGGCGCTCTTGGCGTCTTGGCGGTTCTCCGGTCCGTTTATTT
>DATKZS010000053.1:0-11219 GCA_035527835.1 bacterium
CCGGCTTGGCGAACCGGCCGACGGGAGCGCCAAGCAAGAAACATTCGCACTCAAGCCTTCTTAAAATCGTGTTAAAAAATAATCCTTGGCGCTCTTGGCGTCTTGGCGGTTCTCCGGTCCGTTTATTTTGGACAGCACTGATAAATTATCATGATTTCTGAGCGAGGCCTCGCGGCATGAGGAGCCGTCCATAATCTTCGCGCTGCTTTCCCGGGGCCGGGCCCGGCACGCGGCGTCACTCGCCTTTCATTTCCTTTTCCAGCCGGTCCACGATCGCCCGGACGGATCCGATGTCTTGCGGCGGGATCTGGAGCAGGGACTCTCCCCTCATGTCCGCCCCCCGAATGGATTCGGCAAAGGGCACGTGCCCGAGCAGAAGATAGCCCTGAAGCTCGTTTTCCAGGAACGCCCGGTCATCTTCGCCCCTGACCTTGGAGCCTACCACCCCGAGCTTCTTGATGCCCAGGTCGCGGGCCAGCTTCTTGATGGCCGCCGCCGTCTCCAGGGAGCGCTTGCCCGGCTCGACCACCACGATCATCATGTCCACGCCCATGGCCGTGCCGCGGCCCAGGTGCTCGAGCCCGGCCTCCATGTCCAGGATCACGGCGTCCTTCTCGTTAAGGAAGAGGTGGGTGAGCAGCGCCTTCAACAGCGTGGACTCCGGGCAGATGCAGCCGGACCCGCCGGACTTGACCGTGCCCAGCACCATGAGCTTGATCCCCTCATGCGCGCGCGCCAGCTTGGCCGGGAGGTCGTCAACCGTCGGGTTCAGCTTGAAGAACCCGCCGATGGTCCCGGCCTTGGCCCCGGTCCGTTCCTCGATCAGCTCCTTCATCTGGGCGATGGGCACGATGGACGCCGCGTCCGCGACCCCCAGCGCCCCCGCCAGGTTCGCGTCCGGGTCAGCGTCCACCATCAGCACCGAGTAATTCCGGTCCCGGAGCTCCCGCCCGATCAGCGCCGCCAGCGTCGTCTTCCCCACCCCGCCCTTGCCGGTCACCGCCAGCTTCATTCTTCGCTTGCACTCCTTCCGCTTATTGAGTTAACATCAATTATCGGGTTATATAATTGTAACCACATGGGGCCAGCGCCGCAATCCTGGCCGCGACACGGGAGGCAATTAATTTCATGAATAAGATTTACACCGCGGTGGTCAAAAACGAGGACGATTGGTGGATCGGCTGGATCGAGGAAATCCCCGGAGTGAATTGCCAAGAACCGACGAGGGAGGAGCTCTTGGAAACCCTGAAGATCACTCTTACCGAAGCCCTGGAAATGAATAAAAATGACGCGCTCTCCTCCGCGGGCGCGGATTATTCGGAAGTTACATTGCGGGTATGAAAAGGAAGGAACTCCTTAGCCACCTCACGACTAATGGTTGTGAGCTTTTAAGGGAGGGCTCCCGCCATTCGTGGTGGTGGAATCCTGAATTAAATCAGAGATCCGCCGTACCCAGACACGTGGAGATCAACGATTCCCTGGCCAGGAAAATTTGCAAGGACTTGGGAGTACCCTCGATCAAGTAAAAAATGTAACAAGCTAAACCAACAGGCGGCAGGCCACGATTCCTTTTTCATTCCCCCCTGGACAACCGCAACTGCTCCCACTTTTCCGCGTCGTAATTGATCATGACGTCGAACCAGATCTCGAGGCAGGTGCGCATGTAGCCGCGGCGGTCGAACTCGCCGCGGTGGCCGCCGGCGTCCCAGGCGGCGTTCAGGAAATTGGCCTCGTAGCGGTTGCGGAAGCGGTTGAGCCTGACCTCGGCCCACTTCTTGAGCTCCTTTTTGAACCACTTGCCCACGGGCACGGCCATGCCCATCTTGTCGCTTCGGTCCAGGATCGGGTCGGGCACGATGCCGCGCATGGCCTTTCTCAGGATGGCTTTGTACACGAACCCTTGCACCTTGAGCTCGGGCGGGAGGCGGAAGGCGAACTCGACGATGCGGTGGTCGAGGAAGGGGTTTCTGTTTTGGAGGCCGAAGGCGGCAAAGGCGCGGTCGTCCATGGCGAGGACCGTGGGGAGCGCGATGAAGAGGTCGGTGTAGCCCATTTTGTCAATCAGGCTGGCGTGCGAGTTGAACAGCTCTCGGATCTTGGCGCGGCTCCTGGGGTCCACCCCCGGGCCCCGGCTCATGATGGTGTAGTAGCGGTCGGCCGGGTCGTTGAACATCTCCGGGCTCCAGAAATAGCGGGCCAGCGGCAGGTAATCGCGCAACGCCGGCTCGCGCGCCAGCCGGTCCTCCGCCAGCATCATCAGGTAGCGGATGTGGCCGCCGAACAGCTCGTCCGAACCCTGCCCTACCAGCAGCGCCTTCACTTTCCCGGAGGCCTTGCGCGCCGCCATGAACACGGCCAAGCTGGACGCGCTGGCCACCGGCTGGTCCAGGTGCCAGATGATTGAGGGCAGCAGCTCGCGCAGGTCGCTGGGCTTCGGCCGCACCACGTGCAGCCGCGACTTGACGTGCCTGGCCACCAGCCGGGCCGAGGCCAGCTCATCGTAATGCTCTCCGGCCTCCGGGAACGCCACCGTATAAGCGTGCTCCTGCTTGGCCAGGCAGGCGATGGCGGAGGAATCAATGCCGCCGGAGAGGAGCACGCCGACCGGCACGTCGCCCCTGAGCCGGAGCCGCACCGCGTCCGCGAGCAGCCAGCGGAGCTCGTCCACGTACTCCTTTTCCGGCGCGTACGGCCCGTCAAAGGACGGGACCTCCCACCAGATGTCCAGCCTAAGCTCCTTGCCGTCAAAGGTGATATGGTGAGCGGGCGGAAGCTCCCGGATGTTGGCGAACAGCGTGTCGCCGAACACCGGGGCCTCGAAGTCGCGGAACTCGTCGGTGAAATTGGGCACCGGCCTCACCTGGGTGAGCAGGCTCTTGATCTCGGAGGCGAAGAGCAGCCGCCCGCCCCGGTGATAATAATAGAGCGGCTTCTCGCCGATGCGGTCGCGGATGAGGTGCAGCTTTTTGCCGTCCCACAGCGCGATGGCGAACTGGCCGTTGAACCGGGGCAGGCACTCTTCGCCCCACTGCTCCCAGGCGTGCACGATCACCTCGGTGTCCGTGCCGGTCTTGAACTCGTGGCCCGCCTTCTTGAGCTCGTCCCGCAATTCCTCGTAATTGAAGACGTCGCCGTCGAGCATGGCCCAGACGTCCTGCTTTTCGTTGCACACCGGCTGGTGGCCGCCGGGGATGTCCACGATGGCCAGCCGCCGCACGCCCAGCGCCAGCGGCCCTTGCAGATAAAAGCCCATGTCGTCCGGCCCGCGATGCACCAGCACCCGCGTCATCTCCTCGATGTCGCCCTTGCCGTATGTCCCGCAAATTCCGCTCATGGCATGACCATAATTACGAATAAGAATAACGCCAAGACGCCAAGACCGCCAAGTCGGATCAATCTTATCATAAGAATCCTTGGCGTGCTTGGCGTCTTGGCGTTCGAGTCCGCCTGAAGACGCCCAGGTCCCCGAGGCTCATTCAAAATGGTAGATCAGCGACACCATCCCCATGTACTCCTGCACGTCGGCCTCGGCCACCACGTTCTCCACCCGCTCGCTCTTCACGTTGTTGGCCCAGCGGTACTGCACGGCCGCGTCCACGATGAAGTTGCGGTAGACGATCCCGCCGCCCAGGGCCAGCCCGTAAAAATCGTTCTGGCCGTCGGCCACGGGCTCGGGATCAAGGAAGGCCCCTCCCCGCAGCGCCAACACGTACTTGGGCAGGACCCAGAGGTATTCGGCCCCGGCGTGAACCTGCCATGAGTCCTTGACCGCGGCATGGCGGTTATCAAATCCGGCCACCAGGTTAATCTCGCGGCCATCGGTCCGGAGCACGTAATTGGACCAGCGCGTCATGTAGGTGTCAACGGCCAGGGAGAGGCGGTCGGAGTAACGGTAGGCCACGCCGACCCCGTACGACTCCGGCCAGACCAGCTTCTGGCTCTCCGTCCGGCGCAGAACGTTGTGCGAGTTGGTGGCGGGGTTGAACGTGTCTATCATCGCGTATTCGTAATCCGCGGTGTAGTCAAGGTCAGCCTCCCACCCCGACTTGTACACCGCCGCGAAGGTCCAGTTCTGGAGCTTGTAATGGGTCCCCACCACGAAATTCACGCCGCTTAATTCATACTTCTCCCGCGTCTCCGACCAGTTCCGGCCCGTGACCACGCCGTCCGCCGGGCGCGTGATCACCGTTTTCTTTTGCCACTGCTGGTCCCACCCGTTGCCCGAATCCTCCACGCCCCAGAAATTCACCGCCAGCCCCACCGACCACTGCGGCAAGATCTGGATGCAGTACGCCGGCGTCACCGTGGTCAGCGCCCCGAGCTGCTCCAGCCGCCAGCTCTCCACGTAGTTCTCCAGCGTCGAGGAATTAACGTACCGCGCCGTGTAGCTTAAGTCCCGGTCAAACTCATAGAGCCGCTGAAAGTTCAGGCTCGCCACCATGTTCACCTCGCCCACGTGGAACGGATACACCACCGAGGCGTAATTGAGGTTCGCCGCCGAGCGCGACTGGCTCTGCGAATCCACGCTCAGCCCCGCAAAATCCAGGCCCTCCATCCGCGTATGGTACGAAAGCGCCACCGAGGCCTCCGGCAAAACGAGCTGGGTCAGTCCGCCCGGGTTCCACGACGCCGCCGTGGCGTCGTCCGCCACCGCGATGAAGGCGCTGCCCCACGCCATGGCCCGGCCGCCCGAGCCCACCGGGTTCGCGGTGGACCCGAACTTCGCCTGCTGATATTGCGCCCACGCGCCCGAACCGATGAAAAAAGCCGCCAGCCCCGCCACGATCGCACTTTTTCTTGTCATCTTTATCACTCCATGTCCTGGCTGCAACTCAGTATGATTCCGCCCGCCCCGGTCCCGGCTCCGCCTTACCACGTCGCCGCCGGCGGCTCCGCGAACGCCGTGGGCGGGTCCATGGTCGGGCAGTCTAATCCCGCAAACCCGCATTCCGGGAATAATGTGAGATCTAAAGTATGGCCCCCAACCCCGTCATCATACATGTAGAATGAGGACCCATTGTCGGCGACGTAAAGCAGCAGGGTTTCCCATGGCGGGATCACGATGCCGGGAAGCTTGACGTCCATGGCGTTATCAAGACTGTCCACGATCTGAATCCAACCGGCGGAGGCCGCCAAATCATAATCGCCAGCAGTGAAGTTTAAAATCTTGAGAACCGGAATGTAGGGAGGATTATTCAAGAAATTTGGAGGAACATTATAGCTTCCCGCGACCTCCCAACTGCAAAATATGAAAAATGTGTCCTCTATGGCATCATAATTGTTCCACGGGTCGCGGTCCTCAACTCCCCACAGATACACGTTGATCGTCCCGGCAATTCCGTCGTTGAGCCCAAGCGTCGCATGAACATCGGTTATGCTCCACCACGTCACCCCCTCCGAGCAGAAGTTCGGAGTATGGCCCGCCGGGACCGGCGCGGTGCGGAAGGTGAAGGTGACGGCCGGCAGCGATGAGCCGTCCATCAGCAGCACACCGTCAATGATCAGCTCATAGGTGGTGTCGCCATCAAGGGCGCAGGGCGTGAGCCCGCCGGGCCGGAAGTCAATCCCCAGATAACAGCCGACAGTGGTACCCTCAACGCACGAGGCCTCGAAGCCTTCAGGCAGACCATTCACGGCCGCTCCGTCGGAGGCCCGCTGCAACATGACCGTGGTGTTGTCAATGCTGGCCGGGTCCAGGGCCAGCCCGAAGTAGTGCGCCGGCGAGTCGTAGATCTGGAGAAAGGCCGCGCCGTTGCCCACGAATTGTCCGAGGTAGCTGTTGACCGGCTCGATCGAGTCGTCAAGCTTCGGGGCCTCGCACGGCCCCGGCCCCAACAGCGCCAGCGCGAGCAGGCCCATCAACACCATCAGCGGTTTGGATCTGTCCATTTCAATCTCCTTGGTTAAAGGTTCCCTGTGTCCCTCTGACGGGGCGGCCCGTGGGACCGCGGTGCGTAATTATTCGATGCTTTACTTTATCACAAGCCGGCGCATGATCTCAAGGCGCGGCGCAATCCGAGCGCACCGGCTTGGCGCCCCTTCATAATATACGGCGGGAATTGACTTTTCTTCCCGCCCCGCTCCTGAAATAGTTGCCCCGCCCCGAGGGAAATGCCATTAGTTATGGCCGGGGCCGGCGTGCCGGCACAATTTTTGCTAGGGCTTGGAGGGGCTTGGAGTTGATCCGGTGGAAGTTGTTGAAGCCCAGGCCCTTTTTGCCGCAAGGGCGGGCGAAGCACGCCCGTCGGCGTCTGCAATCCGGACAATCCGGCCTGAACCGGGGTTTTCGCGAGCGATTTTCAAGGACAATTTGCACATGGAGCCATTAATCATCAGGGCTGGCGATTAATTTGCCGCGGTCTCAAAGTAATAATATACTTGACAGGAACTCTATTCATCAGGAGGGAATGATGCTGGCGGAAAAGACGATGACCGCGGAGGGACGTCTGCAAACAGTGATCAGGCTCGAAAAACCGGACCGCGTGCCGGTATGTCCCATGATCTATTACTTTGCCGCTTTCTACGCCGGGATTTCAGTCCACGAGCTCTGGTCGGACTGGAGCAAGTACGAGATGGCCATCCGGAAGTGCTTTCACGAACTGGGGCCGTGGGACATTTACTACAACATCTGTCCGGTCTCGCCCGAGGCCTACCAGGCATGCCTGCTGATGAAGGTGAAATACCCCGGAGTAGACCTCGAACCTGACAACATCTGCCAGTTCGAAGAGTACGAGATGATGCTGCCCGAAGACTACGATTGGGTGATTAACTTCAAGGGTATCGAGTTCAGCCTTTTTATGGAGCATGCGTCCCGCATCCTCGGCAAATTCATGCCCGGCTATGAAAACATGGGCCGTTTGAAACAGGCCCGGCTCGGCTACAAGATGATCGAGAATTTCGTCAAATGGCGCATCCACAACCGCTGGTGGAAAGAGCGGGACGTGGCGGTTTTGTCGGGCACCCAGTCCGAGACGCCCTTTGATCAGTTCTCCATGTCACGGTCCATGCAGCCGTTCACCTACGACCTCTACGACCGGCCGGACAAGGTGAAGGCCGCGTCCGAACGCTTGGCCAGGCCTTTTGCCCAGACCCACGCGCTGCTGACCCGGATCTCCGGAGTTCCCCGGATGCTCATCTACGTGCATCGCTCCAGCACGGACTTCATTTCGCCCAAGATCTTCGAGGAGATCTCCCTGCCGTCGCTCCAGACCATTTGCGACACCCTGATCGGAAAGGGGATCACTCCCATCCTCCATTGCGACGGGAACTGGGACAAGAACCTCAAGCTCCTGCGCAAGCTGCCCCCGAAAAAATGCATCATTCAGTTCGACGGTCCCACCAACATCTTCAGAGCCAAGGAGGAAATCGGCGACATGCACTGCATCTTCGGCGACGTCAACGCCTACGACCTGGTAATGGGCAGCCCGGCCCGGATTGACGAGTACTGTCACCGCCTCATCGAGGAAGTGGGCAAGGGAGGAGGCTTCATCCTCGCCGCCGGTTGCGAGGTCCCCCCCAACGCCAAACCCGAGAACGTAAAAGCAATGATTGAGGCGCCGAAGAAGTATGAGGCGCCGTCTTGAAAAACAAGCTATGAGGAAGCAGCCCAAGATTTGTCAGGAGTTCTTCCAGCGACTCCGGGGCGACGTCTTCCTCTCCCCCGTCCTCGTCCCGGACCTCATCCGCCAGCCGCTGTCGCTCCAGCATCGCCAGGGCCGATTCGAGATTGAGCGCCGGGTTCACTCCCGAGAGGGAGAGACCCATCTCCACCAACGTGATGGCCATGGAGGGGGCAAGCCCCGCGCGGAGCGCCGGCCTTGGCACCCCCTTATAATTCAGGTTCTTCACCTTAGAGAGTGGATCTGCAAGGTAACGTTGAATGGGAACCGGAGGCGAGTAGAGCGTAGAGCGCAGGGCGTAGGGCGTGAAAGATGGCTGCTTTGGCGCTGATGTGATTTACGCCATTCGCCCTTCGCTCTCCGCGATCAGTGACGCAAATACTATCCATTCTCCAGTGTGAAGAACCATAATTCAAGGCGGGAAATAATTTTTCTTCCCGCTCTCCCGCAAAATAGTCTCCCGCATAATAGTTGCCCCGCCCCGCGGGAAATGTTATTAGTTATGGCCGGGGCCGGCGTGCCGGCAAAATTTTTACGAGGGCTTGGAGCGGAAAATGTATGGAAAGAACCAGAAGCGGGCGTTGGTGACGGGCGCGGGCAGCGGGTTGGGCCGGGCGCTCTGTCTCGGGCTGGCGCGGCGGGGCTACACGGTGGCGGTCACGGACATCAACGTGCCGGCCGCCGAGGAGACGGCGGGCCTGGTGGGAGAGGCCGGGGGCAAGGCATCGGTGGCCCGGGTGGACGTGACGCGGGCGGAGGAGCTCGAGTCCGCGGCCGAGCGCTTCTTCTCCGAGTGGGGCGGCGTGGACCTGCTCATCAACAACGCCGGCGTGGCCGCGGCGGGGCGGATGGAGGAGGTCACGCTCGAGGACTGGCACTGGATCATGGGCATCAATTTCTGGTCCGTGGTCCACGGCTCGCGCGCCTTCATCCCCCGCATGAGGGCCCAGGGCGGCGGCCACATCATCAACGTGGCATCCCTGGCCGGCATCGCCAGCCTCCAGTACATGAGCCCGTACAACGCCACCAAGGCCGCGGTCATCTCCCTGTCCGAGACCCTGAAGGGCGAGCTCCACCCCGATAACATCGGCGTCACCGTGGTCTGCCCGTCCTTTTTCAAGACCAACCTCATCTCGAACTACCGCGGGCCCGCCGACCTCAAAGACGCGGCCCAGACCCTGCTCGACATCGGCAAGCTCAGCGCCGACCAGATCGCCGAAAAAACGCTCCGCGCCATGGAAAAGAACCGGCTCTACCTCGTGCCCCACCGCATCGGCGTCGCGCTCTGGCTCATGAAGCGCCTCTCCCCCGAGCTCTGCTTCCGCCTGCTCCACTGCGGCCTCTTCAAGGACGACCCCATCAACAAGCTGATCGAGTTCAGCAAATAAGAGTGGCGCGGACGGGCAGGCGTGCGCTCATCGCGCTTCGGCCCCGCCTCCGCGGGCGGCCGCCGGAAGTGGTGGGATTTTGTTGGTGGAGGAAACCGATCTCCAATCGAACCATCGGGCCTGTCCATGGCCAAGCTGCACCGGGGAATCCCCCTGCTGTCGGAAGAACAGCGAAGGGAATTCGGATTTTAGCCCCGTTTGGTGATTATCTGTTTTCAAGAAGATCGTCAATGGTGAGGCCGATATCTTTAGCGATCTGTCGCAGGAGGATGGGAGAGATGTCCCTGCCGGCATGGAAAGGCACGGTGGTGCAGCGGCCATCGGGATGGCGAAATTGCTGGTGCGAGCCTCTTTGACGGACTTCCTCGAAACCAAGTTTTTCCAGAATCCGGGCGATCTCCAGGGGCTTCAATACCGGGTATTTCGACATCGTCAGGAGACCATTACCATCTGGGTGCCGACAAATTCAGTCTCCAGGGGCGGCGGGCCGTCCTCCAGCAACATCTCGATAACCTCGCGCAAATTGATTTGGAGTTCATCAAGGGTCTCGGCCTGGGTGTGGGCGCCGGGGAACCCAGGCACGTAACCGATGTACAAACCGGTGTCCGGACACTTCTCCACGACCGCGGTAAAAGCTTTCATCTCAGCCTCCCTGAAAATTATCATAGCATAAGCTGTCGTAATCCTCCATAGTGGATGAATCGAGGGGAACCCTCGGCAAAACCTCCTTGCAAAGATCATAAGCCTTCTGGACCGCCGGGAGTTCTTTCTTCATTTTTTAAAAAAATCAATGGGGCTTCTCCCCCATCAAAGAGTAAAAGAACTAAAGGGTAACCTGTCCGCCGAAGCGCATAGCGCGGAGGAGTATCAGTCCCCCGCGCAACGAAACCCGTGGTCGCAGGTCTGGGACGCCGGGCCGATGTCGCCCCGGCACGCCACGCGCAGAGACCACGCGATGCTGTCGTAACTGCCGCCGCGAAAAACGCGAGACGAACCAGTATCGGGGCCGGGTGGGTCGTTAGTGGGGCTCACACTGTAGTAAGTTGACAGATACCAGTCGTTCACCCATTCCAACACATTCCCCGCCATGTCGTAGAGGCCGTAGCCGTTCCCCGCATAACTTTCCACCGCGCTTGTGTCATCAATGAACCAATCATAATTTGCGTCGGAGTATGAAATACTGTCGCCCCACGGATACCGCTTCCCCGACAGCCCGCCCCGGGCCGCGTACTCCCACTCCGCCTCCGTCGGAAGGCGCTTGCCCGCCCCGGCGCAATAGGCCGTCGCCTGGTTCCAATTCACGTAGATCACCGGGAAGTTGTCGTAGGTCGGGTTGCCGTAATAAGAGCCGCGGGTGGAGCTACTTGAGTTATTAGGCGCGATGCACCCGCCTCCACTCACGCAGGCCGCGTACTCCGCGTTGGTCACCCCGTGCGCGTCCATGTAAAAGTCAGAGGTGATGCAGACATTGTGGACCGGAAGCTCAGAGCTGTTCCCCTCGCTGAAGGCGTCGCCCATGTTGAAGCAGCCAGCCGGGATCAGGGCCATGCATGCCACATCAACGCTTCCATAAAATGGGTCGCCCGGGCACTGGTTGTCTATTCCGTCGCAAAGCTCGATGGCGCCGGGATGGATCGAGGCGTCGCCGTCGTTGCAGTCTTCGGTTTCGCCGAGACCGGTGTAGTCGTCGCAGCCTGTATAGAAGCCGTCGAGGTCGTCGTCAAGACAGGTGTCGCAGCTTATCCAGTTGTTGGGATCGCTGTCGTCGCAGTCAACCGTGGCCCCGCAACCATCCTGGGCGAAGTGGCCATCCACGTCGGAATCGGTGCAAGTCGCGCCTCCTCCACTACTACTTCCGCCTCCTCCGGAACCTCCGCAGTTGTTTGTAAGAGCAAGAAGTAATGACAAGAAAAGCATCCCCACGATTGACTTGATTGATATGGTGCTCATCGCTCTCACTCCGCTTTCAAAAAAACCTGTATGGGGGCTGCAAACATCTTAGCCAAATATAATATATCCAACCGTCCGCCAGCGGCTGGCCCGCCGAGTCCGTCAGCCGTCCCTGGTAATTGATGAGCTGCGGGACCGACTGCGCCCAGGCAATGCCCACCAGCACAGCAAAACAAATAACACCAACCGCCGCCATCCCGATCTTCGCCCTCATGACTCGACCCCCCTACTGATGAGAGATAAGAATTCTACTCATCCAATC
>DATKZS010000054.1:0-6725 GCA_035527835.1 bacterium
AATAACCGGGAAATGGAGGAAATCATCCGGGAGATGCGCGAACTCTCGCTCGCGATCGGCGAAGCGACTACGGTAGGGGTGAAGAAAAGAAAACCCAAAAAACAAGCCAAGTTAGGCTTAAGTTAGTGCCATTCGGGACACGATACCTAATTCTCTTCCTTACCCTTCACTTTTTAATCTCCCAGCCTCATCAAATTCCCATCACTTGCCGCCAGGTCCGGCGCTGGTGGAGAATGGCGGTTCAGGGTCCTTCTTTGGCCGCGGGCTTTGAGCCGGACAAGAGGAAATTTAACCGGGATGGACAGGATGTTCAGGATGTCGAAGAGAAAGACGGAATTTTTCATATCCTGTTCATCCTGCGTATCCCTGTTACCCATTCTTCGTCCTTCTTCCCTGGGCAGCGCCGCCGGGCGGGGGAGAAGAAGAAATTTAACAGGGATGGACAGGATGTCCAGGATAAGACCGGAAGTTTTGAAATCCGGTTTATCCTGCATATCCTTGTTCTCCATTCTTTGTCCTTCTTCCCCGGGCGGCCTTGCCGGACAGGAAGAGGTTTAACAGGGATGTTCAGGATATTCAGGATGTAAAGAAAAAAATCTTTCCCGATCCTGTGTATCTCTGTTCCTCCTTCTTTGTTCCTCTTCCCTGGGCTATCTTGTGATTGCCCTTTCAGGGCGTCCGGTCCTGGATTCTTTCTTCTTGCTTCCGGCTTCCCTCTTTTTTCTTTCCGCTCCTGAAGACCGGGCAACCACAAACCTCAAACCACAAACCCCAAACCTCTTCCCCTGGCTACTATTCTCTTCAAGGGCCATTCTACCCATTCTTGTATTGTATTGTCAAGCGAAAAAATGGAAAAGATTATTGAAGAGGTTTGGGGGTCAGCGACCCCGCGGTTTGGGGTTTGGGGTTGGGAATTTGGAGATTGGGGCTTGAGGTTTGGGGCTTGAGGTTTGAGGCTTGGGGCTTGAGGTTGAACCCCAAACCCCAAACCACAAACCCTTCCCCGGTTGGGGGCCATCCCGCTCAATGATTGAGCAACGTTGTAATCAGCCCCACCGCCGTCTTGACCCCGTCCTCCTCGCGGATGGCGCGGCCCAGGGCGGCGGCGCGCGAGCGCATGTTTTCGTCGCTGACCGCGGCGGTGACGGCGGCGGCCAGGTTGGCGGCGGTGAGCTTGGATCGGGGGATGGGCCGGGGCCCGGCGCCCGCGGATAGGACCAGCCGTCCGAAGTAGGGCTGGTCCACGCCCATGAACGGCACCACCACCGCCGGCACGCCGGCCCGCAGCGCGGCCGAGGTCGTGCCCGCGCCGCCGTGATGCACCATGGCGGCCGTCCGCGGCAGGAGCCAGTCATACGGCGCCGACTCGATCGTCAAATGCCGTCCGCCCACTCCCGCTCCCACTCCGCCCCATCCGCCCACGATAATGCCCCGCTGTCCCGCCCGATCCAACGCATCCTCCACAATTTTGGTCAGGCCTTTCGGGTCATCGTCCACCATGCTCCCGAACCCCACGCACACCGGCGCCGGACCGTCCGCCAGGAACGCCGTGAGCTCGGGCCCCGCGGTCCAGCCCTGATCCGGCGGCATGAACCAATACCCGGTCACATGCGCGTAGTCCGGCCAGTCCGACGGCTTGGGGATGATCGAGGGGCTGAACGCGCCCAGGATGGGCAGGCCGATCTTTTCCAGCCGCCGGAGCGCCTGCGCGCGCGGCAGCCCGAAGCGCTCGCGGCGCCAGGTGTTCCCGATGTCGGCGAAGAAGGCGTACATCAGCAGGTTGAACACGTCAAAGGTGAGCCGGTTCAGCGTCCGGCCCAGCGACCCCAGCGACACCGCCGGGTTAGGAAAGTCGCCGGTCCTGATGAGCGGCTGCATGATCCCCATGAAGCACGGCAGGCCCCGGGCCTCGTGAATGTCAATCACCGGGCCGCAAAGATACGAGAACACGCAGGCGTCCGCGCCCGCCAACGCCGCCAAAATGTCCTCCTGCATCGTCTTGAGGATCGGAGCCGCCGTCCGCCGCAGCCGCCGCACGAACGACACCGGGTTCCTGGTCCGCAGCAGCCGCCTCCCTTCCGCGCTCGTGATCGCCGCCCGCATGTCACCGCCCACCGCCTTGAACCCGAGACCCAAGCCCCGCACCCACGCCTCGCAGTCCGTGCCCGTCGCCACGCTCACCTCGTGCCCCGCGGCCTTCAGCCCCAGACCCAGCGCCACAAAAGGCTCCACGTCACCCCGCGACCCCAGCGTAACCATCACCATGCGCATGTTCGTTCCTCCATGACCGCGTCCCCCCCCCGCTTGCGGCCCTCATTCTACCTTCCCGTATTACCTTGTCAAGACTGGAATTCAGCGCTCAGGCCCCGGCCCGTGTCAGCCTTTTCAAGAAAAAATTTGAGTTTGACTTGGAGGGGGGGAGGATTGGTATGCTGGAAGGGCGCTTGACAGGGCCGGGAGGTGAAAAATGAAGTCATTGGCGCGGATCGGTTTTTTCTTGATGATTATATGCCTGCCCGCGGCGGCGGCCATGGTTCCGGGGGACGTGGTCTCGGCCGGGACGGATGACGGCGGGCTCGCGCTCGAGACCGGCGGGGCGAAAATCAACATCCGGTTCTTGAGTCAGGGCGTGGTCAGGGTGGAGGTCATCGCCGACGGAGTGGAATCGGACATGGCCACTTATATGACGATGCCGGACGGTTTGGCCCCCGTCGCGTTCACTCACCTTGCCGCGGACGCGGCCGCGTCCGCCGAGACCGTGAAGGTGCGCTATTCCACGCGGCCCTTTGGCCTGGCCTTTTATGGCCGGGACGATAAGCCGCTTTTACGGCTGGCCGACCGGGGACTCTCCTGGAACGCGGACGGGAGCTATCTGCTGGTTTTTCAGGACGGGCCCGGGGAGGGGTATTACGGCCTGGGAGAGATGTTCGCCGGCAATTCTTTCCTGATGAAGGCAATGTCTTTTATCACCGCCTATTTCACTCCCCCGCTCCATCTTGACCAGAGCGGCCAAAGACGCCTGGTGTTTAACAGCCATGTTGTCGCGCCGTCAAAGCTGACCCTGCCTTTCGTTTTCAGCCCCGAGGGCTGGGGCCTGCTGATCGAGAACCCGGCGCGGGCCGAGTTCGATTTCACCCGGCGCTCCGGCTTTTCCTACCGCGCCCAAGGCGGGCCCTTGCGCTTTTACGTTTTTACCGGATCGCCTTACGAAATACTTGACGCCTACTCGCGGCTCACCGGCCGCACCCCGATCCCGCCACGCTGGGTCACCGGCTATATGCAGTCCCGGTATGGGTACAAGGACGAGGCCGAGTTCCGTTTCCTCATGGACAACTTCCGCTCCCGCTCCCTGCCCTGCGACGCCCTCATCTTCGACCTCGACTGGTTCTCAAGCGGCGACGATTGCGAGAACCTGACCATGGGCAACCTCACGTGGGCGCCCTCGCGCTACCCGGACCCGAGCGCGTTCCTGGCGGAAATGGAAAGCCGGGGTTTCAAGGCCATCACGATCATCGAGCCGCACATCCGGGCCTCCAGCGTCAACCACCAGGAGGTCCTGGAACAAGGCCTGGCCGCCGCGGACCAAGAGGGCCGTCCTTATCTGTTCAGTCATTGGGGATGTTCAGGCACGCTCCTGCTCGACTATCTGAACCCGCGCACCCGCGAGTGGTGGGGGCAAAAGGTCAAGGCCATTCATGACACCGGGGTGGACGCCTGGTGGACGGACTTGAACGAGCCCGAGGACGACCGGCCGGGCATGTATTTTGGCGGGGTCCCCAGGAACCGGGCCCATAACCTCCAAGCCCTGCTCCAGCACCGGGCCATGGCCGAGATGTATGCCAAAGAGCTGCCCGACGAGCGCCTCTTCATCTTGAGCCGCAGCGGATTTGTCGGCGACTGGCGCTACGGCGCCGGGATCTGGTCCGGAGACGTTGACGCCTCGTGGGGCCACCTGGCCCGGCAGGTCCCGGTGGGCCTCTCCGCCGGACTTTCAGGCTATGGCCTCTGGAACTCCGACGTGGGCGGGTTCGGCGGAACGCCTTCCACCGAGCTCTTCATCCGATGGATGGAGTTCGGCGCCTTCTGCCCCATTTTCCGCGCCCACGGCGCCCACTCGATCCGCGAGCCCTGGGCCTTTGGACCCGAAGCCGAAACCATCCTCCGCGAAATCTTGAACCTCCGCTATCGCCTGGCCCCATACCTTTACACCCTCTTCCACGAGCTCCATGAGCAGGGCAAGCCGGTCATGCGGGCCATGATGCTCGAATTCCCGGACGATGTGAAGGCCCGCGTTGCCAACGATCAATATATGTATGGCCCCTGGCTCCTGGTCGCGCCGGTGACAACCAAAGGCGCTCGCGGGCGCAAGGTTTATATTCCGGCCGGAGAGTGGACCGACTTCTGGACCGGCGAGATCCATCGCGGCCCGGCCCGGATCCGGGTGGCCGCGCCGCTGGACCGCATCCCGCTGCTGGTCCGGGAGGGAGCGGTCCTGCCTATGGCCCCGGTCCGGCAGTTCATCGGCCGGCCCGCTTTCGATCCCCTGATTCTTCACGTCTTCCCCGGGGCCTCTCCCTCATCCTGCCGGCTCTACGACGACGACGGATCCAGCAGACGCTACCTGGCCGGCGAGTCGTCCCTGACCCCGGTCCTGGTGGTCCCGGCCCAAAAGCTCACCATCAAGCTCGGGCCGCGGCAGGGCAATTTCGCGGGCATGGCCGACAAGCCAGGCTATGTCATCATCATCCACAACCAGGACCGGCCCGCCTCCGTGCTCCTGAACGGCGCCCCCCTGGCCGAGACCCAAGTGGACGAAGAGCGCCCCGCGGCCGCCGGCTTCAGCTACGACCCATCGCCAAGACTCCTCAAAATATCCGCGCCGGCCCAGGCCCCGGAAGCGGTCATGGAAATAATAAGGTGATCCAAGGAACGGGATTCGGCCGGATTCGGCGCCTGTGATGTTCCCGGAAAGGAATATTTAACCGCGCGCCTGATCTCGACGCTCATGCCTTTAGCTCCAAAGGAGCGGCATCCGACAGCCCAGCGGCGAAGCCCTGGGAAAGCATGGATCAAGAAAAAGCGAGCTCCGAAGGAGCGGCATTAAAAAACACGGGAATTGAGGCATTAAACTAACAAGTCAGGGTCTGACCCCTTGGCCGGGATTCGGCGCCTGTGATGTTCCCTGAAAGCGATATTTAATCCTCCAGAAGACAAGAAAATTGAACCACAAAGACACCAAGGGTTATCAAGTAATAAAAATAATTTCTTCTTTCCTTTGTGCCCTTTGTGCCTTTGTGGTTGAATTTCTTTTACGCGACATGCCGTTTCCGCAGCAAACACCGCCAGGCCCGGGGCGGATTTTGACGATTGGATCCGAAATGGGTGGTGGTAAGTGAAAGCACCTCGAAATAAGGCTCCACCGCCGATACTATATCTCCCGCGGTCCGTTGCGGCGGACCAGGACCCTGCCGGTGCTCATCGGCGTTGCCCACGATTGTCAGCCACAGGCCGGCTTCTTCCAGGTGGGCCCCGACATTCTGGGCAAACTTGCTGCGCTCATTCTCGGAGCTGAACGAGTGAAAACAGCCCCGGTCAAACACAAAACCAAAAGGAGCGCCGGCGACTTTGTTCTCGATAAAATCCACCAGCACGAACTCGCATGACACCTTGGCTGAAGCGGCTTTTTCCTTGGCCTTGGCCAGGGCGATGTCCGAGGTATCCGTGCCGATCACCTGAAAGCCGTTCCGGGCCAGCCAGATGGAATTGTCTCCGGTCCCGCACCCGACGTCCAGGACCTTGCAGCCCAAAACAGGCCTCTGCGTCACGACCTCGACCAGATTGAAATCCGCCTGGCCCACGTCCCACGGAGTGTTCCCGGATTTGTACCTCTCTTGGTAACCCTCTTTGACCGTCATCTGATTACTCCTTGTTCCTTCCTTCTAAACATACATCCGGTCCATGTTTACTCAAAATCCGGGAGTCCGGCTTGACCGCGCTTTTCCTCGGGGCGGCTTGCCGCTTTGGAGTGCGCGCGGCTTGCCGCCGCCTCAGGCGGTGGCAAGCCACACGCACTCCAAAGCCCCAACGGGGCCATTTAACAAAGCCAAAGCGTTGGACGTCCCCGGACTACCCTGGGAAAGAGCCGCCCCCACCATCGCGTTCCCTGAAAGGGATATTTAATCCTCCAGAAGACAATAAAATTGAACCACAAAGACACCAAGGGTATCAAGTAATAAAGAAGATTTCTTCGTTCCTTCTCTCCCTTGGCGCCTTGGTGGTTGAATTTCTTCTCTACCGATTTGATGAACCACAAACCCCAAACCACAAACCTCAAACATCTCTTCCCCTTTGTGCCCTTAGCGCCTTCGTGGTTGAATTTCTTCTTTCCAGATTGTACGAACCACAAAAACCCAAAGGCCAATGTTGAAGGTTGAAACCCGTTCTTCCCTGACCTACGGCCCCCCATATTCCATCAGGTAATGTCTAATGTCGAGACCTGATACATCTCATATCCCTGTTACCCATTCTTCGTCCCTCTTCCCCTGGCAGCCCCGCCGGGTCTTTTTCAGCGCCAAGGGCGCGGGATTCTGATCAACCTCGAACATGGGTAACAGTTCATGCCAGGCACATGGGTTACAGTTTGAGTTGGGGGGAAACGGAGCGGAGGGCGTAGCCCGAAGCGGAGTTTCCCCCCAAAACCAACTTTATTTTGAGGACCTGGGAGC
>DATKZS010000055.1:0-22628 GCA_035527835.1 bacterium
CGTGGTCGGGAACCCTCCCTTTATCCGTTCCCACCTGTTCTCGGATAAAAGCCGGGACCTGGCCTTCTGGCACATGCGGACCATGGGCCTCAATCCCTCTCGGCTCATGAGCACGTGGGCGCCGTTTCTGGCTTTGAGTTCCCAGCTCCTCACTGAAACGGGCCGGCTGGCTTTCGTGATCCCTGAAGAGCTTTTGCATATCAATTATGCCGAGGAGATCCGGCGCCATCTGCTTTCATTTTTCCGCAGGGTTATTGTTTGCCTGCCCGGCCATGAGCTGTTCAGCTCCGTGCAGCAATCCGTTGTCCTGCTGCTCTGTGAAAAAGACCGGTCGGGACCAGAGGGACTTTTCAGCATCAGTTTTTCGGATCTGGAGGACGGGGAATTGGAGCGGTTGGAGCCGGCCCCAGTCTGGTCATGGACGTCAAAATGGACGCATCTTTTTCTTGATGATAAAGAACGGAGATTTCTGGATGGCCTGTTTTCGCGCCTTAATTGGAAGGCCATCAAGGACCACGGAAGAGTCGAGGTTGGAGTCGTGACGGGCGACAATTCGTTCTTCCTGCTGAAGAAAGGGTTGGCCGAAAATATCGGTCAGGAATACATGCAGCCGATCATCTCCTCGGCCCGCGACCTTTCCGGGTTGAATTTTTCCACTCAGGATTTCGGCAGGCTCGCGCGAGACGGACGGCCATTGTATGTATTGATGACGGACGAACCCATAAAAAATTTGCCGCCGCAATTGAAAAGCTATTTAAAACATGGAATGGAAATGGGGGTTAACAGCCGTTATAAATGCAGAATTCGCGAGCCATGGTATGCCGTGCCCGGCATTTGGCCGGCGCAAGCGCTCTTGCTTCGGCAAGCAGGGGAGATGCCCCGGCTTGTCCATCTTAACAAAAAGCTCGCGTCCACCGATACGATCCATCGCGTCCGGTGGAACGAGCCCGCCTTGGGGAAGCGGTACGTAACGGGGTTCCTTAACACTTCGACCCTGATCTTTTGTGAAATCATGGGAAGAAGCTATGGCGGCGGCGTGCTGGAATTGATGCCGGGAGAGGCCAACAAAATCCCCATCCCCGAGCCGGTCGAAAAACTGGAAGCGATCTTCGATGATGTAGATGCGCTGATCAGAAACAAGGAGTATTACCGGGGTCTCGACGTGGTGGATAAAGTGGTCAAACCCAAATGGCTGAATAAAGAAGACTCGGATAACGCCCGGACAATCTTATGCAAGCTCATTGAGAGAAGAAAGCACAAGCAAAATGGAATCCATTGAAATCCAAAACTGGAATAAAATTGTAAAGCCGAAACTGCCCGCCGGGCCTCACGGCCCCTTCGAGAAAAAGAGCCAGCAGGCATTGGCCAATGTCTTGCAAGAATGGACCGCGAAATGTATTGAAACCCATCTCCGGGAAATTGTCCCTGAAGGGAAATGGAAGATACAGCATAAAGGGAAACGCTTCCTGGGCGCCATCCGCAACCAGGAGGTGGATAATTGGCTCTGGGATGACAGGGCCGGGCTGATCTTGGCGGCGGACCCCAAGCATTTCCAGAGCCAGGATAGCTTCCGCAAAAACTGGCAAAACGGCCTTAACGATCTGCTCGCGTTCACCACCAACCTTCACGAACGCTTCCCCATGTGCGCGGTCCTCGGGGTGATTTCCTTTCCCGAATGGGCGGTCACGGAATCCGATCTCAAAAAGGTCCTGAATATTTGCAAAAGATCGGTGCCCCGGGAGAGGCCGAATAACGCCTACGGCAAATTCGAAGGCTTCGCCCTGGCGATTTATAACGCCAAGGGGGACTTGATCTGGCCTTTTGATAAGACCACCCGCCTTGACCCTGCTTCGGCGTTCACGGATGCAGCTAATGTTATTTATTCCCGCACGATCTCTCTTCTTTGAATCGAGCTTCATGCGCTGATCCCGCGGGCTGAAAATTTGAGAAAGGAGGCTGTCTCATGGACAGTGAGAGAAGATGGTTTTTCGGGAAGGTCGCGGCGGTGGGAGTGGGTATTGCCGCGGCGCTTAAGGGGGTCAAGGTTTGGGCCAAGGGGCTGCCGTCGGACCCGGGCGCGGCGGCCGGAGAGGCGGGGCCGGGCGTGATCCTGCTGCCGCCGTTCGAGAAGAACGGGACAGTGACGCTGGAGCAGGCGCTTTTGGAGCGGAAAACGGAGCGCTCATTCGACAAGGACCGGCCGCTGACCAAAGAGGAGCTTTCGCGGCTGTTCTGGGCCATGACCGGGGTGAACCGGGATGACGGCCATCGGACCACGCCCTCCGCGGTCGCGCTGTACCCGGTGGACGTGTACGTGGCGCTGCCGGACGGGGTTTACGAGTTCGACAACAAGAAGCACCGGCTCGTCAAGGTGCTGGCTCAGGACATCCGGAGCGAGGTCCCGATCCAGCCGGAGTTCCGGAGCGCCGGCATGATCGTGCTCTACGTGGCCAACAAGAGCCGGTTCAGGAAGGGCGAGAACCCGTGGGCCGACCTCGAAATCGGATGCATGGTCCAGAACACCTACCTCCAAGCCGCCGCGCTCGGCCTCTCCTCATGCGTGTTCGCGCTGGTGCGCTACGACAACGTCACCAAGCTGATGGGCCTGAAGAGCAACCAGGCGCTGCGCATCGCGCAGGTGGTGGGGCATCGGAAAGCGTGAAGCCCCAAAGAGGGAGGCCAAGCGAATTTGGAGTGCGGCGGCACGACGCCGCTTTCATTGATCTTTCATGGTCCGTGATGCGGGCTCGTACGATTGCTTAAGCTCGGTCTCCGATCCCGGCTTTAATGAAAGCGCCGTCGTGCCGGCGCACTCCAAAATAAAAAGCCCGGCCGATTAAAGCCGGGCTGGGTGATGGGCGATTTAACTCACGCCGCTTTGGTGATTTTTCCGGAGCGGATGCAGCGGGTGCAGACGGTCATGCGCTTTGGCCCTTTGGCGGTCTGGACCTTGACGGTCTGCAGGTTGGGCAGGGTCCGCTTCTTGGTCCGGTGGTGAGAGTGGCTCACTTTCATTCCGACCAGCGGGCGCTTGCCGCAAATATCACATACACGAGACATCTTCGTTTACCTCCTGTCAAGACCCGTAATGATACTATCCGATCGCCCGGCTGTCAAACGGGGAAAGGCTTGAGTGAAAGGCTTGAGGCTTGAGGCCTGAGGCTTGAGGAGGCGCTCTCCGGCCTCAAGCCTCAAGCCTCAAGCCCCAAACCTCAAGCCCCACGCCTCAAACCTTTTTGGTACTAACGGCGAAAAAACGCTATAATACGCGGATAACTTCAAGGAGGGATGAGCATGGCCAAGATGTATTATGACAAGGACGCGGACCTTAAACTTTTAAAGGGAAAGACGGTCGCCATCATCGGTTACGGGAGCCAGGGCCACGCCCAGGCGCAGAACCTGCGCGACTCGGGCGTTCCCGTGGTGGTTTCCGAGCTGCCGGGCACGGACAATTACAAGCTCGCGCAAAAGCACGGGTTCAAGCCGGTTGCCGCGGACGAGGCGGCCAAGGTTGCGGACATCATCCAGATGCTGGTCCCGGACGAGCACCAGGCCGACGTGTATAAGCAGTTCATCGAGCCGCACCTGAAAAAGGGCAACGCGCTCCTGTTCTCGCACGGTTTCAACATCCATTTTCACCAGATCATCCCGCCCAAGGACGTGGACGTGTTCATGGTGGCGCCCAAGGGCCCGGGCCACCTGGTGCGCAGCCAGTACGAGGAGGGCGCGGGCGTGCCGGCGCTGATCGCCATTTACCAGGACGCGTCGGGCAAGGCCAGGCAGATGGCGCTGGCTTATGCCAAGGGCATCGGCGCCACCCGGGCCGGCGTGATCGAGACGACGTTTAAAGAGGAGACGGAGACGGACCTGTTCGGCGAGCAGTGCGTGCTGTGCGGCGGCGTGACCGAGCTGGTGAAGGCCGGCTTCGACACGCTGGTCCAGGCCGGGTACCAGCCGGAGATCGCATATTTCGAGTGCATGCACGAATTGAAGCTGATCGTGGACCTGATGGTGGTCGGCGGCATGAGCTACATGCGCTACTCCATCTCCAACACCGCCGAGTACGGCGACATGACGCGGGGCAAGCGCATCATCTCCGAGGAGACCAGGAAGGAGATGAAGAAGATCCTTGGCGAGATCCAGTCCGGCGAGTTCGCCCGGGAGTGGATCCTGGAGAACAAGGCGGGCAAGCCGGTGTTCCTGGCCCTGGAAAAACAGGGCTGGAACCATCAGATCGAGAAGGTCGGCAAGGAGCTGCGCAAGATGATGCAGTGGATCGAGGCCAAGGAGGACCCCAGGGCCAAGTAAGATGAACCGCCAAGGCGCCAAGAACGCCAAGAAGAATTTTTTATTTGAGCCGGAAGGAAATGATGATGGCATTGAGAAGCCCTTTAAGGAGAGAGCCGGATGAGAAGTTGGATAGTTTGGCCCATAAGGTCATTGGGGCCGCCATTGAAGTGCATAAAACGTTAGGACCGGGCTACATTGAAAGCGTATATGAAGAGGCGTTATGCATCGAACTCAAAGAGCGGGGCATTCCCTTTATTCGGCAGCCCAAGATCGAGATCGGATATAAGGGTCAAAAAGTCGGGGAAGGACGGTTTGATCTCCTGGCCGGAAACGATTTGATTGTCGAAATTAAAGCCGTTGACTCCTTGGCGCCCATCCATACGGCGCAGCTTATGTCTTATATGAAGGCGACCGGAAAAATGCTGGGGCTTCTCATTAACTTTAATGTATCCGTTCTCAAGGACGGAATAAAAAGAATTATTATTTCCTGAATTCCTTGGCGTTCTTGGCGCCTTGGCGGTTTTTAAAAGGCTCAATTGATGCAAAACAAGGACATGATCTTCGCCAAGGAGGGGCACGGCTATATTTACGCGTCGGTGGCCCTGTTCATGGTGACGCTGCCGCTGGGGAGGTGGTGGCTGACTTTCCCGCTGGGGCTGTTTGCCTTGTTTTCGGCGTGGTTTTTCAGAAACCCTGAGCGCAAGCTCCCGCCGGACGACGACGTTTACGTGAGCCCGGCGGACGGGCGGGTGCTCAAGGTCCACGAGGTTGACGAGGACCGCTACCTGTTTCGGCGGATGAAGAAGATCGAGATTTTCATGTCGCCGCTGGACGTGCACGTGAACCGGGTCCCGCGCTCGGGCACCGTGGTGGACGCTGTTTACTCGAAGGGCAAGTTTTTCAACGCTAGTCTGGACAAGGCCTCGGCGGACAACGAGCAGAACGCGGTGATCGTGCGGGACCGGCAGGGTAGAGACTACATGTTCGTGCAGATCGCCGGGTTCATCGCGCGTCGGATCGTGAGCTACGTTCGGGCGGGCAAGGAGGTCGAGATCGGTCAGCGGATGGGTCTCATCAAGTTCGGGTCGCGGCTGGACGTGTACCTGCCGCTGGAGGCCGTGGTGATCGTGCAGCCTCGGGACCGGGTCAAGGCCGGCGAGAGCATTCTGGGGAGGCTCAAATGAGCGACACGGACATCAATCAGCCCCTGGACGATCTGGACAAGGAGATCATCGCGGAGGTCGCGCTGGAGGAGAAGCGGCGGCGGGGCATCAAGTTCCTGCCCAACGCCATCACCACGTCGGCCATGTTCTTCGGCTTCTTCTCGATCATGATGGCGGTGAACGGCCGGTTCAGGGAAGCGGCTTGGGCCCTGGTGGCGGCGGGCATCTGCGACCTGCTCGACGGCCGAGTGGCCCGGCTCACCCACAGCACCTCCGCCTTCGGCATGGAATACGACTCGCTCTCCGACCTGATCGCGTTCGGGTTCGCGCCGGCCATGCTCTCGTATTTCTGGGCGCTCGACGCCTTCGGCCGGCTGGGCTGGGCCGTGGCCTTCATGTACCTGGCCTGCGCGGCCATCCGGCTGGCCAAGTTCAACACGCTGACGGGAGAGGAGGAGTCGCGCCGCCATTTCCGGGGCATCCCGAGCCCGGGCGCGGCCGTCTTGATTATCATAATGGTGCTGATGCATATCGAGTACCACCCGGAGCTTTACGGAAAAGAAGGAGCTGGCTTGCCCCCCGACGCCTACGTGGTTCGGGGGGGGATGCTTATCTGGGTGGTCATGCTTTCCCTGCTCATGGTCTCGAACATCCGGTTCCGCACCTTCAAGGACGTGAACTTCAAGAAGTACGGGCCGGTGTTCCCGCTGGTGGGGCTGGCCGCGGTAATCGCGATTTTCATGGCGCGGCCGGAGATCACGCTGTTCGGCGCGGGCATGATTTACCTCGCCATCGGGCTGATCGAGGGCGGGGTGATCATCCGCCGGCGGGAGGGCGAGCTGCGCATGGGGCAGCGCCGATTGCGGCGCGACATGCGCGTGCGGAGGAAGCTGGAAAAGCAAAAGGCCAAACAAGCCCGGAAACAGGCGCGGCAGGACCAGGAGCCGCCGTTCCGGGTGATCGGTTGATCCGGACCCTTTAAAGGGCCGGGTTCTTTTCAAACCACAGATGAACACAGATCAACACAGATAAGAATAAATTATCATCCGTGTTCATCTGTGGTTAACTGAATTCGCTTACAATCCCGGAAAATATTTTCGGGTTACCGAAGGAGACAGTCATGGGCGACCGGGTATATATATTTGACACGACGCTGCGCGACGGGGAGCAGTCCCCGGGCGCGACGATGAACGCGGAAGAGAAGATCATCGTGGCCAGGCAGTTGGAGAAGCTTGGCGTGGACGTGATCGAGGCGGGCTTTCCGATTTCCTCGGAGGGCGATTTTCTGTCGGTGAAGCGGATCGCGGACGAGGTGCGCGACTGCCAGATCGCGGGCCTGTCGCGGACCAAAAAAGAGGACATAGACCGGGCCTGGGATGCGATCAAGGGCGGCGAGAACCCCCGCATCCACGTGTTCCTGGCCACCAGCGACATCCACCTCAAGCACAAGCTCAAGATGACGCGGGAGCAGGTTTACGAGGAGATGATGCAGGCGGTAAGCTACGCCAGGAAGTACACGGCGAACGTCGAGTTCTCGTGCGAGGACGCGACGCGCACCGACCCGGATTTCCTGGTGAAGATGGTGGCGGGCGCGGTGCAGGCCGGCGCGGCGGTGATCAACATCCCGGACACCGTGGGTTACGCCATTCCCATGGAGATGTCGGAGATCATCACCAAGGTGATGCGGGAGGTCCCCGGCATCGAGAAGGTGGTGGTGTCGGTGCACTGTCACGACGACCTGGGCCTCGCGGTGGCCAACAGCCTGGCCGGCGTGATCGCGGGCGCGCGCCAGGTCGAGTGCACCGTGAACGGCTTGGGCGAGCGCGCGGGCAACGCGGCGTTGGAGGAGATCGCGATGGCGATCAAGACGCGCGGCGCGGCGCTCGACCTCAGTACCGGGATTGTGACCGAGCAGATTTACCCTTCCTCCCGCCTGATCCGCAAGATCACGGGTCTCGCGGTGCCCGTGAACAAGGCAGTGGTGGGCAGAAACGCCTTCCAGCACGAGTCGGGCATCCACCAGGACGGCGTGCTCAAGAACAAGCTCACTTACGAGATCATGACGCCGGAGTCGGTGGGCCTTCCCGGAAACAAGCTGGTGATGGGCAAGCACTCGGGCCGGCACGCCTTCAAGACCAGGATGGAGGAGCTGGGGTTCGAGCTCTCGGACGAGCAGCAGGAGAAGGCCTTCAAGCGCTTCAAGGCGCTCGCGGACAAGAAGAAGGAGATTTTCGACGAGGACCTGGAGGCCCTGATCATGGACGAGGTGATCCAGGTGCCCAAGCGCTACCGGCTGGACTACATCAACATCACGTCCGGCTCGCAGGTGATGCCGACGGCCTCCGTCAGGCTGGACATTGACGGCTACCTGCAACGCGACGCCGAGTTCGGGGACGGGCCGGTGGACGCGGCGTTCAAGGCCATCGCCAAGCTGACCGGGACCAGGTCCAAGCTGCTGCTTTTCTCGGTCAACGCCATCACCGGCGGCACCGACGCGCAGGGCGAGGTCCGGGTGCGGATCGAGGAGGACGGGATCGAGGTCACGGGCTTCGGCGCGCACACCGACATCATCGTGGCCTCTGCCAAGGCCTACGTGGATGCGCTGAACAAGCTCGATTACAAGAAGAAGAACCATCCGGGAAGCACGAAGGGCGAAGCTCCGTATTTATAATTCAGCAGCGCGGGCCGGCCCATCCCGCCACCGCGGGATGGGCCGGACGATGACAAGGAGGCTCAAGAATCATGGGCATGACGATAACGGAAAAGATCCTGGCCGAGCACGCGGGCGCGAAGCGGGTGGGCGCGGGCGAGTTCATCATGGGCAAGATTGACCTGGCGCTCGGCAACGACATCACGGCGCCGCTGGCCATCCAGGAGTTCGAGAAGACGGGCGCGGCCGAGGTGTTCGATCGGACCAAGATCGCGCTGGTCCCCGACCATTTCCAGCCGGCCAAGGACATCGCCGCGGCCGAGCAGGTGAAGATCATGCGCGAGTTCGCCCGGAAATACAAGATCGCGCATTTTTTCGAGTGCGGCCGCGCGGGCATCGAGCACGCGCTCTTGCCGGAGCAGGGCCTGGTGCTGCCCGGCGACCTGGTGATCGGCGCGGACAGCCATACCTGCACCTACGGCGCGCTGGGGGCGTTTTCGACGGGAGTGGGCTCGACCGACCTGGCGGCGGCTTTTGCCACGGGCGAGGTCTGGCTCAAGGCGCCGGAGACGATCAAGGTCGAGTTCCGGGGAGAGCGCAACGACTGGGTCTCGGGCAAGGACCTGGTGCTGACGCTGATCGGCCGGATCGGGGTCGAGGGCGCGCGCTACCAGACCCTCGAGTTCGCGGGACCGGCGGTCGCGGCACTCACCATGGCCGACCGGTTCACCATCTGCAACATGGCGGTGGAAGCCGGGGCCAAGAACGGCATCTTCGCCGCCGATGACAAGACCAGGAACTGGATCAAGGGCCGCACCCACGGCCGCAAGCCCAAGTTTTTCACCAGCGATTCCGACGCCAATTACGCGAACAAGATCCTGATCGAGGTCGGCGAGATAACGCCGGTGGTGGCGCTGCCGCACTCGCCGGCCAACGTGAAGCCGGCGGCGGAGTGCGGCGACATCACGATTGACCAGGTGGTGGTGGGCTCGTGCACCAACGGCTGGATCGAGGACCTGCGCGCGGCGGCCAAGGTGCTTTCCGGCCACAAGGTGCACCCGAACGTGCGCATGATCGTGATCCCGGCCACCCCCATCATCCAGCGCCAGGCCATGCGGGAAGGGCTCATGGACATCTTCATCAGCGCCGGCGCGGCCTTCTCCACCCCCACCTGCGGGCCGTGCCTGGGAGGCCACATGGGAGTGTTGGCCCCGGGCGAGCGCGCCGTGGCCACCACCAACCGCAACTTCGTGGGCCGCATGGGGCACGTGAAAAGTGAAGTTTACCTGGCCAACCCCGCCGTGGCCGCCGCCTCCGCTGTAAAAGGAAGGATCGCCACGCCGGAAGAGGTGGTTAAAAAATAGTTTGTAGTTTGGGGTTCAGTGCTGTCCAAAATAAAGGCACAAGAAAAACGCCAAGAACGCCAAGGGCGATGTTTTTATTAAATTTTCAAGCCGGCCTCCCGGCAGTTTAATCTTTCTTGGCGTTCCCGTCAGCGGGTTCGCCAAGAAGGTTGGAGTCAAGGCGGTGCGTCTTTTTCCGAGACTTGCCGCCAAGAAACATCCGGTTTTTCTTGGCGAACCTTGGCGCTCTTGGCGTCTTGGCGTTTTTCTTGATGTCTATTTTGGACAAGTGTGTTTGGGATTTGTGGTTTGGGGTTAACCACAAACCGCAAACAACAAACCACAAACCCATTTATAAGGTTGTTCGAGCGGAGGCATTTAGTTGCAGCTTAAATACAAGGCATTATTGGCGGCGGCCCCGGCGCTGATCTTGATGGACCAGGTTTCCAAGAGCGTGATACGGGAGGTACTGTCGCCGGTGCGGGTGATCGTGCTCATCCCGGGGTTTTTGCAGTTCCAGTACGCGGAGAACTCGGGCATGTCCTTCGGGCTGTTGCAGAACTTTCCGGAGGCATGGCGCACCCCGTTTTTTTTCAGCATCACCACCATCGCGGTGCTGATCATCGCGCACCTGTTCCGGCAGGCGCCGGGCGGCTCGCTCCGGCTGCCGCTGGCCCTGTCCTTCATATTGTCCGGCGCGCTCGGCAACCTGACTGACCGGTTACGGTGGGGCTCGGTGGTGGACTTCATCAAGATGCAGGTGTGGCCGCCGTCGCGCTATTACTGGCCGACCTTCAACCTGGCGGACACCTTCATCACCATCGGCATCATCATGCTGGTGCTGGACACGCTCTTGGCCCGGGAAAGCACGGAAGCTCCGGAAGCTTCCGAGGCCCCTGATGCCGTGCCGGCGCCGGAAGAGTGCGCTGACGCCGGCCCGGACCCGGACGCGCGTTGAGCATCTGGTGCGGACTAAGGCTGCAACCCCAAAATGGAATTAAACGGATAACCACAGATGAACACGGATGAACACTGATTTTTTCCAATATCATTCCTTTTATCCGTGTTGATCCGTGTTCATCTGTGGTTATAAAAAAATGCAAGCAAACTTATGCATCCCTGATGTCAGCAGTACCGCGGAGGTTCCCGGAATTTGCTGAACAAGTACAAGGCGGCCATCATCATCACCCCGGCCCTGGCCCTCGCCGACCAGTTCGCCAAGGGACTGATCATCGCCCATCTGTCGCCCGCCCGGCCCGTCACCCTGATCCGCGGCCTCCTCGAACTCCGTTACGCCGAGAATCCGGGCATCGCCTTCAGCCTGCTCCAGAACCTGCCCGACCCCTGGCGCCTATGGTTCTTCGCCGGCATCAACCTGCTCGCCGCCATGATCATGCTCCGGCTGCTGATCGCGTCGCCGCCGGGCAACTGGCGCATCCCCGCCGCGCTGTACCTGATCCTTGCCGGTGCGCTCGGCAACCTGATTGACCGCTTCCGGTGGGGCGTGGTGATTGATTTCATCCGCGTCCCGCTCGCCGTGCCGGGCACGGACCTGACCTGGCCGATCTTCAACTTCGCCGACATGTTCATCAGCGCGGGCATCGCGCTCCTGCTGCTCGACGCGCTGTTCGGGGGGAGCCCGGAGCGGGCGCGGGAGGAAGGCGGCGCGGAGGCTGCGCCGGACGACCCGCCGGGTGCTCCGCCGGGCGATGCGCTTGACCGGGCTTCCGGGCCGGAGGACCGGGTGACGCCCTGAGGGGGTCCCAGCCATGCGGCCGGTGCTTTTTCATATCGGGTCTTTCCCCGTCTATTCCTACAGCGTGTTCGTGGCGCTGGCGTACCTGGCCGGCCTGGGGTATGCGCTCCTGGAGGCCAGGCGGCTGAAGCTCGACCCGGTGCACGTGGTGGACGCGAGCCTGTGGCTCTTCGTGTTCGCGATCGTGGGCGCGCGCGTGATGTTCATGATCGTGGACTACCGCCGGTTCATTGACGATCCGCGGGAGATCTACCGCATCTGGAACGGCGGCCTGGTCTTTTACGGCGGATTCATCGCGTCGGTGCTGGCGGGTGTGGTTTACATAAAGCGCCATCAGCTTCCACTCGCGTTGTGGTGCGATCTCCTGGCGCCCGTGGCCATGATTAATCTGGCGGTGGGCCGGATCGGGTGCCTGTTGAACGGCTGCTGCTACGGCAAGTTCGCTCCTGGCCTTTGGTGGGGCATCGTCTATCCGCCGTCGCACCCGGCGCTCGGGCTGGCCCAGATGCCGGTGCATCCGACGCCGATCTACGAAGTGTTGGCCGTGCTCATCATCTTCGGCGTCCTGGTCCTGATGTCGCGCCACAAGAAATTTCAGGGCCAGGTGTTCTGGGCCATGGTTCTGCTCTACGCGGTGGCCCGGTTCATCCTCGAATTTTTCCGGGGCGACCCCCGCGGCACGGCGCCGCTCATCGGCCTGTCCACCAGCCAGGGCATTGCCGTTGTCGCCGGCGCGACGGCAATAATCATGCTGGCCTGGCTTTACCGGAAGTCGGTCAAGGGGTCCCGGGCCTCATGAAGATTCTTCACATCCGTCCGCCCAAGATCATGGGAGCGCTGGAGCGGAGCATGGTCCAGCACCCCGTCAACCTGCTCTACCTGGCGGCGGCGGCGCGGGCGGCCGGACACGAGGTCCGGGTGTGGGATTTCGAGGTCGAGCCGTTCTCGGAGGATGAGGTCAAGCGGCGGGCGCGGGAGTTCGGCCCGGACCTGGCCGGGGCCACCGGCCTCACCGCCAACATCAAGATGGTGGCGCGGATCATGGGATGGATCAAGGAGGCCGTGCCGGGAGTGTTCACCGCCGTCGGAGGCCCGCACGGGACCGCCATCCCCGTGCGCACCCTGGCCGAGTTCCCGAGCCTCAACGCCGTCGTGGTGGGCGAGGGTGAAGAAACCTGGGTGGAGCTGGCGGGACGGCTGGAGCGGGAGCTCACGCCCCGCGGCATCTTCGGCCTCGCCTGGCGCGACGGTCCCGAGATCAGGATCGAATACCGACGGCCCCTGATCCGCGACCTCGATTCCATCCCCTTCCCCGCCCGCGACCTCCTGGACCTCTCCCGCTACAAGGGAGCCTCATCCCCCGGGCTCGACGCCACTCTCCACCGGTCCACCGAAATCTTCACCACCCGCGGCTGCCCGGAGCGATGCATCTTCTGCGCCGCCAAGGTGACGTTCACCAGGGTGGTCCGCTTCCGCGGCGCGCAAAACGTGCTCAGCGAGGTTGACGAGTGCATGGAGAAATGGGACTACCGCCACTTCACCATCGAGGACGACACCTTCACCTACCGGCCCGCCCGCCTCGAAGAAATCTGCAAGGGGCTGAAAGAGCGAGGCGTCACCTGGGACTGCGACACCCGGGTCAACGTGGTCACCAAGGAGATGCTCCGCATGATGGCCGACGCCGGCTGCCAAAAGGTCGCCTTCGGCGTCGAGAGCGGCAGCCCCCCCATCCTGGAAAAGCTCGAAAAGGGCATTACCGTGGACCAGGTGAAGAAAGCTTTTAAATGGGCCCATGAGGCCGGGCTGATCACCACCGCCTTCTTCATCATCGGCGGACATCCCGGCGAGACCAGGGACGACCTGGAGATGAGCGTCAGCCTGATGAAGGAAATAGACCCCGACCTCATGGCCGTGGCCATCGCCGTGCCCTTCCCGGGGACCGAGCTCGAGGTCATCATGAGGAATAAAAACCTGATCCTCTCGGAACAATGGGAAAAATATACCCACATCCACTCCGTGCCCTGCTGGCGCACCGAACACTTCTCGTCTGATGACCTGGTCAAGCTGCAGAACCAGGTCTTCCGCCGCTTCTTCCTCCGGCCCCACTTCATCTGGAAGACCCTGAAAAAAACCTTCAGCTGGCATGGAATCCGCTACTATACCCGCTCGCTCATCCAGATCCTCGAGTATTCCTTCCTGGAAAAACGCAATTAAAGAATTCCAGGCCGCTCTTGAAATCCGCGCTTGCAATTTTTCAGCCAGTTTGTTATTCTGAAATCAATTATAACGATTGAAGCCGAAGCTTATTGAAAATTATTTTCGGTCATGGATACTATACTCATAGCTTCAACCGATGACTCTGCCGTTTCCACGATCCGTCAGGGTCTGGGAGATGACTATACGATCGAAACCGCGCGGGACCGGGAATCGTGCCTTTCCAGGTTCCGGGAGCAGCAAAGCGGGATCCTGTTCATAGACCTCGCCCTTTTAGCGCCGCCGGGCCAGCCCGCGTGCAAGGTTGATTATACCGAAGCCTTCCAAATCTTCCGGCAAATTTTCCCCCTGTCCCAGATCGTGGTAATGTCGCGCCAGAACAACATCCGCGAGCTGGTGCGGGCAGTGAAGAGCGGCGCCATCCCTGATACCTTGATCGAGTGCTAGCTGTCTGGGCACGAAAAAGGCCCATTCACCGGCGCGATCATGAAAGAACTGGGCAAGTTCGAGCTATTGTTATCATTGACACGATATAGGGGTTATGGTAAATAATTCTATTGATAGGGTTCGCGCCATGACCGTTCATGCCTCCGGGCGCGAAGCTTAGGCGAAAGGAGCATCCAAGTGTCCGAAAAACGGAAAAAGCGATTGATCGGGAAGGGCGTTGTCGTTTCCACTCAGCTTAAAAAGGTCGCCACCGGAATCCACGGTCTGGACACGGTGTTGAATGGGGGCCTGCCCGCGGGCCGGGCCACGCTCCTGTGCGGCGGTCCCGGAACGGGCAAGAGCGTGCTGGCCCTCGAGTTCCTCTACCGCGGCGCGCTGATGGGCGAGCCGGGGATTTTTATCACCTTCGAGGAGGGCGCGGACGTGGTGCGGCAGAACGCCGCCACCCTGGGCTGGGACCTGGCCGCGCTCGAGCGCTCCGGCAAGCTCTTCATTTTCGAGGCCAGCCTGAACCGGGAGTCCGTGAATACCGGAGACTTCGACCTCTCCGGACTCCTCTCCATCATCGCCGGCAAGTCCCGGCGGATGAAGGCCCAACGCCTGGTCCTCGATGCCCTCGACGTGCTCCTGCGCGTGTACCGCGACCCCTATCGCGAGCAGGACGAACTCTATGCCCTCCACGATTGGCTCTCCAACCTCGGCGTGGCCTCCATCATCACCGCCAAAATGTACGAGAACGGCCACTCCACCGGCCACGCCACCGGCCACTACGAGTTCCTCCATTACGTGGCCGACTGCGTGATCAACCTCGAGCAGAGGGTCCAGGACCGCGTCACCACCCGGCTCCTGCTCGTCATCAAATACCGCGGCTCCGACTTCGTCCGCAACGAAACCCCCTTTATCATCATTGACGACGGCGTGAAATTCACCCCCCTGTCCTCCATCAGCCTCAATTTCAGCCCCCAGCCCGGCACCGTCTCCATCGGACACGCCGGGATGGACGCGATCATGGGAGGACCGCTCCGCCGCGGCTCATGCATTATCGTCTCCGGCTCGGCCGGCGCGGGCAAGACCACCATCGCCTGCTCCTTCTCCCGGGCCGCCTGCGCCCACAAGGAGCGGGTGCTCTTCGTTTCGTTCGAGGAATCGGCGGCGAGCTTGATTGATTGCATGCTCAGCCCGGGCATTGATCTGCGGCCCGCGGTCAAATCGGGCGGATTGAAAATCCTGTCCTTCTTGCCCGAATCCGCCGGGGCCAACGTCGCCCTCTATCGCATCCTTCAGGCCATAGACGAATTCAAGCCCGACCACCTGGTCATTGACGCCGTCACCTCGTCGCTGCGCATGGGCGCGGAGCACACCGCCTTCGACTTCGCCATCCGCCTGGTCTCCTTCTGCAAGGAAATGGGCATCACCGCCTTGCTCACCGCCCAGCTCGAAGGACTCGGCGTGGCGGACATCAGCGGACTCAACATCTCCTCCCTCGCCGACACCGTCCTGGCCCTGCGCTACATTGACGTCGGCGGCGAGATGAACCGCATGTTGCTCGTCATCAAGGCCCGCGGCCGCCGGCATTCCAACCAGTACCGCGAATTCATCATCACCAGCCAGGGCGTCGGCATCGCCGACGTTTACGTGGGCGAGGGCGGCGTCCTCACCGGCTCGGCCCGCCAGGAGCAGGAGATGAAGGAGCACATCGCCGTCTCCCGCCGCCGGCGGACCATCAAGGAAACGGAAGCCGTGCTCGCGGTGAAGAAGGCCGTCCGCAAGGCCAGCGACAAGGCGCTGGAGGCCGAGATCCTGAAGAAGGAATTCGAACTGGAGACCTTGAATGCCGAAGAGTCCCTGCACCTGAGCGGCCGGGAAACCCGAGCCGTGCTCCGCGGCAGGGAACTGGTCAGGGGACCACGCAAAGTCAAGCAACCCCCGGCCCCCGCCAAGAAGGGAGGACTGCAACCATGACACCCGCGAAAAAGCCCCCGGCAAAGGGCGGCGGCAGCCGGAACGGGCAGTTCAAGTTCATCCTCTTCGTCGCCGGCCGGGAACCTAATTCCGTGCTCGCCCGGCAAAACCTCCAGCGCCTGTGCCAGGAGCGCCTCCCCGGCCGCCACACCATCGAGATCATTGACGTGTTCCAGGACCTGGATGCCGCCCTTAAGCACAATATCCTCATAACCCCCACCCTCATCAAGGTCGCGCCGGAGCCGCTCGTCACCATATTCGGAAACTTGAGCGATTCCTCAAAGTTAATGGCCTCGCTGCAACTAACGGAGTAGAGAGACATGGAAACCGTCACCCCGAGTCATCAGGAAATGGTGGACCAGCTAAAACAGGCCGAGGAGATCCTCGACACGCTCCGGCAGGGCCAGGCCGACACGGTCATCGGCGAACATGAGATTTTTCTGCTCCGCCTGCGCGAAGCCGCGGAGGAATTACAGCGCAACAGCGAGCGGTTCAAGCAATCGCAGGAGATCCTCGAGGCGCTCCGGCTGGGCCAGGCCGACGCGGTCATCAGCAACCGTGATGTCATCCTGCTCCGGATGCGCGAAGCCGAGGAGGAATTACAGCGCAACGGCGAACTCGTCAAGCAATCCATCACCGGCGCCAACCTGGTTACGGAGAACGTCGCCAAGGCCGTCAGAACGTATTCGGAGCTGGAATACCTCCGCGACCAATTCTGGAAAGACGAATCCCGCGACATTGTCCGCACCGACAGCCCGACGATGCAAAAAGTTTTCGACCAGATCCGGTCGGTGGCCCCGACGCTGACCACCGTGCTTTTGACCGGAGAGACGGGAACGGGCAAGGGGGTCATGGCCAGGCTCATCCACCGCCACAGCAGCCGGAGCGACAATCAGTTCATCAGCGTCCATTGCGGCGCCATCCCCGAAACCTTGATCGAGAGCGAACTGTTCGGCCACGAGAAAGGGGCCTTCACCGGCGCGATCATGAAAAAACTGGGCAAGTTCGAAATCGCCCAGGGCGGGACCCTGTTCCTCGACGAGATTGGGACCGTCACCTCATCCGTCCAGATCAAGCTGTTGCAGGTCCTGCAGGAAAAAATCTTTTCCCGCGTCGGCGGAGAAACGGAGATTAAAGCGGACGTGCGGGTCATCGCGGCGTCCAACTCGGACCTGCAAGCCGCGATCCAGGAGGGGAGTTTCCGGGAGGACCTCTATTACCGCTTGAACGTTTTCCCCATCGAGGTCCCGCCGCTCCGGGAGCGGATCGAGGACATTCCGGTCTTGGTGCAAGAGTTCCTGGTGAAGTGCAATCTGAACAATAATAAGAACATTTTTTCAGTCCATCCCGGCGTGTTGGAGGCCTTGCGGAGATACCCCTGGCCCGGCAACATCCGCGAGCTGGAGAACCTGATCGAGCGGGCCCATATCGTGGAGCAATCCCGGGAGCTCACCCCGGAGAGCTTTCCCGCCGAGCTCTTTTCCGAGGGCAGCACCGCCCAAGTTCACCTCAATACCTCACTCCCCCTGGCCCAGGTGAGGCAAGAGGCGGTTGAAAGCGTGGAACGCCAATACTTGAAGCAGTTGTTGGCCGAACACAAGGGAAAAATCGAGGCCTCCGCCCTGGCCGCGGGGATGGGCGTCCGCCAACTGCATAAACTGTTGACTAAATACAAAATCGAGAAAGGCGAATATAAAACCTCCCAACCGAAGGTTGACAAGGAAAAATCGGAACTTTAAATTCCAAATCCTCTTTTCCGGCCCTTCCAATTCCGTTTTCTTCCCCGCCTGATCCCTCCACTTCCAGCCGAAAAATATGTCCATTGTTTCCGGCGGGTTCCCTCATCGGGGATGAATTCGCGGAGGCAATGATCCTGATAAACTCCCATGCGTTGAGCGTAGCCCCGGCTGTAAACAAGGGGAAATCGGACTCTCAAGTTCCGCCCCACCGGAGGGGACAGAGGACAATTGATTGAATATCAGAATGTTACCGAATTGGCATTATGCTTGCTTTATATTAGTGGAGATAAGTATGAACCTGATAAATCAAATGAATAGAGTTGACGGTTAGATTGAGGGGATGTAATTTTTTCAGCCGATTATAACCGATTGTCCCGCAAAAAATCGCAAATTGTTTTTGCATAACTTTTAGGTTTGGGCTTTTGGCCGCGCCATCCATAACTGGAACCAAGAAGGAGAATACATGTCAAGCCAGGTAACCAAAATCAAGGAAAAGGAAATCAAGAATCTCAAATCCGACTTGGAGCGTCTGCGGGACGACCTGGGCAAACTGGTCAGCCGCGTCTCCGAGGCCTCGATGGATGAGGTCGGCGAAGTGCGGGACAAGGTCCAAAGCGAGTTGCATGACCTTCACTCGCAAGCCGATCAAACCTATCAAAAAGTCCGGGAGCAGTCCGGGGACGTGCGCGAGCAGGTCGTGGAAAGCGTGGAGAAACACCCGCTGACCAGCCTGCTGGTGGCCTTTGGGGCCGGCGCGGTGATCGGGGCTATCGCGGGCAGGAGGTAGTGATTGAATGCTTTAATCGAGGTCTTACTCGCATTACTGGACGTGATCAAGACCGATGCCCAGCAATCGCGCGAGCCGATTTATAAATTTTTCATTTCCCTATCCCTCCTGGCGGTGGCCGGGCTGGCCCTGGCGGGCGGGATAGGGCTGATGCTGGCCGCGCTTTTGCTCGGGCTCATGCAAGTCATGCCGGTTTATTTCGCCGCGCTCATCACCGGCGCTTTATCTTTGGCGCTAGCGGGGGTGTTGATATGGGTTGGAAAATCAAGGTCGAAAGAGTAGAGTCCGCCCGGGCCCAACGCCGGGAGCTCAAGCGGCTGGAGGAAGAAGCGGCCCGCCTCAAGCTCCGGATAGCCGCCGCCCGCTTTGACCTCAAACACACGCTGGGCAGCCACCCCTACGCCGCCGCGGCCCTTGCCCTCTCCGCCGGCGTCGCGGTCGGCTACTCGCCAGCACTGCGCCAGGCGCTAATGAAAACGTCCTTCCAGATCGTCGAGGGTCTGCTCCAAGCAGGGGCCGGCGCCGCCTCCGGCTTTGCCTCCACCGTTGCCCCCGTCGAGTAAACAAGGAGACTCCAATTGGTTCGTAAAAGACCCGCGGAGAAATCTCAGGAATACTCTGAGAGCATCATCAACACCGTGCGCGAACCCTTGATCGCGCTGGATCAAGATTTAAGAGTGGTCTCCGTCAGCCGCTCCTTCTACGACGTCTTCAAGGTCAAGCCTGAAGAGACGGTGGGACAGCTTATTTATGACCTGGGCAATAAACAATGGGATATCCCCAAGCTGCGGGAACTGCTGGAAACCATCCTTCCCCAAAAGACTACCTTTGATAACTATGAGGTGGAACACAATTTTTCCACCATTGGCAAGCGCATCATGCTTTTGAATGCGCGGCAAATTCAACGGGTGCTGGGAAAGGAGCGGATCATCCTCCTGGCCATCGAGGACATCACCGAGCGCAGGGAGATAGAAAATGGGCTGGAAAAAGCCCGTAAAGAACTGGCCGCGACTAAAATATCCGAAGATGCAGCCCGCGAATACGCCGAGAGCATCATCAACACCGTGCGTGAACCCTTGATCGCTCTCGACCAAGATTTACGCGTGGTCTCCGTCAGCCGTTCCTTCTATGACGTCTTCAAGGTCAAGCCTGAAGAGACCGTGGGACAGCTTATTTATGACCTGGGCAATAAACAGTGGGATATCCCCAAGCTGCGGGAACTGCTGGAAACCATCCTTCCCCAAAAGACCACCTTTGACAACTATGAGGTGGAACACGATTTTTCCACCATTGGCAGGCGCATCATGCTTCTGGATGCCCGACAGATCCAAAGAGTATGGGGCAAAGAGCGGATCATCCTCCTGGCCATCGAGGACATCACCGAGCGCCGGGAGATAGAAAACGGCCTGAAAAAGGCCCACGAAGAGTTAACGGAGTTGGCCACCGAGTTGAAACGCACCTCGCAGGTAAAATCTGAATTTTTGGCCAACATGTCGCATGAACTCAGGACCCCGCTTAACTCCATCAACGGTTTCTCCGAGGTATTATACGACGAGACTTTCGGACCGCTTAATGAGAAGCAGAAGAAATACGTTAACAATGTTTTAACCAGCGGAAAGCACCTTCTCTTACTGATCAATCAGATCCTGGATATGGCAAAAGTCGAAGCCGGAAAGATGAGGCTGGCATTATCCAGCTTACTCATGAAAAGCCTGTTAGCTGATATTTCAATGCTGGTAGCGGATATGGTCAGCAAAAAGAAGATTGAAATGTCTCTGGCAATTGCCGAAGATCTGCCCAGTATTGAAGCCGATGAGCTCAAGGTAAAAGAGATAATTTACAACCTGCTTTCAAACGCGGTTAAATTTACCCCCGAGGGCGGTAAAATCGGCATGCGGGCGAAGAAGACCGATTCCGAGATAGAAATAGTGGTCTGGGATACGGGGATCGGTATCGCATCTGAAAACATGGGAAGGATATTTGAAGGTTTCTTCCGCGTCGATACCCCATATTCTCGGGTAACCGAGGGGACCGGACTTGGTTTGCCGCTCTCTAAAAAGCTGGTTGAGCTGCACGGCGGGAAGCTTTCCGTGGAATCAGAGGGGCTAAATAAAGGCACCTCGGTCCGGTTTACTTTGCCTATTATATCCACGAAGGTGGCATGAGATGAAGAAGAAAGTATTAGTTGTTGATGATAATCCAAACAATCTGTTGCTGGAGAAAGACCTTTTGGAGGTCGCCGGCTTCGAGGTATTTGAAGCCGAAGACGCTGCCAGCGGAATTGACATCGCCAGAAAAGAAAAACTGGATATTATAATTATGGATGTGCGGCTTCCCGATATGCGTGGTTACGAAGCCGCCAAGATATTGCGTCAAGACCAGGCGACCCACGATATTCCCATTATTTTTGTGACTGCTTCCGTAATGGGAGAAGGCAAAGAAGAGATAAGAGCCATAACTAACACCGGATTTATAGATAAGCCGATAGATACGCGCACCTTTGCGAAAGAAGTTAGTCAATATCTTAAATGAGTTTTCCAATAGGTGATAAGGAACCTTCAAAAGAGATAGAGAATGAAAGACAAACCAGTAATATTAATAGTTGATGACCAGCCAAATAACATTGAGTTGGTCGAAGCAATTCTTGCTCCGGCGGGTTTTGAAATTGTCACGGCGGCCAGCGGTGAAGAAGCGCTGGGGCAATTTGCCGGCAATAAAATTGATCTGATTCTGCTGGACGTAATGATGCCCGGGATGAATGGATATGAGGTTTGCAAAAGAGTCAAAAGAGATTTGAGAAACATCTTCCTTCCGATCATCATGCTGACGGCTCTGGATAACATGGAGGCAAAAATCAAGGGGCTTGAAGCCGGAGCGGACGACTTCCTGAACAAACCTTTTCAAAAGATCGAACTGGTCGCCCGGGTCAAAAATTTGCTGAAGATAAAATTTCTCCACGATGAAGTGGAGCTAAGGAATCGCCTGATCTCCAGTATGTTGCATCGTTATGTAAACCGCCTCGTGATTGAACAGATCCTCGCCAACCCCGACAAATATTCGGAGTTGGGCGGTGATCGAAAAGAGGTGGCGGCGTTTTTCTGCGACATCCGCGGATTTACCGCTCTTGCTGAGAACATGAATGCGCATGAACTTATTCATTTGCTCAACAGCATCTACAAGGTGCTTACCAGAATCGTTTTCAGAAACAGGGGGACATTTGACAAATATATGGGCGACTGCATCATGGCATTCTGGGGCGCCCCGACGCAGGTCGAAGATGAAACGTTATGGGCGATTTGGGCCGCCTTGGAAATGCAAGGGGCTTTTGAAAATTTAAAACAAGGCTGGCCGCCGGAGTTTAAAAAGCTGGGGATCGGCATTGGGATAGACTACGGCGAAGTGGTGGTCGGAAATATCGGGACTGAAGAAGCCATGGATTACACCATCATTGGCGACGTTGTGAACACCGCCCAGAGAGTAGAGTCAATCGCACGCTCCGGCCAAGTCCTCATTACCAATAATGCCCTAGCGCGGGTCGAAGGGAAAATAAAGTTTCAAGCCCTAGAGCCGGTTCAACTGAAAGGCAAGTCGTTGCCTGTTGAAATTTATGAAGTTTTTAAGGTTCAGGTTCAGAAAGAAGAGCATGAGGTTAGTTTTTAGGGCCAGGTCTATGCAAACACTGGATAGACCTGAAAGCCGATAGATACACGCGCCTTTGCGAAAGAAATCAGTCAATATATTATGGGAGGTTTCAAATATATGACAGGTCACATGCCAAAGCGATGGAGGATGGAAAATAAACCAGCCATATTGATTGTTGATGACCAGCCTGAAAACATTGAGCTTCTCGAAGCACATCTGGTTCCGCTGGGTTATGATATTATCAAGGCGACCAGCGGTGAAGAAGCGCTGGGGAAACTTGCTGGTAATCAAATTGATCTGATTCTGCTGGATGTCATGATGCCTGGCAAGGATGGTTTTGAAGTTACCCGCCGGGTCAGGCAAGATATGACACTTCGAGTGATTCCGATAATCTTGGTTACCGCCTTGCGGGAAACGCAAGATCGGGTCAAAGGAATTGAAGCCGGTTGTGATGATTTTCTTTCAAAGCCGATTGATAAGATGGAGCTTTTAGCCGAGGCTGTCCCATCCATAGTTGAAGGTTCTTAAAAAGGATGGCGGTTCCATCCAGCTGATTGTAAAATCAGCTAACCCAAAAATCTCTTTAAAGGAGGAACCGCCATGAAGAGAAGCTATCAGATTGTGAGGAAGAATGG
>DATKZS010000056.1:0-14621 GCA_035527835.1 bacterium
AATAATAATGAACCACTCTTCCGGTCGGATTGGCGCCAAGGGAAACCGGCAGTTATCCTGTTTATCCTGTCAATCCTGTCAAAACTTTTTTCCTTTTTCTATTGTTTCAATGTCCATTCTACCATGCTCCCCTTAGTAACAGGATTTACAGGATTGCCGAAAGACGCCGATTGTTTGATCTTCTTCATCCTGTAAATCCTGTTAATCCCGTCTTAAGACATTTTCATAATTTCAGGGTGTCGCATCGCAACATGAAGAACTGCGTGCTCCGCGCCGGGGTGTGAACTCGATCTTAACATATTTCCCGCGCTTGCCGGATCAGTCCCGCTTCCAGGTCCCGCTCCGGCCGCCGCTCTTCTGATCCACCCGGATGTCGCTGATCACCATGCCGCGGTCAATGGCCTTGGCCATGTCGTAAATGCACAGCGCCGCGCCCGCCACCGCGCACAGCGCCTCCATCTCCACCCCCGTCCGCCCCCGGACCGAGGCCTGGGCCCGGATCTCCACCATGTCCTGCTTGACCTCGAACTCCACCGCCACGTGGTCGAGCCCGAGCGGGTGCGCGAGCGGAACCAGCTCCGCCGTCTTCTTGGCCGCCAAGATGCCCGCGATCCGCGCCGCCGCCAGAACGTCGCCCTTCTTCACCAGCCCCGCCTTTATCGCCGCCGCCGTCTCCGCCTTCATCAGCACCCGGCCCGAGGCCACGGCCCGCCGCCGCGTCACCTTCTTCCCCCCCACGTCCACCATCCGCGCCGCGCCCTGCTTGTCAATATGCGTCAGCTTCGCCATGCCCTGTCCTCCCACAGCCACCAGAGTTCGACCTGTGTCCCCGCCGCGAGACTCGACGAGTCACCCGGGATGTCCAGCAGAACGTCCGACTCCACCATCGAGCTCAGGACCCCGCTTTTCTGGTTAAAGTACGGCCGCACCCTAAGCTCCGGGCCGCTCCCTACTACCGCCGCCCGGATGAACTTGCGCCGGCCTGGCTTGAGCTTGAGATCAACATCCAGCACCGCCCGGCCGCGGGGCATGCCGATGGCCGACCGGCCCGCCATCTTCTCCAGCGCCGGCCGCACGAACAGCTCGAAGCAGACCATGCACGATACCGGGTTGCCGGGCAGCCCGAAAAAGAGCTGCTTGCCTTTTATCCCCGCGAACGTCGGCTTGCCCGGCTTGATATTGGCTTTGTAAAAAATCTGCCGGGCCGTGAGCGAGCGCAGGAGGCCGGTCACGAAGTCATAATCGCCCATGGACACGCCGCCGGTCAGCGCCACGACGTCCGCGCCGCGGGCCGCGCGAATTTTTTTCTTGAGCTCGCCCGCCCGGTCGCGCGCAATGCCCAGGAATTTCGCGTCGCAGTGAAGGAGCGCGGCCAGGCCGGTGAGCGAGTAGCCGTTGGCGTCGTAAATTTGCCCTTTCCCGAGCTTTTTGCCCGGGACCTGGACCTCGTCGCCGGTCGAGATCACCGCGACCCGGGGCCGCGCCGAGACCTTGACCCGCGCCCGGCCCAGCGCCGCCATCATGCCCATGTCCGCCGGCCCGATCCTCGATCCCGAGCGCAGCACCAGGGCGCCCTTCTTCACGTCCTCCCCCGCTTGGCCCGCGTTTTCGCCCGGCTTCACCTCGCGGAAAATCCTCACCGCCCCGGCCGCGTCGTCGCGCTCCGTCTGCTCCACCATCACCACCGCGTCCGCCCCGGCCGGCCGCGGCGCTCCGGTCATGATCCGCGCCGCGTGACCCGCCGTGATCTTCCGGCGCGGGCTCTTGCCCGCCGGCAGGTCCTCAATCACCCGGAGCGTCACCGGCGCATCCTCCGCGGCCCCTCGCGTGTCCCTGGCCCGCACCGCGTACCCGTCCATGGCCGACTTGTCAAACGGCGGAATATTGAAGCCCGCCCTCACGTCCTCCCGAAGCACCCGGCCCAGGCTTTGCTCCACCGCCACGCTCTCCACGGCAAGCTTCCGCGTCACGCTCCCCAGCACCCGCGAGAGCGCATCCTCATACCTCATCAATTTTTCCTGGCCCCGTATTTCTTTCTTCATCTCGTACTCCATTACTAATGTGGCGTATCCGGATTAGAGATGATTATTTTCCGAATAACGCGCGCAATGCATCATCTCTATTTCGCCCTTTCAGGGCTGAAAAGGTAATGGTGAACCGCGATATCCCAGGGTAGGCCGAGGACGGCCAACCCTGGGCTATCTTATTTTCGCCCTTTCAGGGCGGAAGACATTTTCATATAAAAGTTGTAGGCAACTTCGATATCTTATCGGATTGATGCACCCCATGAAAATTCCTTGGCGGCCTTGGCGTCTTGGCGTTCCTCTTATGCTCTCTCACTTCCTGGCCGTCACCAGGCTGGTCGGCCCGGGCAATGCGACCACCTTGGCATCCTTGAACCCGGCCTGTGTCAGCCACTCGACGTACTCCTTGCCGCTGTACGCGCTCCCGCCCCGCGTGTTCACCAGCATGTTGAGCGCGAACAGCGCCCCGGTCCGCGGCGCGGTCTTGTCGTCGCCCAGGATGAAGTCCTGGATCACGAACTGCCCGCCGTCTTTGAGGGCGGACCGGATCCTGTTGAAGAGCGCCAGGTTCTCCTCCGGGCTGAACATATGGCAGATGGCCGAGATAAAAATGAGCCCGTAATCCGTGCCGTAAGGGTCTTTCTGCATGTCGCCGGCGATGGTCTTGATCCTGGCTTCGAGCCCGGCCTCGGCGATGTATTTTTGCGTGAGCGGGACCACGATGGGCAGGTCGAACACGGTCACCGCCATGCCCGGCTTTTTGCGGGCAAAGGCCACGGCGTATGCGCCGGAGCCGCCGCCCAGGTCGAGCACGCTGTCCACGCCGGCAAGGTCCAGCGCTCCCGCCACCTGCGGCGCGCGGAACGACGCGTTCTTGTGCATGGCCGCGATAAAGGCCACGGTCGCGTCCTCGCCTCGCCGCTCGCCGCTTTGGATGGCCACCGACGTGCCCTGCTTCACGCACTCGGTCAGGGTGGACCAGCGCGGCCACAGGTTAACGATGTGCATGGCCGCCGTGCGCGTGTCGTCCGGCGAGCCTTGCGCCAAAAACCGCGCGGTGAGGGGGGCGTTCTTGTACACTTCGCCCTCCTTGGTGAGCGCCTTCACGGCCGCGAGCGCGTTCAGAAGCGACGCGGTGGCGCGGGGGTCGGTGTTCATTCGCTCGGCCGCGGCTTGTGCCGTTGACCCGGCGCCCACCGCGCTGAACAGGTCGAGCTCGATCGCGGTGAGCAGCGCCCGGCTCTCCATGAACCCGCGCATCACGGCGCTCAGCTCGTCCGGCGCGAACCCGGCCTTCTCCATCATCTCCTTGAGCGCCTTCACCTTCCGGTTGTGGTCCAGGATCTCCTTCTTCATGGCCGCGGCGTCGGCGGCCAGCAGGCGGGCGACCGGCCGGCCGCCCGCGAAGTGCTCGCTCACCAGCTCGGGCACGTCGGCCGCGCCTACGTGCGCGTACCACGCGCCTTCCGGGTACACCACCAGGTTCGGGCCCTGCTCGCAAAGGCCCAGACACCCGCAGGTAGTCACCTGCACCTCGTCCGCCAGCCCGGCCTTGCCGAGCTCCGACCGGAGCGCCGCCAGCGTGTCCTCCGCTCCCTTGGCCGGGCACGACGGCGCGCCCTCCGGCTTCTGTTGCGTGCACACGTACACGTGATGGCGGAAAGGTTCCATGGCGTCCTCCTGAATAATTTTTCGGCATCGGCCGGACAAGCATATTATGTGGCCGGGAACTTGATGGGTCAAGCAAAATGTGCGCGCGGAGATGATGTGTTAATATTTAAGGGCGGCGTGAAAGAGAGTTCAAGCTTTGGAGCGCAATACCAGGATACTGCTGTTCATCTGTCTTTGCCTGGCGGTGGCTTTCGGGTTCGCGCCCGCGTTCGGCTTCACCTCCGAGCGCCATCCCTTTGCCGTGCTTCACGTGTTCGGGTTCAACCTGCTGAGCGGCGGCCTGCTCCTCATCCTCCATGCCCGCGGCAAAAAAGCGCCGGGCGCGTTCGAGGCATTTTTCCTGCTCGGGGCCGTGGTGTTCGTGCTGGGGGCGTTTTTCTTCATGCCGGCCGTGAATATCGTCACGGCGGCGGCTCTGGGGGCGATGGTGGAGAGCATCCGCTGGCGCAAGTTCTCGTGGTTCCCTTCCGAGTTCTTCACGGCGGCGCCGGTGTCGGAGAAGTTCGAGCAGGCCGCGCTGTTGTGCCTGTCGCTCGGTCTGTTCATCGCGGCGGCCACCGTGCTCAACAACGAATATCTACACATCATCCACGCGGAGAAGCTCGGGCTCCACGTCTTCTTCCTGGGCTTCTCGTTCCCGATCTCGCTGATCACGTATTCCTTGATTTTCGAGCGGGCGGAGAACAGCGGCCGTCCGCGGCGCCGGGCGCTGGAGGAGTTCTGCTTCTGGGGCCTGAACCTGGGGGTGATCATCTTCTTCGTCTTCATCGTGCTCGGCATCTATCCGATGCAGTTGGTGATGGCCTTTACGCTGTTCGTCACGGTATGGCTCACGTTTTACGTGCACGTGATGAGCGGCCGGCGGGGCCCGGAATGGTCGTTCCTGCTCTCGGCGCTGGGCTTTCTGGCGGTCGGTTCGACCACCGGGATCATCTACATCATGGTCTCGTGGAAGTCCGCGCCCTACACGCCGGGCTATCTCTTGAGCCTCCATTCCGCGGCCAACCTCTTCGGCTGGAACCTGACCTGGATGATGCTCACCCTGCGGAAGAACCAGTTCCCGCTTCGGGCCGGACTCAAGCTCATCATTCCCCTGCATTGGCTGTTCGTGCTGAGCATCCCCCTGGGGCGGGTGATCTTCGCGGCTTCCGTGGTATCAACCGCGCTCACCGCCGCCCTTTTGGGCCTTGCCATCCTGGCCCCCGGCATGGAAGAGAAGCCTGATTTCCCGCCATTGCCCCGCGACCAGCAGACCCTGCCTTAAGCGCTCCAGGGCCGGGAACATCAATATTTGCGCGGCGCTCCGGCCGGGACGGCGCAGTTCCCGGACCCAGAAAAAGGGCAGCCCGAGCCAGAGAAGGAACTGCCGTGACCGCCAGGCCAGTCGCGCGAGCTTGAGCGGGAGCGGGTCGTGGCGAAGACGGACCATCTCGCCTCTTCCATAATTGAAATGGGTGCGGACAAAGCTCAGCATGTCATATGGCCGGTAATGATCAACCAGCGCTTCGGGCTCGAACGCCAGGCGCCATCCCCGCTTGCGGAGCGCGTAGCTCAATGCGACATCCTCGCCGGCAGGTTCCTGAGCGGAGTCAAAGCCGCCGGCGTCGTTGAGCGCGGAGCGGAGGAATGCCGCGTTGCAGGTGACCAGGTATAAAACCTCGTTATTGGCCATGCCGGGCTGGGATGTCACCTGGTAGGCTTCAGAATAGTCCGGAATCAGTTTGCCGGAGGGCCGGTTCCGGGTGCGGCCCCCGACTCCGCCCAGTCCGGTATCCGCGCCGAGCGCTGCCAGCAATAAACGGAGCCAATCCGGGCGTGGCACGCAGTCATCATCGGTGAACGCGACCACCCTGCCTCGGGCCTCGGCGACCCCACGGTTGCGCGCCGCGGCCACTCCCGCGTGGTCTTGGCGAAAGAACGCCAGGGGGCCGGGGAAATCCCCGGCCCTTGACAGGACCGCCTCGTCGGTCTGGTCCGTGCTCCCGTCGCTGACCACGATTACCTCATAGGCCGCGGCATCCTGGCCGGCCAGGGCATCAAGAGTACGCATCAGAGACTCGCGGCGATTAAAAGTAATGATCACCACGGAGACCTCCGGCGCCGGCGGGCCTTGTTCACTGCCCGGCGGAGAAGCCGCTTGATTATGGGCGGCAATGGGATGATTTACGTCGGTGTTCATGAAATGATCATTCATGGCCAGGCCTCATCCCGGCGGAGAGTAACGGCGGCGATTCCACCTTGCGATCAGAAAACAACATGGAGAGGCCCTGGAAAAAATATCCTGCTTCGTAGATCAGCTCCCCCTGCCGCGCCCGGCTTAGCCGGTGCTTGAGCGCCCACCCCGCCAGGCCCTTGGCCAGATAAATGGGCATGAAGGGCAGCCGTTTGCTCCATTTCCATCCGGCCAGGTGCTCGACCATCCGCTTGGATCTCCCATGCCAATAGGCTTGGCGCCGGATGTATCTCATGTTGACCCGCTCGGCCCTGACCAGATGAAAGACCGCGGCGCGGGGCTCGTATGCTATTTGCCATCCGGCCTTCCAGATGCGCAGGCACAGCTCGATGTCCTCTCCGGCCATAAGTTTTCGGCCGCGGCGGCCGAGGCCGGTCCGGAACAAGCCGAGGGATGAAAACACCGAGCGCCGCACCGCCAGGTTCCCGCCCCAGAGCTGGTCCGGATACGTGAGACGCCTGGCCCGGTCCCCGTGGTCCAGCCTGCCCAGGACCGGATCCAGGCCATGCTCCCACCACGGCGGCCGCTCACACTCCCATTTGAGCTTGATGGGGCCGCCCGCGGCGCCGATTTCCGGGTCATCAAAACAAGCCAGCAGCGATTGAAGCCATTGCGGCTCGGCACGGGCATCATCCTCGAAAAATACAATAATGGGCGCCCGCGCCGCGTTGATTCCGGCATTTCGGGCGGCGCTCAATCCGACAATAGTCTCTTTCACCATCCGTACCAGATGAGGGAACCGGTCCAGGTAGGTCTTGACCGTCTCCCCGGTATTATCCGAGGAGCCGTTATCCACGGCCACGATTTCGTAGCGCTCATGGGCCAGGTCTTGGCGGACCAGGCTCTCGATGGCCTCCCCTATTATTTTTTCCCCATTATAGGAGCAGAGAACCACGCTGAGCTCGGGTTTGAGCCGGGGATGATTATCCATGATTTTTTTCTCATCGGGCGGGGGGGCTTGCGCCAGCTCTTTCAAGGGGACATATCGCGGCAGGAGCCGGATGCGCTGTTCGCAGTCTTTTTGTCTTGGCCGGTTGATGTTTTCCACCGAAATGTCCCTGAGGTTGTAGATATAAGTGATCCTTTCCAGGGCCCGGGCATGGGTCCCCGCCAGTTCCAGCAGGGGCAGGTAGATGGCTTGGTCCGTGGAATATTCCCAGGGCCCGCCGGTTTCGGGATCATTGAAGCTGGCCGGGTCGGCATGGGCGAAAAGTCGGGCCCGGAACGAATGGAGGTGGCTTGATACCCATGGGTATTCCCGGAAGGCGTTTTGCTTGATGACCTCTTCCGGGATGGCCCGCGGATGCGGAGAATAGCGGGAGACGCCGTTACGGAAAAGTTTGTAGGTGTTGTATGTCATCCAGGTGTCTTGGTCCGCGTATACCTTGTTAAGGAACTCCAGCAAATGCCGGTCCGAAAGCCAGTCATCGCCGTTCAGCTCGAGCACGATCGCGGACGGCTTCGCGAGGCGAAATCCCGCCAGATTGTTGGCCAGCAGTCCCTCGCGGCGGCGGTTGCGGATAAAAGAAACCCGATGGCGAGGCCGCTCGGCCAGCCACTTTTCGATCTTGGCGTCGGTGCCGTCGGTTGAGGCGTCGTCAATGAACACATGGGTGACCAGCTCCGGGTCATAGGTCTGGCGGTAAACGGACTCCAGGCAGCGGATGGCCCACTCTCCGGCGTTGCGCTGGGCGGAGACAATGTGGAACTCGTGTTTTCTTTCCGGCCGGCGCAGGCCGAAACGGAGGCGTTCGTGCAGCCGCCGGAGGCGGGCGCGGAAAGCGAGGGCCGACCTGATCTCGGACCAGGGCGAGGGCCGGCTATTTTGTTTCTCGAGCTCGTTCATGACCAGGACCATTACCGGCGGATCAGATGGATCCTCATGAATCCCTGCCGTTTTTCTTTTTCTCAATCATGTCCAGCATGGCCTTGGGAAGAAGGGTCTTGACCATCTGGCGCCAGTACCGGGAGCTTGACGGGTGTCGGGAAACGGCCTGCACGGCCTTGGCCAGGGCCTGGAATCTTTTTCCCTCTTCCAGAAGCCTCCGGCTTGTCACATAATGGCCGCAGTGCGGGAAGGGGACTTTGCGCGCTTCATTTCCCCCGTAATAGGTTTCCACCATCTGGTCATGACCGTCGAGGTAAGCCATTGCGCGGTCATCCACGTAGCAGGACAGCTTGTTGTCAAGCACGTACTGGTAAAGCCGGCTCGTGGGCATTCCGACGAAGACGTTATTGGAAAAGCTGTCGGGCTTGATCTTTCGGCGCAGGGATTCGGATTGTTCCCGGTCCGCGGCCGTCTCGGTGGGAAGGCCCACGATAAAGCTGGCATAGGTCTTGATCCCGGTTTCCCGGCACCAGGCGAACACGGCCTCGATCTGCCCGGTGGTGATGCCCTTGTCCACGAAATCAAGCAGGCGCTGGCTGCCGCTCTCCACTCCCAGATATAAGGCCCGGCAGCCTCCGTCATGCATCAGCTTGATGAGCTCCCGATCCAGCGTGTCCACCCTGGATTCGCAGAGCCATTGCAGGTCCAGGCCGGCTTGCTTGAGTTTGGCGCAGAATTCGATCACCCTTTTTCTGCTGGCGGTGAAGTTGTCTTCCCGGAAATATATTGCTTTACAGCCGCCGCGGCTGATAAGATACCTGATATTTTCGATGATCCAGTCCGGGCTGAAGAACCGATAGGTCCGCCCCCAGACCGATTGCACCGAGCAGAAAGCGCACTGATAAGGGCAGCCGCGGCTGGTGTTCATGGAAACCACGGGCTTCGCGCTCAAGAGGTCCGAAGTCCAGTCGTAGGGCAGGTCAAGGAAATCGTCCCACGCCGGCGGAGGCAAGGAATCGAGGTCATGGATCAGCGGTTTTTGCACGATCCTTTCCGCCCGGCCCTCGACGATGTCAAGGATAGCCGACTCGCCTTCGCCGATCACGACGTGGTCCACTTCCTCCGGAATGCTTTCCGGCAGTACCGACGGATGGGGCCCTCCCACCACGATCTTTCCCCGCCAGGCGCCTTTTTGGCGGAGGCGGACGAGCTTATTTATCATCCGCAGGCCGTCATGAAGGCAGACGGTGTTCATGTAGATCCCGACGGCGTCAATCTGATGGCGGGTCAAGTAATCCGTTTCGAGGAAATCGGAAGGCTTAAGATAATTGTCAATAAAATATACGCGGTGTCCGGCCCGGCGCAGGACGCCCATCAAGAAACCGATGCCGAGCGGCGGCCGTTTTTCATCGGTGAAGAACGGCGATAAAACGGGCTCGGCGCATGTGGTCAGAAGCCAGTTCATAATCCAATTTTTGCCGCCTTGCTGCCGAGGGGCCGTATCCTCCACCCGTTTCGCCCGGCCGGGATATTTCCCCGGCCGCCCTCAAGCCTTCAAGCGCGGGCCGTGAAAAAAAGGCGGTTCCTGAACAGATGGTGTCTTTTAAACCTGGCCTTGAGAAGGTCCTTGATTTCCTCCCCCGTCAAAATATATAAGTGCAGCGGGTTGTGGACCGCTCTGGCGGCGGCGGTCCGCCGCGTTTCCGGAAATTCCGAGCTCCCGATCAGCCTGCCCCCGGGTTTCAGCACGCGGCGGATTTCATCAAGGAAGCGGGGAATATCTTCCCGCGCGAAATGCTCGATGCTTTCCATGGCCAGGACCACGTCAACGCTCTGGTCGGCCAGTCCCAGGCTCAAAACCGAGCCCCGGACATAATCCGTGCGCCGGCCCGGCCAGAGCTTGAGCGCCAGCTTGATCGCCTCCGGGTCCTGATCCACCGCGATCACCCGTTTCGCCACGGCGTCCGCCAGGAAGCTTCCCCATCCCAGTCCGCAACAGGAGTCCAGCACGCATCGGTCCCGGCAATAGCTCAGGCCCAGCGCGTAACGGGTCAGCATGATCTTCCACCACCCGCTGGTGCGGAACTCTTCATAGCCGGGAAGGGCCCGCTCTTCTCTCACGTCAACCCCTTGCAGCCTGGGGTCATCGCGGCCGACCGAAAGGACCAGATCAACGCGCTCACGCGTGGCGGGAGCGGTCATCAAATCGTCCAACAACCGCTGCAGATACCGGCGCTCCCGGCTCCTGTCCCAATGGGAAACGAGTCCCCCGGCTTTCCGGCGCGCCTGATCCAGGAGCCGCCGAACCCGGCCGGCGGGAGCGGCGTTCCCTGGTCCCGCGGCCATTAGTCCGGCGCTCTCCGTGGAAAATCGTCCCCGCCGCTGGTCGGATTCCGGCATTTTTTATTCCTTGCCGGCGAGGGGGCCATGGGGACCAGGCCGGTGCCGCCATTCGCCGGCAAACGTCATCCGCCCGCTGGAGCCGGGGTTGCCCACGACCCGGAGCTTGAGGTGACGTTTCCAGTCGAGCAATTCGGTATGCTTGGAATTCCACCAGGCGAAAAAGAAATCAACGATCTGGTTATTAACGTTGAGGCCCTTGAGCTCGATGTCAATGCATCCCTCGCCGGAGAGCCTCCCCAAGGGCAGGCCGCAATCCCGGTTAGTAGCCTGGAACAGGTTGCCCGCGGCGCTGTCGCGCATGACCACGTCCAGCACCGGATCGTCCACTTCCTCGTTGCAAGAATAATATACTCGGACCACGACCGGGTCGTTGGATTGGATCTCCCGGGTCTCCCGGCCCAGCCGGTCAAGGAACCTCACCTCCTTGATCCGGATCCGTCCGCTGCCATAAACCCCGGCTCTATCCCGCCCGTCCCCGTCGGACGCGTCCAGGCCGGTCTGGAGCACGTCCTCCATATAGGCGGCGACGGCGTATTTGGTGGCCCCCAGATACCTTAGCCGCTCCCCCTGCAAGTAGGCCGTGCGCTCGCAGAAACCCGCGATCCGATGCATATTATGCGAGACCAGGACCACCGCCGCGCCGCTTTCCCGAATTTCCCCGATCCGGTTAAAACACCGGGCCTGGAATGATTCGTCCCCCACGGCCAGGATCTCGTCCAGGAGCAGGATCTCCGGGTCGAGGTGGGCCGCCACCGCAAACCCCAGACGCACGTACATCCCCGAGCTGTAGAACTTCACGGGCGTATCCAAAAACTCTTCCAGGCCGGAGAAGGCCACAATCGAATCGAATTTTCGCTGAACCTCCTTGCGGCCCATGCCCAGGATCGCGCCGTTGATGAAAATATTTTCCCGGCCGCTGAGCAGGGGATGAAATCCCGCGCCCAGCTCGATCAAGGCGCCGGTCCTGCCCTTGATCTCGATTCGGCCCCGGTCCGGGGAGAACAGGCCATTGAGCATTTTAAGGATGGTGCTCTTGCCCGCGCCGTTGGGACCGATCAGGCCCAGGCATTCGCCACTCCTCACCTCGAAAGAGACGTCCCGCACGGCCCAGAACTCGTCCGGCCGCAACCGGTCGGAATGGGAGGACCAGCCCAGGAAATCGCGGATGACGTCAAATATGCCATAGTACATGGAGCGCTTCAGGCTCCGCGCAAACTTCTTGGAAACCCCCTCCACCCGGATCAGGACATCTCCGCTCATCGCGCGCCGATCCTTTCCGCGATCCGCGTCTCGGCAAGGTGGAAAAGCCTCCAGCTCAGGATGAACACCACGGCCGCCAGCACGCCGGCCAGGGCAAAGCCGCCAGGGTCGGAAAGATACCCCTTGAGCACCAGGTCTCGAGGCCCCGTAACCAGCGCCGCCAGCGGGTTATAGCGGGAAAGCAGCGCGAACGCGCCCGACCGCGGAGGGGCATAGAGCACGGGGGTCAGAAAAAGCAGAAAGGTGGTCGCGATGGTTACGATATTGGCGACGTCGCGCATCAGGGCGTTCAACAGGGACAGGCCAAGGCCGAGACCCAGGGTGAAAAGCATGATCGGGATGAGGGCCAGCGGGAACAATAAAGAAGCCAGCGGCGGCATCAGCCGGTAATAAGCGAAGACCGCGATCACTAATAACAATCGCACCAGCATGTCGGCCAAGGCCTGGCCGAAGGCGGCGATGACCAGCGATTCCTTGGGAAAATTGATTTTGGAAACCATGGACCCGCCCGCCATGATCGCCTCCGAGCAGCTCACGAGGCCGCCCGCGAAGACCTGCCAGATCGTCAGGCCCAGCAGCGCATAAGCCGGATACGGCACCTCTACCTCGCCCACGTTCAACACCCCGGTCCGGTTCAGGAAAATAAAGGAGCCCACCGCGATCACCGGCATGATCACGGCCCAGGCCAGGCCCAGCACCGTCTCCTTGTAGCGGGCGGTAAAGTCGCGGAGGAAAAGCCGCCAGATCAGCTCGCGGCTCTCCCGCGCCTCCCGGAACATGTCCAGCCACGCCGCCGGCCCCCAACCCCGGTTATTGCTGCCATCATATACGATTAATTGATCACGTCCCGCCGAGCCGCGCACCTTGAAAACCCCCTCGACAACAGGCCGGTTAGCCCCGGGCCTGGTTAGTATAAGTATCGGTGCCGTCCCAAACTAACGGACCGGAATACCGCCAAGGCGCCAAGAACGCCAAGCATCATGATTTTATTTCAATCCCAGTCCGGCTTCGCGCCGGAGGCCGGCCAAATGATTCTTGCTTGGCGCTCCCGTCGGCCGGTTCGCCAAGCAGGTTGGGGCCAAAACCCTGGAGCTGTTTTTTAGTCCCGCCGCAAAGAAACACCGGGATTTACTTGGCGATTCTTGGCGTTCTTGGCGCCTTGGCGGTTTTCTTAGCTCCTGTTTTGGACAAGAGTGTATAAGTATAGCAAAATTGAGATGGGCCAACAATTTATGCCCCGCCGGCATGCCGTGCCGGCAACGCGCGCCGGGCGGCCCCGGCCGCGACTGCCAGGAGCGGGAGCAAGCCGCAGGGCCGGATCCCCGCCCGGATCAACGCTACGGGCCCGTGTCCTTCTCCATTTCCTTTTCCATGCGGCCAAGCTCGGACTGGACCAGCACTTCCCCCGGATACCGCGCGTCCCAGCGCTCCAGGAATTCCCGCGCTTCTTTTTTCTTCCCGAGCTGTAACAGGGTTTGCGCGAAATAGACGGCCCTCGCCGCCTCGATCGGCCTTTGCCAGACGCCTTGCTCCAGGCATTTCCACGCCTCGGCATCGCGGCCCTGAGCGAGGTAAAGAAGGCCCAGCTCGAACCGGGCCCATCCGTTATAGGCCTGGCACTCGGCGGCATGCTTGAGAACCTTCTCCGCCTCCTCATATCGGCCCTCTCCCCGGAGCCAGCGGCCAAGGTACACGTTCAGGTCCAGGCTGTTGGGATAGAGCGCCACCGCCTTGGCGAACATCTCTCCCGCGGCCTTCTCATTTAACTTATAATCGGACATTCCGGTGTAAACCATTCCGAGCTCTTTGTAATAAAACGGGTTGCGCGGGTTGACAGAGATGGCTTTCAGGAGCGCGGCCTCGTATTCCTTCATCGCCGCCTTTTTATCCGCATGGGTTTTCAGCCCGGCCAGGCCGAGAGTCTGATAGGTTTCATCCGTGGTCGGGTCCCAGGCCAGGGCCCTTGCCGCGAGGGACTCCGCGCTTTGGCCGTCATCGGCCTGGAAGGCGGCCTCCGCTTCGCCGCGGAGCTGCGCCCCCCGCGCCTGGTACAGCTCGGCCAGCGCCGTGACCAGAAGCGCCGCCGCCGCCACCGCCCGCCGGCTCGTGCTCCATCCGCCCCGGGGCCGGGCCGCGGCTTGCTCCACGGGAATCACCGCCGCGCACGCCACCCAGAAAATCGCGGCCGCCTCCATCACCGCGAAATCAAAATCCATCATCGCGTGCAGCGCCACCGCCGCGCCCCCGGCGGCCAGGCCCATCGCCATCTCATGCTCCGCGTCCGCTGTCCGCACAAACCATCCCGGCCCGGCCGCGCCCGGCCGCAGCTTGAGCGCATTGATGAAAAAGCCCGCCAGGATGAGGCCAAGCCCCACGAGGCCCAGCGGCCCGGTCTCGGCCAGGGCCTCGATCAGCGCGTTGTGCGCGTGCTTGGCCTCGTTGCCGGAAAGGCTGCGGTGCAGGAGCATGGCCAGTCCGGCCTGGCCTTCGCCGGCCCCGGTCAGCGGGAACTCGCGCCACACCTGGAGCGCCGTAGCCCAATTGTCCAGCCGGCGCAAGAGCGGGTTATGCGGCGAGTCCAGCTCGAACAGGTGCCCGCCCCGGAGCGCCACGATCGCCCCGGCGCCCGCCAGCAAAATCACCAGACCGATGGCGGCCAGCAGCATGGCCCTGCGGTCGGCACGCGCACTCCCGCGCCGCGCGTGAAAAAACACCCATGCGCCCACGCCCGCTCCCGCCGCCAAAAACCCGCCCACCGAGCGGGTGAAAATAAGCACGCACAGGAAGAGCGCGAGGAGCGTGGAAAGGAGCATGAAGGACGGAACACGGTCCCAGCCCCGCTCTTCATGGCCCCCGAAGCCCGAAGCGATGAAGCTCAACAGGACCGGGATCAGCCCCGCGATCATGGCCGCGAGCATGTCCGGCGAAAAGGTCAGCCCGAACACCCGGCCCTCCCGCAGCGTCTCCAGCGCGTATTGCGAGGCCTGGCCGGACGCGATCGTGGCCTCGAACCCGCCGAGCCGCTGCCGGAGAGCATAAGCCGCCGACAGCGCCACCGCCGCCACCATGGCCCCGGCCAGCACGCGCAGGCGCCCCTTCCCCGCCGCCACGGCCAGCAGCAGCAGGAACAGGTCGCCCAGCCGGAACAGGAACCACCGAAGCGACGACCACGGCGCGATGGAAAAATAAACCGAGATGAAGG
>DATKZS010000057.1:0-22923 GCA_035527835.1 bacterium
AATAATAATGAACCACTCTTCCGGTCGGATTGGCGCCAAGGGAAACCGGCAGTTATCCTGTTTATCCTGTCAATCCTGTCAAAACTTTTTTCCTTTTTCTATTGTTTCAATGTCCATTCTACCATGCTCCCCTTAGTAACAAGGATATTCAGGATTTCCAGGATGATTTCCGGTTTTTTGAATCCTGAACATCCTGAATATCCTTGTTGAAAAATCTTGACAGGGTCATGAAACCGCTTCTAAGTCCGCGCTGGCAGCGCTCAGAGCGTTCACCGGATGAACCCGTAATACCTGCCCATCCAGTAGGGCAGGAGCCAGAAGGTGCCGGCTTCTTCGTTCAGGCCGCCGCCGATCTTGCCCTCGCTGTTTCTGGCCTCGGTCGGCTGCCAGCCGGCGCCGGTGTCGAGCTCGTAGGGGTTTCCGTTCCATTTCATGACCGTGCGCTCGTCGGGCGGGAGCGGCACCCGGGACTGTTTCTCGCGGAACCGGCCGGGGATCGCCCGCGCCTGGATGTCCTTGCGCCCGCTGTTGTGATGGTCCCACCGCCTAAGGTCCAGGGAAATACGCTTCAGGGTGAAGAGCGCGCCTTCGAGATCAAAGTCGGTCCCCTGGGGGCTGACCGCGCCGTAGATGAAATTGAAGAGGGGATTCTTTTCCGGCCGTTCGATTTTCCAGGACCGGTCAATGCTCTGGCGATATAATCCCAGCAGCCGCGGGTCGGTCTCGTATTGAAGCAGGGGGTAATAGGAGAGGAACGCGAGCTCGTCGTCCGAATGGTTGATAAACCCGGGGACCTTGATTTTCTGGTTCACGGTGAAGCGGGCGTAATCTTTTTCGAGCGCCAGGTCCAGGTAGGCCCGCTGGTATTTTTCGTCGCCGGTGATGTGCCAGGCTACTTTAAGGTGGGAGAGGATCTCCAGCGAGTTGAGTCCGCGCGCCGGGATCAGGCGGCGCCAGGGCGGGCTGAAGAAATTCCAATGGCCGTAGGTGGTCGGCCGGCCGTCGCTGTCCAGCAGAAAATAATTATTCTCGATGATGTAATCGGTGATGCGCCGGACCTTGACCCGGATCGCCTCCTGCTCCGCCTCGTCCGCGCAGAGGTCGTAATAGATGGAGTAGGCGTAATAATGGCCGTCCACCTCGTCGGAGGAGGTGTCGCCTTTCCAGCGCCACTGGCCGTCGGCGGTGTAATTGTCCCATTGCAGGGGATGGTCGCCGCGAAAGGTGTCCACCGGCTCGCCGGGCTTCACGAAACTGCGCGCCGGCAGGCCCGGGATTTCGGTCACGGTCTCCAGAAACATCAGGGCCTGAAGGGATTCCCGCGCGAACTCCCGGGCCTCCGGGTCAGAGGTCGCGGCATAGCGGTAACACTGGGCCGCGATATACATGGCGGTCCACAGCCCGTCATTGTCATTCGGAAAAGTCTGGTTGGTCGCGAGGTCCCCGGGCTTCGCCAGCCGCGAGTCCGCCACCAGCCCATACCGCACGTGCCGCGCCCGCGTGGCCGCCTCGAAATACGCGGCCTTGTCCTCGAGCGTCATCGTCCGGTACTCGATTTTCGTGTCGCCTTGCGGCGTGATCAGCCATGCCCCGCCGCCCGGCAGGGCCCGGACCGCCTCCACCCGGTCGTCCGCCAGATACTCCCGGCCCTGAAAATACCTCCACCCGGTCCCGTCATAACGCGCCGCGCCCATGGTCGTGCCCACCCACAACACGCCGTCGCGCGCATCAGCCGCCAGCACATCGCCGCGGGGAATGCCGCGCTTGCCGGGCACGACGATCCATTGGCTGAAATCCGCCAGGCGATGCTCGCCGTCCGGCGCCTGCCAGTATTTGCCCGCGACTTCCCCATCGCGGCCCGGACCAATATCCACGCCGGCGCTTCCGGGAGGATACTTATGGGCCACCTGTTGCAGGAACGGCCCCGGGGCAACGTATTGACCCTCCGCCAATATATGGTGAGGGGCCGCCATTAATACCACAAGCGCCGCAACTATTGATATTTTATTCATATTCCCTCCATATTGGGCCGCAGATGACGTTCTTTTGTTAAGACCGGCATCTATGTGGAATCAATGGATTCATGGCCTGTTTTTGCCGTCTTCAAGCATAGCGCGGGCACACAAGGGTGTCAAAGCCGATGCTGTGGGAATCGGGCTTGGGCTCAGCGTTGATACCATTAAGAAGCTATGATAGGTTGGTGGTCGAGGAGAAGCAAGTTGGCGAGATTGAAGTGCCCGCAATGCGGTAAGAGGCTCAAGGAGACGGACCGGTTTTGCAAGTCGTGCGGGGCCGCGGTCGGTTCCGGCTTGTCGTTCGAGCCGGTGATGCCCGAACCCGTGATGCCGGCGCCGGTGACTCCGGCGCCGATCGGTCCCGCGCCGGAGGAGGCCGGACTCCGGACGTGCCCGGGCTGCGGGCAACCCGTGAGCCCGCGCCTTCAGTGGTGCCCGCATTGTGGGGCGCGGGTCGGGCCGGAGGAGTCCCCTCCCCGGCACGTGCATCAACGGGGCCGGCGTGGCGACTGGGGCTTCGAGTGGCGCACGCAGGCGGAGGTCCTGGGCTGGCCTCTCATCCACGTGGCTTTCGGCCGGCGGGGCGGGAAGCTGCGGGTGGCCAAGGGCGTGATCGCGGTCGGGCAGTTCGCCATCGGCGTCATCACCTTTGCCCAGTTCGGCGTGGGATTGCTCTTCGGGTTCGGCCAGTTCCTGCTGGGCGCGACGGCCATCGCCCAGTTCGCGGTCACGCTTTTCTTCGGGCTGGGCCAGCTCGCCACGGGCTGGGTGGCCATCGGCCAGTTCGCGCTCGGCTATTACGCGCTCGGCCAGGTGGCCGTCGGCTGGCACACCTGGATGCAGGGCCACGCCGACCCCGAGGCCAGGCGCTTCTTCCACGAGCTGGCCCGCTGGATCGGATTGATTTAATGACCCGCGCCGGGAAGGCGGCCGCGGCCGGGAGGACGAGAGATGAAGGCAATGAATCCATCAAGCCAGGCGGCGCTCGCCGTGTTCGGCTCGCTCGGCGTCATCATCATTTATGTGATCGTGGGCAAGTCTGGCGCGATGCCTCTCCCCATCCTGCCCATGCTGATCTTCGCCATCATCGGCCCGGGCTGGGGCGTGTATCTGGGAACGAGGGCGCTCCGGGGCAACGAAGGCCGCGCGCCGGCCATTGCGTCAATCATCATCGGCGCGCTGATCGTCCTGGTCTCCGGCCTCTACCTCGCCCTCTTCATCTTTGCCGTCGGAACCCTGCATTAGGGGCCGCTCCATTACTAAGGGGAGCATGGTAGAATGGACATTGAAACCATGGAAAAAGGAAAAAAGTTTTGACAGGATTGACAGGATAAACAGGATAACTGCCGGTTTCCCTTGGCGCCAATCCGACCGGAAGAGTGGTTCATTATTATTGAATCCCGTAAATCCTGTTAATCCGGTCCAATCTTCTTTGCTCCTCTTAATAATGGGGACCGCAAACCGGAGACCATGGAATTTCTAAACGTGGCGTTCAACGTATGCCTGGACCTGGACCACGGGAGGAGGATGGCATGATCATGCTGGATGACTTATTGGGGGCCGCGGATTTCAGGGCCGCGGTGGACGGGCTGGCCGCCGAGTTCCGCGCCGGGCGCCGGCTGCCGCCCGTGCACCAGCTCGGCCTGGTGGTCCCGGACGTTGAGGCCGCGGCCGCGGAGTTGGAGGCCCGCGGCATCGGTCCGTTCTTCATCGCCGGGGGCGCGCCCGTTCTCTGGCGCGAGCGGGGCCAGGAGAGGAGCTTCAAGGGCAAGCTCGGCATGGCCGGACATAAAGGCTTCGAGCTCGAGCTGCTCGAGCCCGGCATGGGCTCCGACTTTTACCGCTCCTGCCTCGACGGCGACGGCAAGATCGTGGTCCAGCACCTGGGCTTCCTGGTGGACGATGTGGACGCGTGGGCCGAGGGCCTCGCCGTGCCCGTCCACGTCCGCGGCCGCATCAAGACCGGCCCGCTCGTCACCGAGTTCGTTTACCTGGACACCATGGAGAAGCTGGGCATCATCATCGAGTTCATCAACTGGCGCCTGTTCGGGATACGCATCAAGCCCCGCGGCGGGCTCTACCACGCGCTGGGCCGCTTCGAGAAACTGATCGGCAAGAGGTCGCTGTCGGTTTGACCGGGCATTGAGCGATTGATTTCGCACAGAGGCACAGAGGACTCAGAGTTTCACTCTTGTCCAAAATAGGCCGTAAGAAAACCGCCAAGACGCCAAGAGCGCCAAGGATCGCCAAGTAAATCATGATGTTTCTTTGCGGTCCGGCAAAGAACAGCTCCGGAGCGTTGGCCCCAACCGGCTTGGCGAACCGGCCGACGGGAGCGCCAAGCCAGAAACATTCGCACCCAAGCCCTCTTAAAATCTTGTTTAAAAATAATCCTTGGCGCTCTTGGCGTCTTGGCGGTTCTCCGGTCCGTTTATTTTGGACAGCACTATCAGAGTTTATATAAATGTTTTTCTTCTCCGGGTCCTCTGTGCCTCTGTGCGAAATAAGAACTTGGGCGGCTTTCCCCTGGCCGAAGTTACGTGCCAATTCATAATTCATCACTCATAATTCATCATTTCCTCCCATTTGACTCCCTGCGCCTCAATGCTATACTTTCCCCCGACAGGCAAGCGCGAAATGAAGGTAGTAGCCATTATTCCCGCTCGTTACGCCTCGGTCCGATTCCCCGGCAAGGTCCTTGCTCCCATCGCGGGAAAGCCCATGATCCAGAGGGTATGGGAGCGGGCGACCCAGGCCCGGGAGGTGAGCGAGGTCATCGTGGCCACCGACCATGAGCGGGTGGCCGAGGCCGTGGCCGGCTTCGGCGGACGTGTCATCATGACCGCCCCCGACCGCGCCACCGGCACCGAGCGCGTGGCCGAGGCCGCGGACAAGATCGAGGCCGACGTCATCATCAACGTGCAGGGCGACGAGCCCATCATCGCCCCCGACAGCCTCGACCTCGTGGTCCAGCCCTTCCTCGACGATGACACCGCCCCCGTGACCTCCCTCATGTTCCCCATTGAATCCTTCGCCGAATACATGGACCCCAACGTGGTCAAGGTCATCTGCGACGCCTCCGACAACGCCATCTACTTCTCCCGCTCGCCCATCCCCCATTACCGCGACGGCCGCGAGCTGATCGAACAGTGGGAAAAGCAGGGAAAACGGCCCGCCGGCCTGAAGCCCGGGCCCATGAAACACATCGGAGTTTACGCCTATCGCGCCGATTTTCTCCAGGCCCTCGTCCGCATGCCCGTCTCCGAGCTGGAGGAGGCCGAGAGACTCGAACAGCTCCGCGTCCTGGCATGGGGCTTCCACATCAAGATGGTGGCCACTCCCCACGACTCCATCAGCGTGGACGTGCCCGCGGACGTGGCCAGGGTCGAGGCGGTGATCGCAAAATTAAAGTTGTGAGGAGACAGCAGATGTTTTTTCTAAACGCAAAGGCGCAGAGGCGCGGAGAAAACGAATAGTTTTTTTATCTCTTGAAACTCTGCGACTCTGCGGTTAAAAAAATCCATATTTACTTTACCAGGAGTGATTGATGGCGACGCGGGAAAAATCGAGGCGGACCAAGTTCATTTTCGTGACCGGCGGCGTGGTCTCCAGCCTGGGCAAGGGCCTTTCCGCCGCCTGCATCGGCGCGCTCATGGAGGCCCGCGGCCTCAAGGTGACGCTCGCCAAGCTCGACCCCTACATCAACGTGGACCCCGGCACCATGAACCCGTTCCAGCACGGCGAGGTCTTTGTCACCGACGACGGCGCCGAGACCGACCTCGACCTCGGCCACTACGAGCGCTTCACCCGGGCGCGGCTCACCCGGAAAAACAACTGCACCACCGGCCAGGTCTACGAGACCGTCATCACCAAGGAGCGCAAGGGCGAGTACCTGGGCAAGACCATCCAGGTCATCCCCCACATCACCGACGAGATCAAGCGGCGCATCACCGAGGCCGCGGGGACCGCCGACATCGCCATCATCGAGATCGGCGGCACCGTGGGCGACATCGAGAGCCTGCCGTTTCTCGAGGCCATCCGCCAGTTCCAGTACGACGTGGAGCCCGAGAACTGCTGCTACGTCCACGTCACCCTCGTCCCCTTCATCAAGGCCGCCGGCGAGCTCAAGACCAAGCCCACCCAGCACAGCGTCAACAAGCTCCAGGAAATCGGGATCCGGCCCGACATCCTCATCTGCCGCACCGAGCACCCCATCTCCGACGACATGAAAAAGAAGATCGCCCTCTTTTGCAACGTCCGCGCCTCCCGCGTCATGGCGGCCCAGGACGCCGAGACCATCTACGAGGTCCCGCTCATGCTCCACCGCGAGGGACTCGACGCCCAGATCGTGGAAGTCCTCCACATCTGGACCGGAGAGCCCAGGCTCGAGGAATGGGAGCGCATCACCCGCCTGGTCAAGGACCCCAGCCACTGCGTCCGCATCGCCATCGTCGGAAAATACACCGACCTCACCGAGTCCTACAAGAGCCTGAACGAGGCCCTGGTCCACGGCGGAATCGGAAACAACTGCCGCGTCAAGCTCAGGTTCGTGGACTCCGAAGACCTCGAACAGGGCAAGACCCCGCAAGAGCTCCTCGCCGACTGCCACGGCATCCTCGTGCCCGGCGGCTTCGGACAGCGCGGAATCGAGGGAAAGATCAGGGCCGTCCAGTTCGCCCGCGAAAAAAAGATACCGTTCTTCGGCATCTGCCTCGGCATGCAGGTCGCGGTGATCGAGTTCGCCCGGAACGTGGCCGGCCTCAAGGCCGCCAACTCCACCGAGTTCGACCCCAAGACCCCGCACCCCGTCATCCACCTCATGCGCGACCAGGAGTACATCTCCCAGTTCGGAGGCACCATGCGCCTCGGCGCCTGGGAATGCGCCCTCACCAAAGCCTCCCACGCCTTGCGCGCCTATCAGTCCGAAAAAATCTCCGAGCGCCACCGCCACCGCTACGAGTTCAACAACGACTACCGCGACCGCCTGTCCAAGAAAGGGCTCATGCTCACCGGCTTGTCGCCCGACCGCCTCCTGATCGAGGTCGTCGAGCTCGACCGCCGCAAGAACCCGTGGTTCCTGGGCTGCCAGTTCCATCCCGAATTCAAGTCCCGGCCCTGGGACCCGCACCCGCTATTCCGCGAATTCATCCGCGCCGCCAAGAACTACTCGCGCGGAGGCGCCGCTAAAAGCTGCAAGACCGACTTGCCGCGCGCGAAGAAAAAGAAATGATGCTGCAAAGGACCATGACCGTGCGCATCGGAGAGCTCGCCCTGGGCGGCGCCTCCCCTCTCCTCCTCATCGCCGGCCCCTGCGTCATCGAGAGCGAGGACATGACCCTGCGCATCGCTACCGAGCTGCGCGGAATCACCGCGCGCCTGAAAATCCCCTGGGTCTTCAAAGCGAGCTACGACAAGGCCAACCGCACCAGCGCCGAGTCCTATCGCGGGCCCGGCCTCGAAAAAGGACTCGCCATCCTGGGCCGCGTCCGCCGCGAGGTCGGCGTCCCCGTCATCTCCGACGTCCACGAGGTCGCCCAGGTCGCGCCCGCGGCCCGGGTCCTCGACGCCATCCAGATCCCAGCGTTCCTCTGCCGCCAGACCGACCTCCTCGTCGCCGCCGGCAGGACCATGAAGCCCATCAACATCAAGAAGGGACAGTTCATGGCCCCCGAGGACATGGCCCAGCCCATCCGGAAAGTCAGGAGCACCGGCAACGACAACATCTTCATCACCGAGCGCGGCGCATCCTTCGGCTATCACAACCTGGTCGTGGACATGCGCTCGCTCGCCATCACCCGCGAAACCGGGCGGCCCGTGGTCTTCGACGCCACCCACTCCGTCCAGCTCCCCGCCGCGGACGGATCATGTTCCGGCGGCGAGCGCAAGTTCGTGCCCCTGCTCGCCAGAGCCGCCGTCGCCGCCGGAGTGGACGGCCTCTTCATGGAAGTCCATCCCGACCCCAACCACGCCCTCTGCGACGGACCCAACTCGTGGCCGCTGGATGGATTGGAGGAATTGTTGAGGCTGCTCAAGGAGCTGGATAGGATGGTGAAAAGTAGTTAGTAGCCCGTAGCCAGGAGCAAGGGGAAGACGGAATTGAAGAGTCCCGAGCGGGAAGGTAGAATAATTATTGGCAGGTGAAAAAGATTTCCTCGCCCAGGTGCGGAAGGCGGCGGAGCGGAGAGTGCTGTTTCTTCCTCACGCTCTGCGCCAGATGCTTCGGCCCGAGCGAATGATTCGTCGCGATGAAGTAATGAGCGTCATCATGGGTGGGGAAGTCTTGGAAGACTATCCGGAGGACGTAAGGGGGCATAGTTGCCTTATGCTTGGATTCGGGCGGGAGGGAAGGCCGGTCCATGTGGTCTGCGCGCCGAAGGGAGATTATCTCGCGATCATTACGGCTTACCTTCCAGATGAAGTCAAATGGTCAGCGGGCCGCAAAAGGAGAACGGGGAAATGAAATGCATCCATTGCCAGGGCCTAATGAAGCGTGGAAAGGCCCCCTTTCACTTCGACCGCCCGGGCTGCCACGTGACCCTCGATGCCGTGCCCGCATGGATCTGCACGCGATGCGGAGAGGCATTCTTTGAGGGCAAAGAAGTTGACGCCCTCCAAAATCTGGTGGAGGCGATCGAGCAAAATGCAACCGCGTTCCTTTGCCCGGCCTGAGGCGGGGTTAGCCAGGATTCAACAGAAAATACAAACATGACCATTGACAAAGCCAAACGCGTGTTGACCATCGAGGCCCAGGCCATTGCGGGACTGGTGGATCGGGTCAACGAGGACTTCACGCGGGCGGTGGAGATCATCCTCGCCGGCTCGGGCAAGGTGATCGTGCTTGGGATCGGAAAGTCCGGCCTGATCGGAAGGAAGATCGCCGCCACCCTGGCCTCCACCGGGACTCCCGCCTTCTTCGTCCATCCCGCCGAGGGAGTGCACGGCGACGTCGGAATGATTGACAAGAATGACGTTGTCATCATGATTTCGTACAGCGGCGACACCGAGGAGCTGGTCAAGCTGGTCCCGGCCCTCAAGCGCCTCGGCGTCCCCATCATCGGTCTCTTCGGCAACACCGCCTCCGCCCTGGCCAAGGCCGCCGACGTGGTCATTGACGTGAGCGTCCCCGAGGAGGCCTGCCCGCTTAAGCTCGCGCCCACGGCCTCCACCACCGCCGCGCTGGCCATGGGCGACGCGCTGGCCATCGCGCTGCTCGAGCGCCGCGGCTTCACCGAGGACGACTTCGCCAAGCTCCATCCCGCCGGCGCGCTCGGCAAAAAGCTCCTCACCCGCGTCTCCGACCTCATGCACCAAGGCCCCGCCCTGCCCAGGGTCGGGCCCGGAGCATCGCTCAAGGACGTGATCTACGAGATGAGCTCCAAGATGCTCGGACACACCGCCGTGGTCGAGGGCGAAAAACTGCTCGGCGTCATCTCCGACGGCGACCTCCGCCGCGCCATGGAAAAATCCCCCGACATCATGGACAAGAAGGCCGCCGACCTCATGACCGTAAACCCCAGGTGGATCGCCCAAGATGAGCTCGCCGCCTCCGCGCTCCTTAAAATGGAGAGCCGCTCCATCACCGCGCTGCTCGTGTGCGACGGCCCCGACGGCCAACACCTCGTCGGCATCGTCCACCTCCACGACCTGCTCAAGGCCGGGGTGGTCTAGGGGCCGTCATGACAAAGCGCTTGCTGATTTATTCGAGCCTGATCTCCGTGATCGCGATCATGGCGGGCATCGCGGCGTTTTTTATCTCGCGCCTCATCCTGGGCGCCGGGAACATGCCCCCCGTCATCGGACTCATCACCGTCGCGATCGTTGACGTGCTGTCTTTTGTCCTTTTTAATAAAAGGATGTTTGCCGTCAAACCCCGCGATTGATCCTGATTGCTCCGGGAACCGGGAAAGGCGGAAAAATGAAAATCCTGCTCTGCGCCCTGCCCTTCCCAGACCTCGGCGACCCCGCGAGCTCCGCCCACTCCCGGGCCTGCCCCAACCTGGCGATCTACCTGCTCGCCGCGGTGGCCGAAGAGGCCGGCCATCAGGTCCGGGTGGTTGATCCCCTCGACTTCGAGGCGGCCTTTGACCCGGACCGCGGGCTCAAGGAGACCATAAGCAATGTTGACGTGCTCGGCATCTCGGTCAACTCCTGCACCTGGCCCCGGGCCAAGCGCCTGCTTTCCGAGCTGGAAAACCTCAAGACCCGCCCCGTCACAGTGCTGGGAGGGCCGCACGCGTCCCTGTTCGATGAGCATATCCTGGCCGTCTCCCCCGCGGATTACGTGATCAGGGGCGAAGGCGAGCGCGCCCTGATAGCCCTGCTGGAAAGGCTCTCCCGCGGCCTGGACGGAGAAGGCGTGCCCGGCCTGACCCGCCGGCAGGGCGCCGCGGTGCAAAGGAACACGATGCCGCCCCTGCTAACTCCGGAAGAGCTGAGCGCCCTTCCCCTGCCGCGGCTCGACCTTATGCCTTCCGGCTATTACGAACTTATGCCGATCGAGACCTCCCGCGGCTGCCACCACGCCTGCATTTTCTGCAGCGTCACCTACCGCCGCAACTGGAGGGGCATGCCCGCCCCGATCGTCCGCGACCGTCTTGAACGCATGTCCGCGCACCTTGCAAAGACCAATCGGAAAAGTTTTTTCATCATTGACGACTGCTTCACCGGGGACCGCGGCCGGCTCAAGGAGATTGCCGGCCTGGTGCGCGGCTTCCCGCACCGCTTTGTTTTCGAGTGCCGGATCCCCGACGTGATCGCGCCGGGGATTATGGACGCCATCTCCGCCCTCCCCTTGTTGGTGATGGAGATGGGGGTCGAGTGCGGCTACCAGGAAGGGCTCGACCGGGTGCAAAAGAAGCTGCGCCTGCATGAGGTGCAGCAGGCGGCGGCCATCATCTCCGAGCGGGGACTGGGCGGACGGGCGAGGTTTTCCTTTATCATGGGCCTGCCCTGGGAGAGCAAAAAGGAAATCTTCAAGACCCTCGAGTTCGCCTTCAAGCTCACCGGCGGGATCGGCGCGAGACTGGCCGCGAACTGGCTCACCCTGTTCCCCGGATCGGCGATCTGGCGCCGGCGGGAGGAGTGGGGCATTGAGATGGATGAGGCTGATTACGACCGCCACGGGTGGTGGGCCGACCGCGAGGTATTCAGAAAATGCCACCCCCGCCTGGACATGAAAAAGGACATCGCGGACATCAAAATCTATGCCCTGATGCTGGCCCGGCTCTTCCCGGCCATCCGCCACGAATGGTGGATCAAGGACCTGTTGCCCCCGTCGCCCTCTGGCGGCTGACCCGGCGATTCCGCCCAGGATGAACGGCGGCCGGACGCTACGGCCTCTTCACCCGCAGCGCGCAAGGAAGCACCTCGAAAGTGGCCGGCAGCGTGCCGGGCTGTTCGCCGTCAACGTCGAGGAGGACGCGCTCCGAGGACGTGGCCTCGACCCTGCGCGCGCGCTGGATCTCGACCTTGGGCAGGCCCAGGTGCCCGCCCTTGTAGATCGTGCTCATGAGCTTGAACTGCTCGAAAAAGCTGAAGTCGCCGAGGACCGCGAAATCGAGGAGTCCGTCGTCCACCGCCGCGTCCGGCGCCACCCGCATCCCGGCCCCGAAGTACTGCCCGTTCGACGCGGCCGCCAGGAAAATTTTGCGCTCGAACGGCTCGCCCCCGTCCACCCGGAACGTCACCGCCTTGTTCTTGTAAGCGAGCGAGCCCCAGAACGACGCCCACAAGAAGCTCGCCTTGCCGCCCAGCGCCTTGCTGGTCCGGTTCACCCGCTCGTCAACCTCGCCGCCGACCCCGAAGCTCGCGATGTTGATGAAGTAACGCGATACGTCCCGGCCCGAGTGGTCGCGGAGCGTCATCCGCCCCACGTCGGTGGGCTTGGCCGCCAGCCCCGGCAGCATCGGCACCGACTCGCGGAAATCGCGCGGGATCTGGAGCGTCTTGATCAGGTCCGAGCCCGTGCCCGAGCACACCACCGCGAACACCGCCTCCGGATTGACCGGCTTGCCGCCCTCGAAAAAACCGTTCACCACCTCGTTGTTGGTCCCGTCGCCGCCCACGCTCACGATCAGCTCGTGCCCGGCCTTGAGCGCCGCCCGCGCCAGCTCGCACGCGTGCCACCGCCGCTCCGTGAACCCCGCCTCGATCTCACCGAACGCCCGCTGGGCCAGCTCCTTGATCTCCGGCCACGCCTTCCCCGTCCGCCCGTTGGCCGAGCGGGGGTTCACCACGAAATACGCTCTGCTTCCCATGTTCTGCTCCTGAAGAAATAAGAAACAAGGATGTCAAGGATATTAAGGATAATATAATTTTTCCCTTATCCTGACTATCCTGTATATCCTTGTTAAATTCTCTTCCTCTTTTATTCGTGGCCGGCCTAGCGCATCCCCTCCAGCAACCGGATCAACAGCCTGGTCCCCTTGCCCGACGGGCCCGGCGCCAGGTAGGCCCCGTTCTTCACCGTCCACGCCACCGACGCGATGTCCAGGTGCGCCCACGCCGTCTTGCCCACGAACTGCTTCAGGAACACGCCGCCCACGATGGTGCCGGCCTCCCGCCGGGTGGAGGTGTTGATCATGTCCGCGATCTGCGACTCGATCAGCTCGTCGTACTCGTCCCACAGCGGCAGCAGCCAGGTGCGCTCGCCCGAGGCCAGCGCCGCCGCGCCCACCTTGGCCAGCAGCTCCTCGTTGTTGCCCATCAGCCCGATGGCCTGGCTCCCGAGAGCGATGGTGCACGCGCCCGTCAGCGTCGCCAGGTCCACGATGCCGAATCGGGACTTAAGCGTGGTCGCGTAATGCAGCGCGTCCGCCAGCACCAGCCGGCCCTCCGCGTCCGTGTTCTTCACCTCCACCGTCAGACCCGACGCCGTCCGGATGATGTCGCCCGGACGCTGCGCCCCCCCGCCCGGAAGGTTCTCGGCCAGCGCCATCACCGCCGTCACGTTCACCTTGAGCCGAAGACGCGCCGCCGCCGCCGTCGCCGCCAGCACGTCCGCCGCCCCCGACATGTCGTCCTTCATCTCGTCCATCTTTGGGCCCGGCTTCAGCGAGATGCCGCCGGAGTCGAACGTGATGCCCTTGCCCACCAGCACCAGGTCCGGCTTGTCCCTCCTCGTGCCCCGGTACCTCACCGCCACCAGCCGCGGCGGATGGTGGCTGCCCTGGCCCACCGCCAGGATCGCGTTCATCCCCGCCCGCTTCAGCGCCCGCTCGTCCCACACCTTGATCGCCAGCTTGTGCTTCCGCGCCACCGCCTTGGCCTCCCGCGCGAAGTCCTCGGGAGTAAGGTCGCCCCCCGGGCGGTTCACCAGGTCGCGCGCGAAGCACTGAGCCTCACCGCTCACCACTCCCCTCTCGATCCCGCGCGCCAGCATCCGCGGCTCGCCGTAGAGCGCGAGCAGCGCCGCCGGGCCCGGCTTCGGGTCCCGCGTCTTGTAATCGGTGTAGCGGTAGTTCCGCGCCATCGCGCCCTCCACGAACGAGCGCGTAACGTCATCCACCGTGATCCCCGCCTTGCCATGTTCGCACATCTCCGCGTGGCACTTCATCCCCTTGCCCTTGTTCAACGCCCCGATGAACAGGCCTCCCGCGCGCCGGTAGTCCTCCAAGTCCAGCTTGTCCCGCGCCCCGAGACCGATCAGCACTATCAGCCCGAACGAAGACGACTTGCCCGCCGCGATCTTCTCCACCTCGTCCTTCTTGCCCTTGAAACCCTGCCCGATCACCCGGCTCACCGCGCCGTGCGTGGCCTGGTCCGCCGCCCGCGCCGCCGCCGACAGCCTGAGCTCCCCCTCCACGAACATCAGCCCCAGCGCGTCGCACTTCGTCTTGCGGATGTCTCCCTTCCCCAGCGCCACCTTCATCAGGTTCATAAAACTCCCTCCTTCATTATTGATCTTTCCGGCCCGGCCATGACCGCGTGCTCTTGGGCCAGGACCATGTGCGAAATATAGCGGTCCATGAAGCCGGGGTCGAGGTTCAGCTCCACGTGCTCGACTTGGGCCCCGAGCTCCAGCGCCCGCGCGAAGTTCTCCGCGTCCAGCATCATGGCCGCGCCCATGCCCGCGCCGTTGGCGATCGAATGGATGCGGCCCCGCGGCGCCCCCGGCAATACCCCCAGCGCCAGCAGGTCATCCGGATCAAGCCGGCCGCCGAAGCTCCCCGTCAGAATGATCCGGTCAAGCTCCGAGGCCCGGAGCCGCCCCCTCCGCAACAACACCTCCACCGCCGCCCGCACCGCCGCCTTGGCCTTCTGCAGCTCCCGCACGTCGGTCTGCGTGATGAAGACGTCAGCGCCGAGCGCCACCCGCTTCACGCCATCCTTGATGATAACCGGGGGCGCCGCGCCGCTTGCTTCTCCCATCCGTCCCGACGGCTCGATCACGCCGAGCTCGACGAGCGCGCGGACCGCCGAGAGCAGGCCCGAGCCCGCAAGCCCCCGCGCCGCGCCGCCGCCCACCGTGGTGAGCTTGAACGCGCCGCCCTCCCATTGCGCCGCCGTCACCGCTCCCGCCGACGCCCTCATGCCGCAGCTTATGTTCACGCCCTCGAACGCCGGGCCCGCGGCCGTGCTCGCCACCAGGGTCTTCCCGCGCGTTGCGAGCATGACCTCGCCGTTGGTCCCGAGGTCCAGCGCCAGCGCGTTCTCGCCGTCGCGGCCCAGACCGAAATAAAGCAGGCACGCCAGCGGGTCCGAGCCGGCAAAGCCGCCGAGCAGAGGCGGGAAACGCACATCTTCGATCGCCGGAAACAGTTCCGTGAGCGGCCCCGTCCCCGCGTCCACCGCGCCGAGCGCGTGCGGAGTGAACGGCGAGCGCAGCAGCGTGTCCACCGGCAGGCCCAGCATCAGGTGGTGCATGGCCGAGTTGCCCACCACCACCGCCCGCGTCACCCGCCCGCGCGTCCGCTCCGAGAGCCCGAGCCCGGCCGCGGCCTCCACCGCGCTCGACCAGGCCGCGTCCGCGAGCCCGCCCGCCCGCTCCTGCGCGAGCATCCGGCCCATCACCTCCGCCCCGTAACGGGCCTGCCGGTTCAGCACCGCGTTGCCCGCATAAACCTTTCCGTCATCGAGTCCGGAGATGAAAGCCGCCACCGTGGTCGTCCCCAGATCAATCGCCAGCCCGAATTCTCCGCCCACCGTCTCCAGGTCCACGCCGGTGGAGAAGGTCTTGTCGGTGCTCACCGCGGCCGCATCCAGCTCCACCGCCGCGTTTCCTTGAACGCGCGTCTGGCAGGCCAGCCGCGTCCCCGCCGCGCGCTCGCGCTCCGAGAGATTCTTCAGCTCGCACGCGGAAACCCCCGAGAGCCCGCCATCGGCCCGCACCCGGCACTTGCCGCAGGTGCCCCGGCCCCCGCACGGCCGGTCCAGCATCACCCCCGCGGAAAGGATCACGTCGTCCAGCCGCGCGCCTTCATCGCACGCGATACCGGTCACGCCCGCTCCCGTCTTGATTGTGATCTTCATGATCGTGGGTAAAATATTATTTTAAGCCATCCGTGTCGCCCGTTCAAAGGTTTTTCCGGATCAGCTCGAGCCCCTCTCCCGCCTCGGCCAAAAACTCCGCGAGCGAGCGCACCGAGAGCGAGCGCCGCGCCAGGTAGCGCGGACGAAGATAAAAATCCCGGATCGCCCGCCGCTTCAAACGCGCCACGTCCTCCCGCGACAAGGCCCGCGTCCGCATCGCCACCACGCCGCCGCCCTGGTCCGGGTCAACGCCCGCCGCCGCGAGCCCCTCCGCCTCCGCGATCCTCTGAAGCAACGTCCCTCCCCGCGGCACCGCCACGTTATAAGAGACGAAGTCCGGGTCCAGCTCGCGCGCGAGCCGCATGTCGGCCGCGAGCGATTCCTCCGTGTCCTCCGGCAGCCCGATAATAAAAGTCGCCACCGTCCGCACCTTCATCCGCCGGCAGCGCGCGAACCCATCCTTCACCCGCTCCAACGACAGTCCCTTGTGATACGACTTCAAGGCCGCCGCGTCCGCCGTCTCCACCCCCATGATCACCGTGTGGCAGCCCGCGCCCTTCATGGCCGCGAGCAGCGCGTCGTCGAGCAGGTCGGCGCGGGTGAAGGTGGTGAACCCCGCCGGCGCCTCCCGCCCCAGCCGGGCGCACAGCTCGAGCGAGCGCTCCCGCGACGCCCCGAAGCACTGGTCGGTCACGAACAGCTCGGCCACGCCCCGCTCCTTGAGCCACTTCCACTCCGCCGCCACCTCCGCCTCCGGCCGCATCCGATAGCCCAGGCCCGCCATCACGCAGAACCCGCACTTGAACGGGCACCCGAAATCCGTGAGCACCGTCGCGAACCGCCGGCCCCGCGCGAAGCTGAAACGATACCCGTCGTGCCCGAACAATTCATGGCGCGGCCGGCCCAGTAAAAACTCGGAGGGCGGCGCCGGGTCGAGTCCGCCGATGATCTCATCGCCCTTCCTCGCCATCAGGTCCGGCCCGGGCGCGCCCGTGTCCAGGTACGTCGCCAGTCCCTCGGAAACGAAGCACAGCAGGGCCCCGCTGATAAAGGGGTGCGCGCGGAGCCATTTTTCAGGGTCGTCCAGAAACACCTCGCCGGTGATGAAGATCGGCGCCGGGGACCGCCCCGCGAGCGCGGCGTAAAATTCCCGGTCCTGCGTGTCCGAGACCGCGCCCCACAAGCCGAGCACCGCGTCGGGCCGGATGCGCTCGAGCTCCGCGAAACACGCCTCCCGCGTCATGCGCCGCGCCACCGCGTCCACGGCCGCGAGCTCGTGCGCTTGCGCCAGCACCCCGCTTTGCATGAGCAGGTCAATGGGCTGGAACAGGTAATTGGATTTGGTGCTCTTGGAGCAGTAGTAGTCGCGGATCACGATGCCCCGCGCGGGCGGGTTGAGCAGCAGGACCTTCATCCGTCCGCTCCGAGCGATCGGCGCACCGCCTCGAACGCCTCGTCCACCCCGATCCCGGTGAGGCATTCCGGCTCCGGGCGCATGCAGCGCACCGTCTTGGCGTTGTAGATGCTGATGCACGGGCTGCAGTCAATGCCGCGGTAGAGCGTGGCGTGGCCCTCTCCGCGCGGCCCGAACAGCACCGGCGTCTCCGGCCCGAAGAAGCTCACCGTCGGGGTCCCGAGAGCGCCCGCGAGATGCAGCGGCCCGCTGTCGTTGGTGACGAGCAGCGCGGCGCGGCGCAGGATCCCGCAAAGGCCGCGCAGGCTGGACTTGCCCGCCAGGTTCACGATCTTGCCGGGCTCCCGCGTCATGGCGAGGACGCGGCCCACGAACGGCGCTTCCTCCGGCGCCCCCAGCAGCGCCACCCGCCCGAGCCCCGCCTCCATCACCCGGTCAATCAGCTTGGCGAACGACTCCTCCGGCCACCGCCGGGCCAGCGCCATGGTGGAAGCGTTGGTGTTGAACGCGATCACCCGCTCATCCTCGCCCACGCCCGCCGCCGCCAGCAGCCCGCCGGCCTCCCGGTCCTCCTCACCATTCAACTTGATGCGCACCGGCCCGTTCACGCCCTTCTCGCCCGACAGCGCCCGGTGCAGGTTCAGGAAATTGTCGGTGACGTGCCAGTAGGGGTTAAAAGCGCAATGCGCCGTGTGCAGGTTCCCCCGCCATACGTCCCAGGAATGGAAGCCGACCCGGACCGGCGCGCCCGACAGGTAGCTGACGATCGTGGAGAAGCGGGTGAGGTATTCGAGGTCAATGACCGCGTCGGGCCGAAGCTCGCGCACCCGGCCCATGAGGCCCATGATGCGGGAGGCGACGCCGGCGGCGCTTTCCGGCAGCTCCAGGTAAACCACGCGGTCGCTGAGGTCCAGGAGCTCGATGATGCCGCGGTTGTGGCCGAGCGTGATCAGGCTGATCTCCGCGTCCGGGTAGGTGCGGCGCAGCGAGTAAAACAGCGGCGCCGCCAGGATCAGGCTGCCCATGCCCCAGAACTTGATCACCGCGATGCGCGGCGGCCGCCCGGCCGCGCCGATCTTCTTCGGCAGCGCCGCCGCTCCCGCGCTTTTCCGCGCCCGGCCCCCGCTCCGGAGCACGTCATAGACCCGAAGCGCCACGCACAGCGGGTTCCCCGCCAGCCGGTCAACGTGCTTCATGGTCTGCATGTCCATCAGATCCACTCCCGAAACGACAGCGCCATGCGCACGAACCGCGGCGCTCCACGGATCCCCACGCTCCCCTTCAGCACCCGCCACACCCGGGCCGGCCGGCTGTAAAACCTGCGGTAAGCATAGCGCCGAAGCTCCATGATCCGCTCCCTGGACAGGCCCGGATACGACAGCACCGAGAAGTTCTGCTCGAAGAGCTCCCACGGCGCGTCCAGGAGCCACCCCTCGCCCCGGGCTTTCTTATACAGTGCGCTGCCGGGGAAGGGCACCGCGCAGTAGAACTGGGCGTAATCCAGCGGGAGCGAGCACGCGAACTCGATGGTCTCGCGGATGCCGTCCTCCGTCTCCCCGGGATACCCGATCACGAAGTGCGCCGTGACCTGCAAGCCGGCCTCCCGCGACCACGCCACCGCGCTCCGGTTCTGCTCCGGCGTGATCTTCTTGTCCATGAGCGCGAGCGTCCGCGCGCTTCCCGACTCCAGCCCGAACCCGATCATCCAGCAACCCGCGCGCTTCAATTTAGTGAGCAGCTCCGGGTCCACGTGGTCCGCCCGCGAGTTGACCACGAACCGGACGCCCGGGTCCGCCGCGATGATCGCGTCGAGCACCGCCATGGTCCACTCCCGCTTCAGCGTGAACGATTCCGACCAGAACAGGAAGTCGCGGATGCCGTGGCCGTCACGCGCCGCCTTGAGCTCGCTCACGATCCGCTCCGGAGACTTGAGGCGCAGGGCGTGGCCGTAATAGGCGGGGTCGGCGCAAAAATCGCAGTGGAATGGACAGCCGCGGGAGGTCCCGATGAGCAGGAACGGCCGTCCGGTGAACGGCAGCTTGTAGCGCTCGGGCCGCGCCAGGCGCCACGCGGGAAACGGCAGCGTATCCAGGTCCGCCGCCGCCCGCTCCGGGCCGTGCGCGATCCCGCCGCCCGAGCGCGCCGACACCCCGGCCAGCCCCGCCGCCGCCCGCCCCGCCCCGAGCGCCGCCGCCACGTCTTTCACCGTCAGCTCCGGCTCGCCCCTCACCACCGCGTCCAGGCCCGGCGCCATCCGGAGCGACTCCTCCGGCAACGCCGTGACGTGGATGCCGATCGCCAGGATATATGAGCCCGGCAGCTCGCGCTTCAGCCGGTCGGCCAGACCCAGGTCGGAGACGATGGAGGGCGTCGCGGTGTTGATGACGATGAGGTCCGGCTTGAAGGACCGCGCGCGCGAAAGCACGTCTTCCACGGAAATTTTTTCGATGATGCAGTCATCGAGGCGGCAGGTGACGCCCGCATCCTCCAGCACGGCCCCGATGGTGGCCAGCGAGATCGGGGCCCACACCGCGGTCCAGGCCCCCGCCCGCTGCATGCACCGGCCCTCCCGTACTATGTCCACGCCGCCGGCCGCGGGAGGATTAATGAGATGCGCCCGCATCACCACTCCTTGAACAGGCGGAGAAAAAACTTGTGCGCCTTCCGAAACGTCGGCAGCTTCGAGACCCCTCCCGCGCGCGCGTACTCGTGGCTCCCGACCTCGCCCACCCTAAGACCCTGCTTCAGCGCCTTCATCACCATCTCGTGCTCGATGTCGAAGTCGTCGGATTCGAGGCCCAGGGCGAGCCCGGACGAGCGCCGGAGCGCCCGGAAACCGTTCAGGCAATCCGTGACCTCCCTTTGGAAATGGTGCGAGATGATCATGGACAAAAAGTTTCCCCCCAGGTCGCGGACGAAATGCGCCAGGTTCGGGTGCACGTCGTCCGACCCGCCGCGCCACCGCGACGCCACCACCATGTCGAGCCTGCCCTCAACAATCGGAGCAACCAGCTTCGGGATGTCGGCCGGGTCGTGCGACCCGTCCGCGTCCAGGAAAACCACCACCTCGCCCCGCGCCTCGCTAAGCCCGGCGCGGTAGCCGTCGCCCTTGCCCCGGCCGTGGTCCGACACCACCCGCGCCCCTGCGGCCTCCGCGATCTCCCGCGTCCGGTCCGACGAATGCCCGTCAACAACCAGCAGCTCGTCCACCAGCGGCCGCGCCTTCGTGACCACCGCCCCGATCGTCTCCTCCTCGTCCTTGGCCAGAACCACGCCGGATATTTTTATCTGCGCTTCCGCCATTAGTATCCCCGCTGCCGGTCCTCGATCAATGTGGGAGGCCGCCTCCGGTGGGCGACCCTGAACCGCCCAGCCTGATCACCAGCCCCTCCGGCGGGTTGACCACGCCGATGAACCCGGCCGGGTCGCCGCCGATCATCACCCGCGTAAGCTCCGCACGCGGGCTCGATTCCAGGCCGTCCACCCAATGATAGGATACCACCACTCGGCCCGTGTCCGTAGCCAGCCCGCCAAGCTCGATCCGGCCATAGTCCGCCCGCGAGGTCCCCGAGCCTTCCAGAAAATAATCGTGGCCCCGCCGGATCACGAACACTTCGAGGTAACCGAACTCAGCCGCTCGCTCCGCCGCCGGGTACGCACTGAAGCGCTTTTTGGCCTCCGCGCTCCAGCACACGGCCCAGCCCACGTTATACGTTTTCATCATCGCGTCCAGGTCCGCGTCGGAAAAGTCCGCGACCGGCCGATTAAGCAGCCTCCCGTCCTGGAACGACGCGAAGTGATGGAGGATGAAGGCGTTGGGCAGCGGGCCGCCGATCAGCTCGCGCGGCGCCAGCGTGGGCAACAGGTGCGGGATGCGGGCGCCGCCGTAGATCGCGGGGCCCGGACCCTCCCACGCGTTGATGTCCTCGATCAGGATGCGCGCGCTCCGGCCGGTGTGGCCGCGGACCCACTCGATCAGCTCCCGGCTCGGACCGTCCATCTCCGTGGTAAGCGGCGCCACCCTGCTGAACTGCCGGAAGCTCGGCGCCATCAGCAGCCCGATCAATATCAGCGCGAACGCCGCCCAGCCGATGGCGCCTCCTCTATTGAGCGCCGTGAGCCGCTCCCGCGCGGCGATAATTCCGTGGGCCGCGGCCGGAAGCCACAACAGATAGAACGCGGTGACGTAGCGGTACGGCTGCAAATGCCTGAGCTCGGCCGCGAACGAGCCGAAGTAAGCGAGGCCGCCGTAGAACGCGAGGAGCAGAATGAGCGCGAGGAACAGCGGCGGGGCCTCGCGCCGAAGACGCCTCATGCCGATGATCCCCAGGGCCATCACCAGGATGCGGCCGAGCGGCAGCCCGAAGAACGGCTGCACCGGCCATAAGTCCTTGACCGGCCGGAGCAGGTCCGTGTTCTGGAAAAACGTCGTGGACTGGTCCTCGATCTTGAGCGGCAGGAAATGGAAGAACGGACGCAGCCAATAAACGTTGGCCAGCGCCGTGAACGCCACCACCCCGGCGAGCGCCGCCCACTCCCGCCACGAAAGCGGCCGCGCGTAAACCGCCGTCATCAGGAACATGGCCGGCAAGAGCAGCACGAACGCGGTCTTGTGCATGGTGAACGCAAGAGCGCAAGCCGCGGCCAAAAAGAGCGCGGCCCGCGGCTCGCGGCGGGCGAGGAAGCGGTGGAGGAGGCCGAGCGGCAGCAGGAAAAAAACGAGCAGGAACGCGCCGGAAATCATTCCGAACCGCCCGAACAGCGCGCCCTCCGACACCCAGAAATAAACCGTGCCCAGCGCGGCCCCGGCGATGGCCGCGCCCCGGCCCGGACCGAACTGCCGGAGCGCACCGTAAAACACGAGCGGCGCCAGCAGGAAGCTTAAAATGAAGCAGGCCTTCACCACCCGCGCCAGACTGAGCCCCGGCAGCGCCACCGCCGCGAGCTGCACCGGCAGGCTCGAGTTGAACACGAAGTCCAGCGGATACCCCGCCATGAAATACGGATCGTAGCCCCAGAGCCGGCCGTCCACCCGCTCGAACTCCCGCGCCGCGTACGGCCAGGCATATTGCGAGCAGAAGTCCACGTTCAGGATGGGCCGGTCGTTGGTGACGTCCGACCAATGGCTGAAGGACCCGAGGGTCAGCGCGAGCTGGATGATCGTAAGGAGGGCGAGGCTTAAGATGACGGTCCTGGTCGCGAGGTCCTTGTGGCCATCCGGTCCCAAGGTCTTTTCATCCGAAGTAATGCTGCATCCTCCGGTACGACTGATAGCGGAAGATGAACTTGTCGAGGCTGGGGTCGCGGGCGAGGTCGCGGGCCAGCTCCCGGAGATTATCGGTGAACACTCGGAACTTGCGGCGCTTGAGGATGGCGGCGCGGCTGTCGAGCAGGTCCTGGTAGGCGAGTCCGGGGATGGAGATGGGCGGCTCGCCCGACTTGCTCTTTTTCAGGTAGTAGTCCATGTCCGCGAAGTTCTTGATCCGGGTGCGGCCCTCCCGGGCGCAGCGCTCCGCCAGCACCGTGCCCAAAAGCGGCGTGTAGATCGAGATGTGCACGGTGTTGGGGTTGAGCTCGGCCACCAGCTTCTCGGTGGCCAGGAGCGACTCCTTGCTCTCGTTGGGCGAGCCGAGCAGCACGTAGGCGTGGGTGCGGAACCCGAACTCGCGGCAGATCCGGAAGGCCTCTCTGGCCTGCTCCACCGTCGTGCCCTTGTTCAGCGCGTCCAGCACCTCCTGCGAGCCCGACTCGATCCCGAAGAGCACGTAGTAAACTCCCATCTCCTGGAGCAGCCGCGCCTTGTCCCGGTCAAAGGTGTCCACCCGCGAGTTCACCACGTAGCGGAAATTATGGATCAGGTCAGCGTGGCCCAGCGTCTCCACCAGCCCGGCCAGCCACGACTTCTTCACCGTGAACGTGTCGTCGTGGAAAAAAAAGTCGCGGACGTCGTAGCGCCGGTGGTACACGCCGATGGCCTCCGCCACCCGCTCCGGGCTCTCGAACCTGACCTTCCTGCCGAACAGC
>DATKZS010000058.1:0-4625 GCA_035527835.1 bacterium
AGTTTTGACAGGATTGACAGGATAAACAGGATAACTGCCGGTTTCCCTTGGCGCCAATCCGACCGGAAGAGTGGTTCATTATTATTGAATCCCGTAAATCCTGTTAATCCTGTCCAATCTTCTTTGCTCCTCTTAATAATAATCTTTTCATCCGAGATGGTTGTCCTGGTTATGAATCCTTTTCCAGGGCTTCCGCCCTGTCCTGAAAATAAGTCGGTAGGCCCGACACTCCTGTCGGGCGGCCGTGGGACAAGAGTGTCCCGCCTACCGGCAATATTTTCATCATTCCAGGGTGGCGCGAGGCGCCATAATCGACTGAGTTAACGTAGAACGCGAGCGTGTGGGGTCAGACCCTTGTTTGATTGAGTCTGAGTCGGACCATGGAGGGAACGAGAAGAACAGCACATCCCTATACCGTCTGCCATGCGGCCGCCCGAGGCCACGATGAGGCGCTTGACAAAATCGCCGCCGCCCTTTCCGTCCGGCCCGCTTCCGTCCCGACCGGCCTCATCAAGTTAAGGCAATTAATGGAGGAGAAACCATGCCTCAAATCCAAAATCCAATCCTTAAACAATTAAACAAGGGTCTGACCCCCATCCCCAATTAAACAAGGGTCTGACCCCCATCCCCAATCCTTAAACAATTAAACAAGGGTCTGACCCCCACCCATCCCGGACCCCCATCCCGCACCGGGCGTACGGTAAAAGATGCCGGCATGATGCCGGCGTTACCTACCAGTCCCGCTTTTTCAGCGTAGGCCCGCGATTGAAGTTTTTGGGCGCAAGTGCTACATTGGGAGCATGAAGAGGGACCGCACGGCGCTATACCGGCAGGGGGAGGAGCCTGATGGCGGGTACGTTGAGGGCACTCCGGCGGAGCGGATCGGCCTGGTCTGGCCGCTGACCCGGGAGGCCGCGTCTTTAAGCAAAGAGCACGATGCTGAACGAAGACTACAGAGACATGTTACGCGCCTTATCCGACGAGAAGGTTAGGTTCCTGCTCGTCGGGGCGTATGCGCTGGCCGCCCACGGCTATGTGCGGGCCACCATGGACGTTGACATCTGGGTCATGCCGTCTCCCGAGAACGCCGACGCGGCCTTACGGTCACTCCGCCGTTTCGGCGCCCCGCTGGAACAACTAACCAAGGGAGACCTTCTAAAGGAAGGGACCGTATTTCAGATCGGCGTCGCCCCGCGGCGGATTGACATCATCACCACGGCGTCGGGACTTGAGTTTGAGGAGACCTATGGGCGGTCATTGGTGGTGGACATCGAGGGAATACAAGTGCATATTCCATCGGTCGCCGACCTGATTCGCAACAAGAGGGCGTCGGGCAGGACCAAGGACCTGGCCGACGCGGAAGCCTTGGAAGCTCTCACCAACCCCGAACGAATTGCCTCACCCGACAAGCAATAGCGGGACAGCCCACATAGCTATGTGGGGTATCCAGTTCGCCCGCCTCACAACAGGTCGTTGAGCTGCCACCGGTCCTTGTAGGCGGGGGCCGGCAGGCCGTTGAGCAGGAGGTCGCCGATGAAGCGGAGGGCGTCGTCAATGGTGTACTTGTCGTCGAGCGAGATGCGGAAGCTCATGATCTCGATCAGGCCGGTGAGGGCGAAGGCCAAAAGCTCCGGGTCCACCGGCCGCACCTCGCCGCGCTCGATGCCTTGCCGCGCCTCCCGGATCACCGGTCCGGTCAGCGCCTGGTACATGCGGTTCAGCTTCTCCTGCGGCCAGTCCTCGTCGGACGCGATCTCCGCCCGGAGCTGGTTCAGGATCTCCATGTAGCGCGAATAGTTCTCGTAAAACGTCCGGCCCCGGATCACCAGCCGCTTGCCCAGGTCGTCCTCGTCCTTGATGCTCCGGGCCGCCGCGCCCACGATGTGGCGGAAAACGTCCTCCACCACCTCGATGAAAAGCTCCCGCTTGTTCTCGAAATAAACGTAAAACGTGCCCGTCGAGATCCCCGCCCGCCGCGTGATGTCGCTGACCCTGGCGTTATGGTAGCCCTTCCTCGAGAACACCTCGATGGCCGTCCGCACGATCTCGGCCTTGCGCGACTCGCGGGGGTCCGTGTCCTCCGCAACCGCCGCAATCGCCACGGGACCGGCCGCGCCATCAACTCCCTCCATCTCCTTAAGCTCCTTTTTCAGGAAGGCGATGGGCATGCGCAGGTCCTGCTTGAGCCGCTTGATCAGCTTGAGCTTTTTCAGGTGGCCCTCGTCATAATACGCCATGGTCCGGCCGGTTTTGATGGGAGCATGCAATAGACCCTCCCGCAGGTAAAACTGAATAGTGGACCGGGGCACGCCCGCGGCCTGGGCCAGCTCCCTGATTTTCATGAATTTTCCCTGGACCATGACTTTTGTCCCCTCTATGCTACTAACATCAAAGATGCATAAGTTTGTTTGATTTTTTTAGCCGCAGATGAACGCAGATGAACGCAGATTAAATAAAAATTATTCCATAATCATCTGCGTTCATCTGCGTTCATCTGCGGCTCCTTAATTCTCCTCATTGGTTGCGGCCCTCAGCCGCGCCAGGTATCCCTGCCCGGAAACTGCAAATCAACTATAAAGTAACAATTTATAGTCTGAAAAAATATTTTTCTTTGCAATCAACGGGTTGCCAAGAAACCGGAATAGGCACCGAATAATTATCTTTTGTAAAACAAATAGTTGCGCTAAAAAACCGCGTTCAGGTAACTTATTGAAAAATATAAAAATTTCTTGACAAGCCCTTTGTTTTATGCAATAAATAAAAACGACGCATCATTCATAACTATAAATATTAAATGATCGGCGCGTCAATGTCAACGAAAATCTTAGGATCGCCCGGAAAAACCGGGACGGGAGGTGAAAATCATGGCGGCGGCCAAGAAGAAACGGGCCGGGAAAAAGGCGCCGGCAAAAGCGGCCAGGAAAGCTTCAGGCAAAGCCACGGCCCGCGCGGCGGGCGCGGCCAGGGCCGGAGGCGCGGCGGGCAAGTCGGCGGGCGCTGCCAAGAAGCCCGCTTACCCGGAGCTTTTCCAGCCGATCAAGATCGGGGGTTGCGAGATCAAGAACCGGATCGTGATGGCGCCGATGAACACGGTGATGTCGCTGGACAACCGGGGCTTCGTGAACGAGCAGATCCTGGCCTATTACGCGGCGCGGGCGCGGGGCGGCACGGGCCTCATCATCACGGAGTGCGTGCTGGGGACCCGGATGGCGTCGGAGTTCCCTTATACCTCCAACCTGCACCTGTTCGACGTCACGCACGTTCCGGGGTTGGAGGAGTTGACCGAGACCATTCACGTTTTCGGGGCCAAGGCCTTTATCCAGCTCTCGATCGGGTTCGGCCGGCAGGGCCATAACAAGGACCACAAGTCGCCGCCGGCGCCGTCCGCGATCCCCTACCAGACCGACCCGGCGCTGATGCCCAGGAAGATGCTCGAGTACCTGTCCAGGAACCCGCAGGCCCTGGACCCGCGCATCCCCAGCATGGCCCACGCCGCCATGCCCCGCGAGATGACGCGGGAGGAGATCAAGTCCGAGATCGCCGAGTTCGCCGACTCCTGCGTGCTGGCCCTGATCGCCGGGTTCGACGGCATCGAGCTGCACGCGCCGCACGGCTACCTGGAGCACCAGTTCCTCTCGCCCCGCTCGAATAAGCGCACCGACGAGTACGGCGGCTCCCTGGAGAACCGGATGCGCATCGTGGCCGAGCTGTACCAAGCGGTGCGGGCCAAGATCGGAAACGCGGCGCCGGTGGGCATCCGTTTTTCCGGGGACGAGCACATGCCCGACGGCATCCACCACGATGAGCTCAAGCAGGTGGTGAAGAAGATGGGCGAGCTGGGCATTGATTACGTGCACCTGTCCGACGGCAGTTACGAGGCGCTCAAGTACTTTTTCCCGGACGAGGAGAACCTTCACCTGGTGGGGGAGGCCGAGGGTTTCAAGTCGGTGCTGCCCGATAACGTTCCCGTGATCTCGGTCTCGCTGCATGACCCCCGGAATTCGTCGCGGGCGATTCGGGAGGGCAGGATTGACATGGTATCCTTGGGGCGGCAGATGCTGTGCGACCCGGATTACGCCAACAAGGTGTACGCGGGCGGGAAGTACCGGAAGTGCGCGCGCTGCAACGAGTGCCTGATGCGCACGGCGGTGGGCCTGCCCGTGCGCTGCAAATTAAACCGCGACCTCGGCCGCGAGAAGTACATGCCCGAGTACTGGCGCCCGGCGCGCAAGGCGGGCACGCCCGTCCTGCCGGAGGTCCCCAAGCTGCCGTAGGGTAGGAGGGCTTGGTTTTAAGAAACCACGGATGAACACGGATAAACACGGATGAAAAGATAACAAGAATAAGGCATAAACCAGATCCTGTGCTGTCCGAAATAAACGGACCGGAGAACCGCCAAGACGCCAAGAGCGCCAAGGATTATTTTTAAACACGATTTTAAGAGGGCTGGGGTGCGAATGTTTCTGGCTTGGCGCTCCCGTCGGCCGGTTCGCCAAGCCGGTTGGGGCCAACGCTCCGGAGCTGTTCTTTGCCGGGCCGCCAAGAAACATCAGGTTTTACTTGGCGATCCTTGGCGCTCTTGGCGTCTTGGCGGTTTTCTTACGGCCTATTTTGGACAAGAGTGA
>DATKZS010000059.1:0-12465 GCA_035527835.1 bacterium
TGGGGCTTGGGGCTTGGGGCTTGAGGCTTGGGGCTTGGGGCTTGGGGCTTGGGGCTTGGGGCTTGAGGCTTGGGGCTTGGGGCTTGGGGCCTGAGACAAGACGCCAGGCCTCAAGCCTCAGGCCCCAAGCCTCTCTTCACTGTTCGCGCAGCGGCCCTTTGCGGCGGCGGAATTTTTTCTCGAACTTCATGAAGCCCAGGAACCGCATGATCTGGGCCAGGTAATCCGGGTTAACGCACACCTCGCGGAGCAACTCCTTGATCGCCTCCTTGTCCGCGCGGCCCATGCCCTTCATCTCGTCAATATAGGAACAGGCCAGCTTGACGAGGTCCGAATCGGCGAGCGAGCCGCTGCGCTTCTGGCCGATGCGGCGGACCGGGCCGGCGTTCTCCGGGGTCCCCTGCAGGAACCAGTCGAGGCTGGCGCCCGTGCTCTCGGCGATCCGTTCCAGCACCATGCGTCCCGGCATAACCCCCGAATAATAGCGGGAAAGCTGCACCGGGCTCACCCCGATGCGGCGGGCGAACTCCTTTTTGCTCTCCCCCGGCCGGCGCAGCGCATTCAGTCTCTTATCCAGGTCCTTCATGATTAATTATCCTGATAGTTAATTTTTCGCTTGACAACTCTTAACCGTTTAGTTTATCATGGCACTCAAGGTACTGATCCCGGATGCCGGAACCTTTTCCGGCATGACACTCTCCAGGATCTAGCATATAGCCGGCCATGAGCAAAGGGGCACATGATCTTATCGCATCTCTGTCCGACGCGGGCCTCCCGCCCGCCTCGCGCTTCGCCTATTTCCCGGCGTCGCAAATCTTCGGCAAGACCATCGTGCCCATCTATTACAGCGGCGCCCGGCCCACTATTCCCCTCCTCCACATCGCCGGCGCCATCGGCATCAGCTTTAAAAAGGCCTTCACCATCGTCCGCGGCCACCGCGACGTCCTCGATATATTTGACGCCGCCACCTGCGACCTGGTGCCCTCCGCCTCTCCCCTCGAACCCATTAAAACCCGCCTCTGCCTGGGCATGGACGCCATCTGCGTCCTGATCTTCGCCCTCGACCATAACCGCGTCAAGGACGACGCCGGAAGAAAGCGCCTGATCGCCGCCAAGCGCTGGTTCTGCTGCCAGGTCTCCAACAAGATCAAGATCTCCGGCCGCAAGAACCAGCCCCGCTGGGACGCCGGGCTGACCACAGACCAGTCGCGCGAGCTGAAAAAGCTGTTCGCCCGCGTGAACGGCCAATGATTGATAATGGAATTTGCCCCTGGACGGACCGGACCGCCACAACGATTAATCAAGCTGTTCGGCCCCGAACCAGCCATGGAAATGCCCGGACGGCAGGGAATGGCGGGGAAGATTGATCAGCGGCTCCCCTCTTCCTCGGAAGATGCGGGCGGGCCTCACGCGCCTCTCATCACCAAAATCATTAGCACATGCGAATAAGATAATCAAGCGCGTCAACCCGGAGGCGCCGGCCTTGTCATCCCGGCGCGCCGGCGTCAGAACCCGTAGTTCATCTGGTAGAACAGCCCGCTTTCCTCGTCGGACCAGGCCCATTCGGCGGTGATGATGATGTTGGGCGGCACGTGGATGCGGTAGCTGAAGCCGTAGCCGCCGTGCCAGGGCTGGTCCCAGGTGTCGCGCTCGAACAGGTCGTCGGCCACCATGCCCACGTCGTAGAACAGGGCCGCGTCCTGGAACTTCCACAGCCGCCAGCGGTACTCGAGGCTCGCGGTCACCATGTCGTTGTCGCGGAAGCGCCTGGAGGCGAAGCCCTTGATCGAGGACGACGATCCGATGGTGGTGAGCTCGTAGAAGGGCACGTCGAGGATCCGCCTTCCGTACCAGTCAATCTCGTTGGCGAAGAGGTGGCTCATCTGGAGGCGCGCGGCCAGGGTCCGGTTCTTGTCCGGGCCGATCAATTTGGTGAGCAGGGTGCGGCGCGGGCCGGCAAGCGAGTCAACGTAGGGGATCGGGTTCAGGAAGTCCGGGTGCCAGCAGCCGCGCAGGTCAACCGTGGCCCGGGCGTAGTCGTAGCTGGCGCCGAAGATCCCGCTGACCACGTACAGGTCCAGCGACTCGTAGTTCCCGAACTTGGGCAGGTTCCTGGCCTCCCGCATGTCGCGGTAGAGCGTGACCGAAAAGCTGTTCAGGTTCCCGCCCTGCATCCCGTACACCGTGCCGCCCCAGCGCGCGCCCGTGAGCTCGCTTCTCCGGCCGTAGCGCTCCTCGATCGAGGGCACGCCCTCGCCGCCCGAGGCCGGCTGGATCCCGCTCGTGATCGAGATCTGGTTATAGCCGACCCGGAAGTCCGCGCCGTAAATGCCCCCGAAATACTTGGAGAAGGTGACGTTGGCCTGCGACTTCTTCCACCAATAATACGTGAGATGGCTAAGCTCCGAGTCGTTGCCGATGCCGCGGTACGGCTCCGCCGGAAACGACCCGTAGTCCAAAGACACCCGGAACGACTCGACCCCCTTGATGAACCGGAGGTTGCTGAAGTCCACGCTGTAGGAGTAATAGCCCCGGTCGGTGAACAGGAAGAGGAACCCGAACGAGGTCCCGCCGCCCAGGAAATCTATGTCGGAATAGCTCAAGCCCGGCCCGACCCCCAAAAGGTACGGGTCAATGATAAAGGCCGGGGACAGGAACTTGTTGATCTGCACCGTCCGCTTCTGCTCCATGAAGGTGGATTGCGGCTTCTCTTTCCGGGTGTCGGCCACCGGCTCCGCGTCAGGCCATACGCTCTTTAGCTCGTGGCGCGCGGTCTCGACCGTGAGCGGGTCCTGGTAAATCCCGGTAAGCTCGGCTTCCATGCCCGGGCGGTAATCCCGCGGGTCGCCGTACACCGCGAAGCGCACCGGGAACGGAGCGTGGCCGGCCTTTTGCAGCTCGCGCACGATGTACCCGAACTTGCCGATCATGCCCGGGGTCGTCTCCACCGGGTCGCTCTTGTCATCGTTGTCCGCGTAATAAAGGTCCTGGTACAGGGCGGTGCGGGGGGCAAGCCCGAGGTGGACCATGATCGTACCCGCCCGGTTCCCGCTCACCGCGGCCCACTCGGTCGGGCCGTAATCCAGGTGCAGCTCCGACGGGTCGGTGTACCCGTCCACCATAAAGCCTTCCGGATTGTGCTGGCTCACGAACTTCATGCCGCGCGCATCGTCGTTCAGGTCAATCGCCAGGATCAGGCTGCTCTTGTTGATGTACTCGCCCCAGTTGGCAGCGCTCTCCACTCTAAGATCGTACTCGATGTGCCGGGGGTAAAAATAAACGTGGTTGTACGCCCGCTTCTGATAGCTGGCCCAGGTCTCCAGGACCGTCTCGAATTCCTTGACCACCCGCACCGGGCCCGCCCGGACCCCGCGGAGGTAATGGTTAAAATCCTGCTCCGTCAACGGATACGACGCCGCGCCAAAAATGACCTCCACAACCATCTGCAGCTTCATCCGGTCAACCACGTTCGGAAGCAGGCCATCAGCGCCCTTCACCTGGAAACGCTCGAAGTTCACCGGGTTGCCCGCCGGGTAGGCCGCCACGTAACCGCTCGCCTCAATCGTGTCATCGTTCACGAGCGATACGTAACTCCGCGGCGACAGCGGAGGGGGCGACGCCATCGCGCATACGTAAACATACGAGGCATCCCCGGAACCAGGATCAACCAGCTTGATCTCTTCGCAGGCCTCGCCGCCCGCCGGGCCCATGCCGTCGCCCGTCTTCGGGCCCGCGTCCATCGCCATGAACACCAGCTCGTCATCCGGGTCGAAAGAGGGATCGGGGTCGGGACCGGACTCCGGGCCGCGGTCAAACGCGTAGGAAAGGAAATACTCGCGGGTGAGCGGAGACTTGTAACCCGAGGTCTCCATGCGCTCATCTATCTGGAACGGGATCGCCTGCCACCCGCCCGACCACGCAAACGCCCGGATCGAGGACGGCGCCTTGCCAAGCAGTGAATCGAGCTGCGCGCCCTCGATCACCACCGGGTCCGCGGTTCTTGACCACGCGGAAAAAGCCGCGGGAACGTGCGCAAAGATCACGGTCAATAAGGTGCAGACGCCAAGGACCGACCTGGTTTTTACCGCCACGGATGGTTCTCCTTCCTTCTTCTTCCGACCCGCTCGATTAATGCCATGCTTTATTGCAAAGCCTGACAATCTAATCATAAACCGCAGCACTAATCAAGAGAAAATTTTCGTAACCCGCGTCATTATTCCCGGAAGCCCCGGCGATTGACAAAACGGCCCCGGATTGATAAGTATCCGATATGTTGAACAACTCCTGTTCCCGCACCGGCCGCCTCAAGTCAGCAGGCGAACACCATGGCCCGTAAACCTTACAAAGAGCGCCCTTCCGGCCCGCGCGCCGCCCTGGTGGGCATGCCCTTTTTCCTCGCCGACCGGCCATCCATCCAGCTCGGCCTGCTCCTGGGCGAGGCCCGGGCCGCGGGGTTCCACGCCGACTCCTTTCACCTCAACCTCGAGCTCGCCGCCCGTCTCACCCCCGCGGTCTATGAGCTCATCTGCACCTCGCCCCGGGCCCTGTCGCTGGGCGAATGGCTCTTCTCCATCGCCGCCTTCGGCGACCAGGTGGAAAAGGACGACGCCGCGTATTTTCGCGCCTTCCCGGAGGCCGGGGCCTGGGCCAAGGAAAAATTAGGCAAGGACGCATCATATCTCACATCGCTGCGCCACGAGGTCATGCCGGCGTTCATCGCCGACTGCCTGGGCCTGGCCGAGTGGGGCGGCTATGACGTGGTCGGGTTCAGCTCGACCTTCCAGCAGAACGCAGCATCCCTCGCCCTGGCCCGAAGGATCAAGGAAAAATTCCCGCGCGTGAGCATCGTCTTCGGCGGCGCCAACCTGGAAGGCGAAATGGGCCCGGAGCTCGCCCGCGCCTTTCCCTTTATTGATTACGTGGTGGTGGGAGAGGCCGACCTCGCTTTCCCCGCGCTCCTTGGCGCGCTCTCCGGCCACGGCGACATCGCGGACATCCCCGGCTTGGTCTGGCGCGACCACGGCAAGATCATGGCCTCCGGCCAGGCGCCCCCGGTCATGGACCTCGCCTCGCTGCCCCCGCCCGATTACGACGAGTTCTTTGAGCGCGCCGCCCGGCTCGGCATCAGCCTGGCCTGGACCGTGCCCTTCGAGAGCTCGCGCGGCTGCTGGTGGGGAAAAAAGAGCCACTGCACCTTCTGCGGGCTCAACGGCATTGACATGGCATACCGCGTGAGGCCCGCCGGCCGCGTGCTCTCCGAGCTCAACCTGCTCGCGCGCAAGCACCGCGTCACCTGGTTCCAGGCCACCGACAACGTCCTGAACATGGACTATCTCCCGGACCTCTTCGCCCGCGTCAAAGAGCAGCGGCTGGACTACCAGTTCTTCTACGAGCTCAAGGCCATCCTCTCCCGCGGGCAGGTCCGCGAGCTTTACGAGGGCGGGGTACGCTGGGTCGAGCCCGGAATCGAGAGCCTGTCCTCCCGCGTGCTCAAGCTCATGCGCAAGGGCACCACCATGCTCGGAAACGTGAACATGCTCCGCTGGCTCCGCTACCACCGCATCCGCGCGAGCTGGAGCCTGCTCTGGGGCTTCGCCGGAGAGACCGCCGCCGACTACGACGGCCAGCTATCCGTGGCCCGCCTCATCACCCACCTCCAGCCGCCGGTGTGGTGGGGAAGGATATGGCTCGAGCGCTTCTCGCCGTACTTCATCGAGCGCGACAAGTTCCCGGTCCATGACGTCCGGCCGCTCGCGAGCTACGCCCACGTTTATCCCGCCGGCGTGGACCTGGCCAGGGCCGCCTACTTTTTCGATTACAAAATGGACAACGCCGTGGCCGACGAAGAGCTGGCCGGGCTCAAGCAATTCCTCGCCGCCTGGCAAAAAACCTGGAACGACGGCCGGCCCGACTCCCTGACCTTCCGCCGCACCGAAGACGCCATCTTCATTGACGACGCCCGGCTCGGAAAGCAAGAGACCTCAGCCTTCTACGGGCCCATGGCCGCGATCTACGCCTTCTGCTCCGACTCCCCCCGCTCTCTCCGCGACCTCGAGCTCCATCTCCAGGCATCCCCCGCCACCGCAGCCTTCACCAAGACCGCCACCACCCTCCAGTACTTCATCGCCGCGGGCCTCATGCTCTCCGAGCACAACCAATTCTTGAGCCTCGCCCTCCCCGTGAACCCCAATTGGTAGCCTCCTTCGGAGTGCGGCGGCACGACGCCGCTTTTCGACAGACGGGAGTTAAATGAAAAATGCATCATCGCAGCCCCTTCCTTGCCATGAGCGGCTTAATTTGAAAAAATGGCATGGCGGGTGAAGCGAGGAAAGAGGACGGAACATGTGGCGGGATTATCCGGAGCAGGCCAAGGACCGGCTCAAGCTGCTCGATAATTTGCGGGTGGTGCTGGTCAGCCCGAAGTTCCCGGGCAACCTGGGCATGACCGCGCGGGCCATGAAGAACTGCGCGGTGTCCGACCTGCGCCTGGTGGCGCCGCGGGCCGAGCTGAACAAGGAGGCCTATCTGCTCGCGCCCGCCGGCTCGGATATTCTCGACACCGCGAAAATCCACGACACGCTGGCCCAAGCGGTCAGCGACTGCGGCCTGGTGATCGGGACCACGCGGAGGAAGGGCGTGGCGCGGCGCAACATCATCACCGCGGAACAGGCCGCGGACATGGTCCGGCCGGTGCTGGCCGTGAACCGGGTCGCGCTGGTCTTCGGGGCCGAGGACAACGGACTATCCAACGATGACCTCTCCATCTGCCACTGGATGCTCAGCATGACGACCGGCTCCGAAGCCCAGTCCTTTAACCTCTCCCACTCCGTGGCCATCATTTTGTTCCTTATCAACCGCGCCGTGGTGGGAGCCGCGCTGGACCAGCGCAAGCTGGCGACCACCCGCAACCTGGAGGCCATGTTCAGCGACATCGAGCGCTTCCTGCTGGAGACCGGGTTCATCCGCAAGGAGGACCCGAAGCGGATCATGACCACGGTGCGGCAGATCCTGCACCGCTCCGGCCTGTCCGAGCGTGACATCAAGATCCTGCGCGGCACCCTGCGGCAGTCCCGCTGGCGCATCAAGAACCCGGACGCCGAGCTTTATCCGCGCGACATGAAAATCCGCCTCGGGAGCAGGAAGAGGAAAAAAGGGAAAGGAGCCGAGGATGAGTAGGGCGATGGGAAAAGCGGCGGCCGTCAGAGCGGCCATGTGCGTCATCGCGGCGGCCGTGGTCCTGGCCGCGGGCGCTCCGGGGTTTTCCGCGCGGGGCCAAGCGAAGGGCCTGGGCGCGGTCAAGGAGGTGAGGCCGGGACCGGACCGCGTCGAGGTCGTGTGCGCGAACGGCGCGGTCAGGGTAGGCATGGCGGGCGACGGCTCGCTGCACGTCGTGGCCACGGACGATGCTGAGTTCTCGCGCTTCCCGAGCTTCGCCGTGCTGCCGGAGGTGAGGGAGCGGGCGGTGGAGGTGAAGGAGGAGCCGGAGCGGCTGGTGCTGTCCGCGGGCCTGCTCACGCTCATCATTGACCGCAAGGACTCGCGCATGACCGTGCTCGATCAATCGGGCGCGGAAATCATCGCGGAGCCGGACGGCGGCGGCGCCTTCTTCGACGGCGACACCGTGGGCTGCGTGAAGGCGATGCCGGCGGACGAGCATTATTACGGCTTCGGCGAGAAGATGGGCCCGCTTGATCGCCGCGGCCGCAAGATGATCATGTGGAACACCGACAACGGCTGGTCGCCCAAGAACGACTCGCTCTACCAGTCGCACCCGTACTACCTGGCATTGCGCCAGGGCCGCGCTTATGGGCTGTTCTTCGATAATACTTTCCGCAGCGTCTTCGACGTGGGCGCGGCAACGCCGGACCTGCTGTCGTTTTGCGCGGCGGGCGGCGAGCTGGATTACTGGGTCCTGGCCGGGCCCGCGCCCAAGGACGTGCTCACGCGCTACGGGGCTCTGGTCGGGACCGCGCCGCTGCCGCCGAAATGGGCGCTCGGCTACCACCAGTGCCGCTACTCGTACCAGGACGAAAAAAAGGTGCGCGAGATCAGGGACGGGTTCATCGAGAACAAGATTCCCGTGGACGCGATCTGGCTCGACATCCATTACATGAACGGCTATCGCGTGTTCAGCTTTGACCCCAAGCGCTTCCCCGACCCCGCCGGCCTGATCGCGGAGCTCAAAAAGGACGGCATCCACACCGTGGTAATAGTTGATCCCGGCGTGAAAGTTGATCCGGGATACGCGCCCTATGACGAAGGCATCGCAAAAGATTATTTCGTGCACGGCCTTGACGCTAAGCCGTTCCGGGCGCAGGTCTGGCCGGGCGACGCCAACTTCCCGGACTTCTACCGGCCCGAGGTGAGACAGTGGTGGGGCGGACTGCACAAGTTCTACACGGACCTCGGAATCGCCGGGATCTGGAACGACATGAACGAACCGGCCGGCTGGGACAACTACCTCAAGATCGCCGGCATCCCGCTCGCCTCCCGGCCCGTGCCCTGGCTCGATATGCGCCACGGCGCCGCGCCGGACCTCGTGCCCCACGCCCGCATCCACAACGTCTATGCGCTGCTGGAGGCCGAGGCAACCTATAGCGGGCTCATGCAACTCAAGCCGGACGCGCGGCCGTTCGTGCTCACCCGCGCCGGCTACCCCGGCATCGTGCGCCACACCGCCACCTGGACCGGCGACAACCACGCCACCTGGGACAACCTGCGCACCGGGCTCACCATGCTCCTCAACATGGGCATGTCGGGCATGGCATTCGTCGGCAACGACATCGGCGGCTTCGGCGGAGGGCCGTCCCCAGAGCTCTACGCCCGCTGGATCGAGCAGGGCGTGTTCTATCCGTTCTGCCGCACCCACACCGCCTACGGGACCCCGCCGCAGGAGCCGTGGTCATACGGCCCCGAGGTCACCGCCATCAGCCGCGACGCCATCGCCCTCCGCTATGAGCTCATGCCCTACATCTACTCGCTGTTCGAGGAATCCACCCGCACCAACTGGCCCATCATACGGCCCATGGTCTTCGAGTTCCCGGACGACGACAAGGTCACGAACATGTCCGACCAGTTCATGCTCGGCCCCTCGCTCCTGGTGGCGCCGGTGGTGGAGAAGGGAGCGGTGAAAAGGACTGTGTACCTGCCGATAGGGACCTGGTACGATTTTTACACCATAGCCAAGTTTCACGGCCCGCAGGAGATAGAGGTTGACGCGCCGCTCTCCAAGACGCCGATGTTCGTAAGGGCTGGTGGAATCATTCCCGTGGAGATTGATTTAAAGCGTTATCATGAAGACCCTTGGGCCGGCATAAAGATCAAAGTCTACCCTGGTCCTGAGGAAATGTCGTTCACTCTTTATGAGGATGACGGATCGAGCTTTGGTTATCAGAAAGGCTTATTTGCTAAGACGGAAATTGTTGGGAAGCCTGATCCTAAAGGTTATGAGGTTTCGATAAAGCCTCATAAGGGAGGGTTCAAGTCGCCTGTCCCGCATTACCTATTTATTATAGATTGCAATGAATGCGGCGTTATTGGAGAGAGCTTTGGCCGTGCTTATGATGGTGTTGGCATTGATTCCTCCCATAATGCATGCATTTTCCACGTGACGGAAGGGGAAACATGGCTAGTAGAGCCGAACCACGATTAACGTGACGGCACAATCCAAAGTGGCCATGACTCCGCGGTATGGCTTAACAAGTTCAGGTTTGTCGAAAGGGGACGAAGATGTTGAGATCGGCTTTTAGAAAAGCGGCGAGTGTAAGCGCGGCCGCGCTGGTGATCGTTCTGGCAATAGGTCTGTCCGGCGCGGGCCGGCCCAAGGCCGAGGCGCTGGGCGCGGTCACGGACGTGCGGGTGAAGGACGGTTACGTGGAGCTCGCGTGCAAGAACGGCGTGATGCGGCTGTCGTCGCGCGGCGACGGCGTGCTCCGGGTGCGGGCCACGCATCAGACCGCGTTCTCGGACCTGCCCAGCTTTGCGCTCAAGCCGGACGTAGCGCCGGACGCGGCGCCCGCCATGAGCGAAAACGCGGACAAGGTCGTCCTGACCACGCCTCTGATCCGGGCCGAGGTGGACCGGCACACGGGCAACGTCAACTTTTTAGATGGCGCGGGCAATGACCTCGCGGAGGAGCCGGCGGACGGCGGGATTTTCTTCGAGGGCGACGGCGTGAGCTGCGTGAAGGCCATGCCGCCGGACGAGCATTATTACGGGTTCGGCGAGAAGACCGGCCCGCTCGACAAGCGCGGCACCAGGATGATCATGTGGAACTCCGACAACATGTACACCACGAAAACCGACCCCATGTACCAGTCGCACCCGTTCTATCTGGCCGTCCGCTCCGGCCGCGCTTACGGCCTCTTCTTCGACAACACCTACAAGGGCGTGTTCGACGTGGGCAAGTCCGACCCGGACATTTTAAGCTTTTCCGCGGCCGGCGGCGAGATGAACTACTACGTGCTGGCCGGGCCATCTCCGCGCGACGTGCTCACGCGCTACGGCTCGCTGGTGGGGACCATGAACCTGCCGCCGCTGTGGGGCCTGGGCTACCACCAGTGCCGCTATTCTTACAAGACGGCCACGCGGGTGCGCGAGATCCGGGACGGGTTCCAGAAGAACGACATCCCGCTCGACGCGATTTACCTGGACATCCACTACATGGACGATTACCGCGTGTTCACCTTCGACCCCCAGCGCTTTCCGGACCCGAAGGCACTTACCGCCGAGCTCAAGCGCGACGGCATCCACACCGTGGTCATCGTTGATCCCGGCGTCAAGAAGGACCCGGGCTACTACGTGTACGAGCAGGGTCTGGCCGGCAATTACTTCGTGCCCGGGCAAGACGGCAAGCCCTTCTCCGCCTGGGTCTGGCCCAAGGAGTCCAACTTCCCGGACTTTTACCGCGCCGACGTCAGGAAGTGGTGGGGCGGACTCCACAAGTTCTACACCGACCTCGGCATTGACGGCATCTGGAACGACATGAACGAGCTCGCCGGCTGGAAGCGGGAGATTCGGATCAGTGACGTGCCCATACCCATGGGCAAGCCCGACTGGGAAGAGATGGTCCACGGCGCGCCGCCCAACACCCTGCCCCACGCCGTGGTCCGGAACGCTTACGCGAACCTCGAAGCGCAGGCCACCTACGACGGCCTGATCGCGCAACGTCCCGACGAGCGGCCGCTCATCATCTCGCGCGCGGGGTATCCGGGGTTGCAGCGCTACTCGCTGATCTGGACCGGCGACAACACCGCGAGCTGGGACCAGATGGCCATGGGCGAGACCATGCTCCTCAACCTGGGCCTGACCGGGCTTAGCTGGGTCGGCAACGACGTGGGCGGGTTCATGGGCGCGCCGTCCAACGAGCTTTACGTGCGCTGGCTCACGCAGGGCATCTTCTATCCGTTCTGCCGCAACCACACCGCGATCAAGATGCCGGACAAGGAGCCGTGGTCGTTCACCCCCGAGATCACGGACCTCTCCCGCGACCTCATCAACTTCCGCTACCGCCTGCTGCCCTATACCTATGCCGTGTTCGAGGAATCCACGCGCCGAAACTGGCCGGTGATGCGGGCCATGGTCTTCGAGTTCCCGGCCGACCCCGCCGTCGCCAACATGTCCGACCAGTTCATGCTCGGCGAGTGGCTGCTGGCGGCGCCGGTGATCGAGAAGGGCCGCGTGAAGAAGATCGTGCATTTCCCGGCCGGCAACTGGTACGACTTCTTCAGCGGGCAAAAATATTCAGGGCCCGCGGACGTCGAGGTGGACGCGCCGCTGGGCAAGTTCCCGCTCTTCGCCAAGGAAGGCGCGATCATCCCGCTGGCCCCGGTGATGCGTCACACCGGCGAGAAGCCGTGGGACCCGCTCACGGTCAAGGTGTTCCCGGCGGCGGGGCCGACGTCGTTCACGCTTTACGAGGACGACGGGGAGAGCTTCTCGTATCGGAGCGGGCAGTGGGCGCGGACCACGTTCCGCTGTACGCCGATAAACAACGGCGTCGAGGTCAGGCTCGAGCCGAGGGCCGGCGCGTTCGATCCGCAAAGAACCGGCATCGAGCTCCAGGTCCACGGCCGGAAGCCGGAGGCCCAGGTCACGCTCCTTGACGACACGGGCCAACAACTGCCCCCGCCCGCCGCCACCTTTGACCGCGCCTCCAACGTGTGGCTCATAAAAATACCCGGCGGCGGAGACGGGCTCACGGTGAGGATCGCGGGACCGTAGAGCGTAAGGAAACGCCTTGCCCTGAGCGTACCCGTCGGGTATTATCATTGACGATGACGCCGGCTTTATGCAGGAGGTATATTAAGTGAAATCGAGAATGAAACTGGTTGGGTTGCTCGTCGTGCTGGCCGTGTTGCCGCTCGTCCCCGCTCGGGCCATCAAGACGGCGGACGATCCGGAGGCGTGGAAGGGACTGACCGCGGAGCAGATCGCGCGGGTGAAGAAGGGCGAGATCGTGCTCTT
>DATKZS010000060.1:0-6353 GCA_035527835.1 bacterium
CTTGGCGGACCGGCCGACGGGAGCGCCAAGCAAGAAACATTCGCACCCAAGCTCTCTTAAAATCGTGTTTAAAAATAATCCTTGGCGCTCTTGGCGTCTTGGCGGTTCTCCGGTCCGTTTATTTTGGACAGCACTGAAACCGGCTCTAGATTTCGGCCTGGTCAATCAGCCAGAGCCGGAAATCGCCGTCGAACTCGGAGTAGTCCTTGCCGGTGACCAGCTCGATGGCCTGCCCCATGTTGCGGTTCCGTGCCGGGACATCGAGGATGTGCTTGTTGGCATAGGACCCGCAGGTTTCCTCGATCGGCGGGGCCGGCCGTGGCCTTACCGGTTTTCGGCCGTGGCCCTCACCCAGTCCTGGAACTCCCGGTCAAACACCGCGTAATCGCGCGCGGTGAGGCCCTTGATAGCGCCTCCGATATTGTCGCCTTCCTTGAGGCCGCGCAGCAGCTCGCGGACGGCATAGGGGCCGTAGTGGTCACAGAGGTACTGCACGGCGAGCAGGCTCTCGGCATAGGCCGTCTCGGCCTGGGCCTTGGGCAGGCCCAGGAAGCTGCCCTCCAATTTTTGCAGGGGGATGGGGCCGCCCGCGGCCGTGACCCGTGCCGCGAGCGCCGCGGCGTCAATCGGCTGCTCCTCGCTCATCTGGGCGAGCCCCTCGTGGAGCCAGAGGGGCGCCCGGCCCCGGCTCACGTCGTGCACCACCGCATGGGCGTACTCATGAAAGATGATTCGCTCCAGCACGTCGGTGCGCTGGCGCAGTCCCTTGGCCGGGATCCTGATCTTGGCGTCGAAGATGGCGCCGGCCCACGCCGGGGAGCGGGTCACGTCCTGGAACTGCTCATCGGTGTAGAGGATCACCGGCACCGGCGCGTCCGGATAGCAGCCCAGGCGGCGGCCCACCGAGAAATACGCTTCCTCGCAGATCACCATCACCACCCGGCTCGCGTCCGGCACCTCTTTGCCCTCGTACTTGATGGTGAAGTGGCTGCTGTCGGACTCGAAGAACCCGGCCTCCACCTTGATCTCGCGCCGGATCTTCGCGGCCAGTTCGGAAATGGCCGGCTGCTCCGGCGACAGCGCCAGCGAGTTCTCGAAATAACCGAGCGCCTGGTCCGGCCGGCCCGACTCGTAGCAGATGCGGCCGAGAAGATTGTACGCGTCCGGCCGGCCTCCGCCGAGCCCGACGTAGGTCTTGAGCCACTGCTCGGCCCCGGCGCGATCGCGCTCTTCGAACCGGGCAAAGCCCATGCCCCGCGCGGCCTCCTCGCTGTCCGGCCAATAATAAAGCGCCTCCTCGAAGAAGCCCCGCGCCTTGTCGAAATCCTTGGCGTCGAAGGTCCGCCAGCCCCGGAGCGCGTAGAGGTGGCTCAACTCCCGCTTCACCTGCGGGTCGTCGGGGCTGAGCCCGCGCGCTCGGTCCATGAGCTCGAGCGCGGCCACCACGTTTCCGGCCCGCATTTTTTCCGCGGCCTCCTTGCGGAGCGCGGCGATCCGGGCGAGGACCGGGTCCGGCGGCGCCGGCGGTCTGAGCGGCGCCGGCCGCGTGGTCCCGGCGTCCGGGCCGGAACGGGGAGCGGGCGCCCGGGCGTCCGTCCGGGGGGCTCCGCTCGAGGGGGAGGGGCCAGGGCGCGGGCTTCCCGGCTTCCCGCTCGTTGTGGGCCACAAGCTCAGGGCCAGGACGGCGATGATGGCGGCGGCCCCCGCGGCCAGGAGCATGATGGCGGCGAAGGCGCCGGTTTTATGGTTTTTGCCGGGCATGGTTGCCGGTTTCAGCCGCCGGTTGCGGGCTGGCAGGGCTTGTCGTTGGGGTCCGGGGGAATGGTGATCCAGAAGGGGAAACAGATGGGACCCGTGTTGAAGGGCTTGCCGTTATAGACGATTGACTTTATGCCTTCGGGTTTTCCGAAGCTGATCCGGAGCCGGGATGACGCGGCAAAGGTCACGGTCTGGTCGGGCTGGAGAATGGTCTGGCGCGGGTCGTCATCGTCAATCAGGTACTGGATCCAGCAGGGCTGGTCCACGGTGATGGTCAGGGTATGGGCGATGGGGGGAGGCGGGCCTGCTGGTGCGGCATTCTCCCCGGCCTCGGCGGAGGGCAGGGTGGCGAGGGAGCGGGGCGGGCCCAGCGGCTGTTCGGACGCCGAGGTCCAGAGCGTCCGCGCGGGCCGGGCGGTTTCTCCCGCCTCGTCGTCCGCGGCCTCTCCGGGCAGCCCGCGGGAGTTGTCCGGCGCGGCGGGCACGGTGGCCGGCGGGTCCGTCGAATCGGCGCCCGGGAGCGGCCGGGCCGGGCCGGGAGTTGAGGTCTCGGTGAGTCCGAGCCGCTCGGAGGTTGACGGTAACGTCCCGCCCGGGCTCTGTGCTCCCGGCGGCGCGGGCTGGCCGGCGGACGGCGGCTCCGGCTTCTTCGGGTTCTGGCCGCCTGGCAGCCAGTAATACAGGGCGACCAGGATCACGGCCAGGACCGCGAAGGCCAATGGAATGTAGCGTTGGCGAGGCGGTCTTTTCTTCGGAAGGATGGGGACCTCGCCGGTGAGCTCGGGGTATCGGTTCTGGACAAAGGCGTCGAAGCGGAGCATGACGTCGGGCACGTTGAGCCCGATATAATCAGCATAACAGCGGGTAAAGGCGCGGACAAAGGCCAGGGCCGGCAGCGAGGCGAAATCGTCGTTCTCGATGGCCTGTAGCGCGCGGAGCTTGATCCGGGTGTAGGCCGCGATTTCCTCCAAGGTGATTTCGCGGAACTCGCGCTCCCTTTTCAGGTACGAGCCGAAACTTTCCAGGCTTTCATTCGTCGGCGCCATGATTATAGTCCGTGATGGTTCCTGACCCAGGTCCTTACTCGGAGCGGCCCTGGCGGGGGCGACGCCGGCCGCCCTCACTGGCCCGGAGGGGCGCTGACCACGTCCGGGCAGTTATACATCCGCATGTACTCGATGGCCTTGGCTGCTTCCGGTGCGTCTTTGCCCCTTGCCGCCTTGGAAAGTTCCACGCAGGCCTGGTTGAAATAATTGAAATGGCCGTACTCCAGCGCGAGCAGGAGATGGGGGCGGGCGTAGTCGGTGGGGCACAGCGCGATCGCCTTCTGGTAGCTGGCGATGGCCTTTTCATGCCCGTCCTGCTTCCCGTAGAGCTCGCCCAGATTGGTATAGGCCATGCAATAATTGGCGTTGAGATGGATGGCCTGGTTGAAATTGACCTCGGCCATGGCCAGGTCCCCCTTTTGCATGTAGGCCCACCCTATGTTGGTATAGGCCTCCCAAGGCCTCTCGAAATAGTCGTCATGCGCCGCGAGCTCGAATTCCTTGATGGCCTCGTCCCATCGTTCCAGCTGCAGATAGGTGAAGCCCAGGGCCATGTGCGACTCCATGTCCTTGGGGTTGATGGCGATCCCTTTGTTGAAACAGTCAATCGCGTCGTAATATTTCTCGCGCTGGAAATAGATCAAGCCCATCCAGTAATAGACCCCCGAATCCTTGGGCTTGCAGGACTCGGCTTCCTTGATGGTCTTGAGCGCGTTGATGTAATCGCCCTTGTCGTAAAAAGCGGCCGCCTGGTCCTTGAGCGCCTTGACGTAATTCGGGTTGCGGCACGGATTCGGCTTCTTCTTGTCCGCGCACCCGGGCACGAACATGGCCAGCGCCAATGAGACGGCCGCCCATTTTCTCCAATTCATCTTCATCTTGTCACCTCGCATCAGCACGCGCATGAGCCCGCCGCCGTTGAACCCAAGACGGACAATCTCCGCCCCGCACTTTTCACATCATGGCCAGCAAGCGGGCCAGGAGGTCATGGTCTTCTTCCGAGACCTCCGTGCCCTCCGGCGGCGCCATGGCCGCCCGCGCCGGCGGGGCGGGGGGCCGCGGGGGTGCGGCGCGCCGCGGGGGTTCGGCGGGCGGCGGGACCGGCATGGGCGCCATGGGGGGGGGCGGGACCTCGACCGGCGGCGGCGCGGCCATTCCGGCGTCCGTCTCTTCCACCCGTTCATCCGGAGCGGGCGCTGTCACCGCCGGCTCCTCCATGGCTATTTCCTCGACCTCAGGCCCTTCTTCAGCGGCGGCCTCCTCAGGCTGGTCCACTGATCCCAGGACCCGTTCCTCCTCCGGAGTCAGGGCCACCTCTTCCGGCGGGGCCTCGGCGCCATGGTCGAGGATGGCTTCGGTCATCGGCGCGGCCTCCTGGGTCTGCTCGTCAGCGGGGGCCTCCAGGCTTATTTCCTCGGTTTCCTCGGACTCCGGGGCTGCGGGTTCCGGAGCCGCGCTCTCCCCTCCGGTCTGCAGCGCATCGAGCAGCGAGTCCTCGATGTTCGCCTCCGTCGCGGGCTCGGCCTCCACGGCGGGCGCCGCCTCCACCGGCGGCGGTTCCTCGACCTGGAGCGCATCCAGGGCCACTTCTTCCTCCACGGTCACTTCCTGCTCGATGGCGTCATCGGCGCCCGTCACGAGGACGGCCTGGATTTCCTCGTCCGGCTCCAGAGTGGCCTCTTTGCCGCCCAGGGTGATCTCCGACACATCTTCGGACTCCGGCGCTTCCGCCAGCTCCACCGTCGCCACCTCGTCATCGCCCAGAGCGTCCAGATTGATCTCGTCCGCCTCCTCGGCCACCGCCTCCACCTCGGCCGCTTCGACCAAAGATTCGATCACCAACTCCTCCACCTTCTCCGCCGGCTCCTTCTCCCTCATGAACGACAGGTCGGAGTGGAACATGGGGACCTCGCCGAAAATCTGCGCCTTCTCCTGCGGGCTCTTGTCGCGGTAATGCATGTTGTCGAGCATGAAGCCCATGCTCTCGGTGAACTCGAAGGCGGCCTGGTACACGCTGTTGAGCACGTCGCCTTTGACCCCGCCCTCGCCCCAGCGGTAGATCAGGCCGCTGTTCGAGTCCGACAGCCACAGGTAGATGTAGGCATGATAGAGGTTGCCCTTGTAAACGGACGCGATGAAGACCTGCGCCGGCTCCGGGGCGCGGTCGGGAACCGCGACCGTGGACCGGTTGATCGAGATGTAGATGTCCAGCACCTCTTCTGGCCGGGCCTCGATATATGTCCGCTCCGTATCCTGCTCGAACATGACGGCCTCCGTGAAATCCGGCTTTCCGCCCCTACACGCGCTTCCCGGCGATCATCATCGCCCCTGGGGCCGGTCCGCCCGCGCTCTCCCCTGCCGCGAAGCCCCGATAAACAGCGCGCGCACCGACCATGCAAAGACGCCCGCGGGAACCGTTCTCCCCCGGCCCGCACGCCCGCTCATTACCCGGCAATACTATTGCCTTGTTAGTTTACCATGAATGCTTAAGCAATCCAAGCGTTTACAAAAGCGGGCGGTTTCCGGCGCACGGCGGGCCGGAAAATCAGCCCTGATTCCGTTTATGGGGCCTGAAAATTCCCGCGGCCGGCGGCGGGCAAATTCACTCGAAGGCCACCAGCGCCTTGAGCTCCCGGACCCGTTGTTCCACGTTCTCCGCGCTGATCTTGCGCAGCCGGTCCATTGAAAAGCCCTCCACCGTGAAGCTCGCCAGCGCCGCTCCCCGCACGAGCGCGCTCTTCAGCCCGGACAGCGTCAGGTCGCCGTTTCGCGCCAGCCAGCCGATCAGCGCGCCGGCGAAGCTGTCGCCCGCGCCGGTCGGGTCAACCAGGTCCTTGACCGGGTAAGCGGGGGCCACGAACATTCCCTCCTTGGTCAGCAGGGTGCTGCCGTGCTCGCCGCGCTTCACGATCACGGCCTTCTTCACCCTTTGCAGCAGCATCTCCCCGCCGCGCAGGATGTTGTACTCGCCGGTCAGCATCCGGGCCTCCTCGTCATTAATGACCAGAACGTCCACCCGGGGAAATAGTTCTTCGAGCTCGGCCTTCGCCGTGTTGATCCAGAGGTCCATGGTGTCGAGCACGATGAGGCGGGGGTTCCTGGCCTGGTCGAGCACGCGCTTCTGCAGGCTCGGATGGATGTTGGCGAGGAACACGTACTCCAGGGAGTCGAGCGGGCCGGGAAGCACGGGATCAAAGGTCTCGAACACGTTGAGCTGGGTGTCGAGCGTCTCGCGGCCGATCATGTCCGGCAGATACCGGCCGGCCCAGTGGAAGGTCTTGCCCGGCTTATGCTGCAGCCCGCTCAGGTCCACGCCGCGGCTCAAAAGAAATTCCTCGTGCTTTTTCTCGAAATCTTCGCCCACCACTCCCACCAGGCAAGGCTCGGCGTAAAAGCCCGCCGCCACCGACGCGTAGGTCGCCGCGCCCCCCAGCGCGTACTCGACCCTGCCCGCCGCCGTCTCCACCGTGTCATAAGCCACCGAACCAACGATCAGTACCTTCATCATTGCCTCCTGAAAGAAGGGCTTGAGGCTTGGGGCTTGAGGCT
>DATKZS010000061.1:0-34015 GCA_035527835.1 bacterium
CGTCGAAGGGAACGCCAAGAAGGATCAAATTGCCGGGAGGCCGGCTTGAGAATTTAACAAAAACATCGCGTTTGGCGTTCTTGGCGTCTTGGCGTTTTTCTTATACTTTTATTTTGGACACCACTGATTCAGGACAAGAAAATAATCTTATCCTCTACATCCTAAACATCCTTGTTAACCTCTTCTGAACATTGCTGGAGTTGCGGCTCAAGTCCTCTCCTGGTCCGGCGCCGGTCTTATCGCGGCAGCCGCTCCAGGTAGCGCAGGCCGAAGAAAAAAATAATGCCCGTGGGCGCGGCCAAGAGCAACGCGAAAAGCGCCGAAAGAATCCGGTACCAGCCGTCGTCGTCCAGGACCTGATCACCGCCCGCAACATACCACGTGAAGAGAAGGTAAAGAACGCCGGCGAAGATTATTATGAGCGACGCCTGGCCCAAGCGCCTGCCCCAGCTCCGCCCCAGGTAGATGCCCAGCGATGCAATGAACAGCAAAAACCCCGTGACCGCCTGGCCGGTCGCGAGAAGCATGAAGGCTTGTTCCGACAGAGCAATCCGGAATTGCGTTTCCGGAGAGACCGAGTTCATTTTCAGGGCCGCGGCCGTCACCAGAAAACCCAGGCACGCCACGGCCAGCGCGGCCTTCCTCGGGTCCGCCTGCTCGTGGCGGAGCATTTTGAAAATCCTCGGAAACTTCATTTTACCACCAGCTAAAATCATGACTGATAAGGCAGTGGGCAAGATAAATACTCAGCGCTTAACGGTACAGCATAACGGGGCGTGGCTTTACAGCGGGCCTCCAGGATCCACAGCGTGCAAGCGTACTCATCTACCTGCCAAGTATAGTACATCATTGGCACGGTTTTTTCAATAACGCAAGAAATCGCATTGATTTCTGCCATGGTAATGCTACAACAGGGGGTGGAGCCGATACTCCTGTCGGCCCAGATGGAGGGGACAAGAGCGTCCCCTCCACCAACGTCAACCATGACTTCTTAATGGGAGTGAAAAATGGTGGACATCAAGATGGGTGGGCCCGACACTCTTGTCGGGCGGCGTCGTCATTCCAAGAGGCGCGCGGAACAGGGGTATTCCGGCCACTCCCGCTTTTCACCTCTTGTTGTTGGAATCCTCGATCAGCCGGCACTCGCCTTCGCATTCCGCGTCCGACGTCTCCACCTGCAGCGTGGTGTGGGTGATGCCGAAGCGCGTTTTAAGCAGGTCCTTGGCCTTGCTCATGCACTCCTGCCAGTGGTTCTGGTCGCAGCAGCAGGAAGAAAGGCTGAGGTGCGCCGAGAGCACCGGGACCCCCGAGGTGATGGTCCAGATGTGCAGGTCGTGGACTTCCTCGATGTGCTCCATGCCCTCCAGCGCCGCCTTCACTTCCTCGTACTTGATGTTCTCGGGCGTGGCCTCCAGCAGGATGTTCAGCGTGCCCTTGAGCAGACCCCACGTGCTCCATAAGATCAGAACGCCGATCACCGCGCTGGCGATCGGGTCTATCGGGTACCAGCCCGTGGCCCAGATCACCGCGCCCGCGATGATCGCGCCCACCGAACCCAGCGCGTCCGCCACCATGTGCATGAACGCGCCCTGCACGTTAACGTTCGACTCCCGCCCGCCCGCCAGAACGTACGCGCTCCCCAAATTGGCGAGCAGACCTAAAAACGCGATCACCAGCATCAGCGGGCCGTCAACCGCCTGCGGCTGGCCCAGACGGAGCCACGCCTCCCGCAAAATCAGGCCCACGATCAGAACCAGCGTGGCCCCGTTGACGAACGCTCCCAGCACCTCCGCCCGCAGCAGTCCGAACGTACGCTCCGGAGTGGCCGGACGCATCGCCAGACGCGCCACGATCAGCGCCAGCATGAGCGCCGCAACGTCCGTCAGCATGTGACCCGCGTCAGCCAACAGAGCCAGCGAATGAGTAATGATCCCGCCCGCGACCTCCACGATCAGGAACACCAGGTTGATCACCAGCGCCCACCGGAGCCGGACCCGCGACGCCGACCGCAGCTCATGGCCGTGATCGTGATGCCCGCGCCCATGACCATGGCCGCCGTGGCCATGATCATGAGCATCGTGCTCATCATGCTCGTGACCGTGTTCCTCGTGATGCTGTTCCGGTTCAGACATTCAATATCACCGCCGGCCCTTCCTCCCGCAAAATCCCGGGAAGCTGTTCCACGAACGGCCGGATCTCGTCCCGCACCCGCGCCCAACCCTCCGCCATCTGGCTCCGGCACGAGTTGCCCGTGCATAAAAAAAGTATTCTCACCCGCCTCTTCATGTTGAGCGGTCTTCGTGCTATGGATTATAAATACGCAATCCCCGCACCGCAAGAAATCAGCGGACTAAAGGAGGACCCATGAAAAACGAGCTGACCCGGCTGCTCGGCATCGAGCACCCCGTAATCCTCGGCGGCATGTTGCAGATCGGCGGCGCGCGCCTGGCCGCCGCGGTCTCCAACGCCGGCGGCCTCGGCACCATCGGCCAGAGGCCGGCACTCCAGGCCTGGCACGATGAGATCAAAAAAACCAAGTCGCTCACCGACAAGCCCTTTGCCGTGAACCTGCCCATGCACGCGGCCGAGCTCGATAAGCGCATCGAGATCATTCTCAAGGAGGGCGTCAAGATCGTGGTCACCGCCGCCGGCAACCCCAAGCCGGTGATGCCGGCGCTTAAAGACGCCGGGATCGTGGTCATGCACGTGGTCGCTTCCGTGGACCAGGCCAAAAAGGTCGAGGCCGCCGGCGTTCACGCCATCGTGGCCGAGGGCGGAGAGAGCGGAGGAATGGTGGCGCGCGACCGCGTCTCAACCATCGTCCTGGTCCCCATGGTGGTGGACGCCGTCAAGGTCCCGGTCGTCGCCGCCGGCGGCATCGCCGACGCCCGCGGCCTGGTGGCCGCCCTTGCCCTCGGCGCGCAGGGCGTGCAGCTCGGCACCCGCTTCATCGCCGCCGACGAGTGCGAGGCCCCGGAGGTATGGAAACAGGGCATCATCCGCGCCCGGGAGACCGATACCATGGTCGTGCCCCGCGGCAAGGCCCAGGGCCGCGTGCTCAAGGAGGACGCCGCCCCCGGACAGCTCATGGCCGGACAGATCGCCGGAATGATCACCAGGACCGAACCCGCCGCTTCCATCATCGCCCGCATCATGGCGGAAGCGGCGCCCACGCTCAAGAGGATAGAGGAGCAGATGAGGGCGTGAAAAAAGGCGAGAATCTCGCACAGAGGCACAGAGACACGGAGTTAAAAAATATTTTTCTCAGTGTTCTCTGTACCTCTGTGTCTCTGTGCGAGATTTTACTCTCGATAGGTAGTCAAGCTTTCCTTGCTTGTCCGCGCCCGAAAAAAATCGCGCCGGCAATAACGCAGAACCATGACACCACGCTCGCGAACAGCCCCATCCGGAACGACGCCGGCCTGAAAACCATCCGTACCACGCTCACCCCGTCCGGAACCGGCACCGCGCGGAAATTGTAATCCGCCCTCAATATCGGCGCCTCCCGGCCCCGCACATAAGCCCGCCAGCCCGCGTAGTACTGGTCGGAAACGAACAACAGCCCGGGACCCGCGCTGTCAACCCTGTAAACCTCCTCCCCCGGCCGCCGCGACTCCAGCGCCGCCGTGTCCTTCCGACCCGGCGCCACAACGACGGCCCTCAGCTCATCCACTATCCCGCCGCTGTCCCGCTCCAGGAACACCTTGCGCGACAGCTCATAGCGGTTCTCCCGGCCGAGACGCTCGAGAAGCTCCTCTCCGTCATCCACGACCTCGGCCCGATGCGCCACGAACGCGCGAGGCAGGGCATCGTTATTTTCATAGATGAACAGGCCGCGGCCAAGGCCCGCCCGCAGCCGGATCGGGCTGGATTCGTTCACGATCGCCGCGGGCCTCCATAAAAACACCAGGTCGGGACGGTCGGCCGGGCCCTTCGTGATGAGCGACAGCTCGATGGTCTTGCCCGCGAAACCGGACAGATCAATGACCCTTCTTGGAGGCGCCCCGCCCCCACTCCCCGCATTCAGGGGACGGCTCACGCCTTGCTCACGGAACAGCACCCGCGACGTGTCGCCGGCAACGGCCTCCACTTCCGCCGACCAGCTTGCGCCCCCCCGAGAAACGTCCGCGTGCCGGGCCTCAACCGCCGCCGCCAGCGCGTCGCCCGCCTGGATATAAATCTTGTACCGGTAAAGCTCATTGGCCGCCGCGGCTATCGCCATGGCGTCAAGCCCGGTCTCGAGGTCCACGCTGGCTTCCAGCTTCGCGGCCTCCCCTTTGAGCACCGTCCTCCGGTGGAACTCGGGGGGCGAGAGGTAGAGGAAGAAGGGCGAGCTGAATTTCAGCGGCAGGCCCCGGTCAATGATCCACCGCAACGAGATGAGATCGAGCACCGGCATGCTCCTCGCTTCAATGAAGCGGCCGTCGCGGAGGTCCGAGTTGATGCCGAGCTGGTCCAGCCTTCCCTCCTGGTACCGGACCGCCCGCGAATCCATGAGCGCCAGGAACTCCGCGTAGCGCCGCGGCGGCACCGTGATCCAACCGTCGGCCTCGTCCATGCCCAGCGCCAGACCCGCGTGGTAGAGCAGCTCCGGGTCGCTGAGACCCTGGTCGCTCACAAAGATGTACCGCGAATGCGAGGCCCGGATCTTGCCGGCAACGCCCGCCAGGTCCCGGCTGTAATCGAAATCGGAAGGAGCGTTTTTAGGAAGGTACTTGAAAGCGAGACTGTAAATGTCCAACGACCCGATCAAGATAAAAACCGCCGCCGCGCCCCTCCCCGCCAGGACCGGCCGGCAGCGGACCAGAGCGATCAGCGCGGCCAGGCCCGCGGCCAACATGCCGAGCGTGAAAGCGGGACAGGACAGAAGCTCGAACCCCACCGCGCCCAGCGCCACCATGGCCGCCGCCGCGATCAGCGCGCCCACGGCCCATCGTCCCGCCTCGCGACCGCTGTGCGCCATCAACTTTTGAAGTCCCTGCCCGGCCAGGATCACCAGAAAGAGCTGGCCCATGAAATACGCGTGCTCCGGCGTGCCGAACCGGCCCAGCACCGGCAGCAGCGCCTGGAAGCGGTCAATCAGCCCAATGCTCCCCAGCGACCACGCCATCACCGCGATCACCAAGAGCCCCAGAAACCGCGAGCCCCGCTCCGCCCGCGCGATGAACGCAAGACCGGCCAGGCTGATGGTCATGACCCCCAGGTAGAAGTTCGGCGCCTTGACCACCACGCCCGCAAAACCCTGGGCCCCTGTCACCGGCAGCAGTGCCGCCCAGATCAATGACCAGGGAAGATGCCGCTGGCTGAAGTAAGAAAACGTGACCCCCTGGTTCCTGACAAAAACATGCGACAGCTCCGCGAGCGGAAGTAACTGCACCAGCGCCAGGCACGCCGCCAGCGATAACGACGCCGCGACCGCTGAAAGCCTCGCCGGCGCCGCCTTGCTCCGCCACATGACCAGCCCCAGGAAGGGCGCCGAGAACAGGAGCGCATACGACGTTGACTCAACGTCTCCCCCCAAAACCTGCAGGCCCAGGAACACGGCCGCCGCCCAGAGGTGCGCCATGCGCCCGCGCTGGACCAGGCTGACCAGGCTCGCCAGGAACCACGGGACCCACGCATTCGAGCAGGTCGCCGGAAGGAAATGGATGAAATAAAAAGGCTTGCCCGTGAAAACGTAACTGAAAGCCGCGAACCACGCCGCCGCCGGCCCCAGCTTGAGACGCCGGCACAGCGCGTAAACCCCGGACCCCGCGATGCACAAATGCAGCGGATAAAAAAAGTTCACCGCCCGGGCGTAATCACCAAGCAATAACCAGCCCGGCGGATAAAAAACACCAGTGTGCGAAAACGCCGCGAACGGAAAACCCGCGAAAACCTCCGGCGCCCACAACGGCGGCATCCCCTGCGAAAGCGCGCGCCGCATGAAAATCTTGAACGGTATCCACTGGAAGCCAACGTCATGCGTGAGCGGCGCCGATAGCGCGGTGAGGCCCGCCGCCGCCCGCCACAAAAAAGGCGCCCAGATCAGCGCGAACAAGCAAGCGAGCGCCCCGGCCTCCATATAAAGCCTCCGCCTGCCCCCGCTGTCCGCATCTACTCCCACGGCTTAATTATAACCGCGCCCATCGCGCCGGCCAAGCCGCCCGCGTTTCCGCGCGATTTGAACCGCTGGGCCCCGGCCCGTGTCCAAACTTTTGAGGTCTTGATCCGGGCATGATAATTTAGCTTCCATGAGCGGCCCGGCCATGGAGTTGCCCACTTGCAAATTTGCGTGATCATCCCTAACTACAACGGCGAGGCCCTGCTCGGCCCGTGCCTGGATTCTATTCTGGCCCAGTCGCGCCCGCCCGGACAGGTGATCGTCGTGGACAACGGCAGCACCGACCGCTCGCGCGAGCTCGTCCGCGCCCACCCGCTCGCTCCCGTCCTGATCGAGCTCGACCGCAATCTGGGCTTTGCCGCGGCCGTGAACCAGGGCATTGCAAAAGCCGAGGTTGATGCCGTGGCGCTGCTCAATAATGACGCGGTAGCTGACGCGGACTGGCTCCGGGCCGGCGCCGAGGCCATGGAGAGGTATCCTGAAGTCTCCATGTTCGCGTCGCTGATGCTGGATTTTCACGGCCGCGCCCGGGTGGACTCGGCCGGCGATCTGTATTTGCGCGACGGCCGGCCTCGGCCGCGCGGACAAGGCCGGCCCGCCGACCAGTTCACCGCGCCCGCCGAGGTCTTCTCCGCCTGCGCCGGCGCCGCCTTTTACCGCAAGGCCCTGCTCGACGAGCTGGGCGGCTTCGAGCAGAGCTTCTTCGCCTACCTCGAAGACGTTGACCTCGGCTTCCGCGCCCGCGCCCGCGGCCACCGCTGCGTCTTCGTCCCCGACGCGCGCGTGTACCACCGCGGCGCGGCCACCGGCCTTGCCGACCGGCCCGGCAAAAAACCAGTGGATTCCAGCGAGCGCGTCTTCCTGATCGCCCGGAACCGCCTGCGCGTCATCGCCCGCAACTGGCCCGCTTCCCTGGTCCTCCGTTTCTCGCCCTGGCTCGTCCTGGGCCTTTTCAGGAGCGCCGCCTATCATCTGTTCGTCTCGCGGCAGGGAGGGGCCTTTTTCAAGGGCATTGTTCATGGAGTGAAGGCATTTGCCGGGGACCGCTCTTCGGCGCCCGCCGCCGGGCCGGAGTTTGATGACATCGTGCGCTTGATGCGGGAGGGATCGAGGCCATGGCCGCGCTGATTTCCGTGATCATCCCGGCGCGCGATTCCGAGGCCGTGATCGCTCCCTGCCTGGAATCGCTCCTGGCCCAGACGCGCAAACCGGATGAGATCATCGTCGTGGATGACGCCTCCACCGACCGCACCGCGCAAAAGGTGAGAACGGACTATCCCGCCGTGCGCCTCGTCACTCTTGATATGAGCCTGGGCTTCGCCGGCGCCTGCATCGCGGGCCTTGCCGCGTCCACCGGCCAATGGATCGCGCTCGTGAACTCCGACGTCGAGGCGCACCCGTCATGGCTCGATGAGTTGATGGTTGCGGCCGGGCAGGGGCCGCGCGTCGGCATGATCGCGTCCCGCGTGCTCCTGGCCGACCCGCCCGGAGCGGTTGACTCGCTGGGACTCATGATCAAGCGCAGCGGCATGGCGCTTTTGAGGGGCCACGGCGAGCCCGACCGGCCCGATGACTCGCTGCCCCGCTTCGAGGAGGTCTTCGGCCCCGCCGGCTCCGCCGCGCTCTATAAAAAGGAGATGCTCGACGACGCCGGCTTCTTCGCGCCGGATTTCGCGAACTACTACGAGGACGTGGACCTGGCATTCCGCGCCCGCTGGAAGGGATGGACCTGCATCCTGGCGAACCGCGCCCGCGCCGTCCATCGCCACTCCTACACCATGGACCGCATCAACATCAACAAGCGCTACTTCCTGCAAAGGAACCGCCTCCGCGTCATCCTCCGCAACTGGCCCCTCGCCTGGATCATGCTCGACTCGCCCCTCGTCGCGGCCTATGACCTTGCCTCCATCGCCCTGGCTTTGGGCGAGGGCAACGTCAGGGGCCCGATCCAGGCTCGGCTCGACCTGTTGAGGTCGCTCTCCCGCGACCTCGCGGCCCGGCGCGGGATCATGCGGCCGGGCCGGTTCCCGGCTGAACCGCTCCAGCGCTGGCTCACAACCGACCACGCGCCGGCCCCGGAGCCGGCTCCCGGCCGGGAAGGAGCAGGGCCATGACCACGCGCAACCGCCTCTCCCTGCTCGCCATCATCCTGTTCCTCTTCTGCCTGGGATCGCTCGTGCTGCTCCCCGTGCCCTTCACCCGCGACCAGGGCATTTACGCCTACAACGCCTGGCGCTGGCTCGACGGCGGCATGTTCTACCGCGACAGCTTCGGCCACAAAGGGCCGCTCCTCTATCTGATCTACGCCGCGGCGCTCAAGCTTTCGAGCGGCGCCATGTGGGGACCGAACCTGGCTGACATTCTCGCCCGCGCCGCCGCCATCATCTTTGTTTACGCCGCCGGCCGGCAACTGCTTTCCGGCCGCGCCGCCCTGCTCGCGGCCCTGTTCACCGCGCTGCCGCTCTTCGGCGTGTTCAACTCCTGCTGGTGGAACGCTCAGGCCGAGACCTTTATGCTCCCGCTCATGGCCTGCTCCGCCTGGCTTGTCGCCTGGAACCGGGAGCGGCTCCGGCTGCCCCTCATTCTGGCCGCCGGCTTGATCGCGGCCCAGGCCGTGGCCATCAAGCCCACCGCCGCGGCCCATGCCCTCTTTCTTTTCTGCTGGCTTCTCGTCCCGGGGCCGCGGGAAACGGAGGGCGGCCGCTGGAAAGCGCCGGCGGCATTCGCGGCGGGCGGACTGATCGGCATCAGCGGATGGCTCGTCTATCTTGCGGCCCGGGGAGCGCTGGGGCCGATGTGGGAGTTCCTGATCGTCTTTAATTCATTCCACGCCGAGTCGCGCGTCCTCGGTACGGAGCTGTGGAGCCTGGCACAGCGCGGCTTCTGGCCCATCTTCAATCTCCTCCCGGTACTTGCCCTGTTCCTGCTGTTTCGCCGACAAGGGGAGGGCCGCCGCGCGGCCGCCTTTACGCTCGGATGGTTCGCGGCCAGCGTCCTCCAGATCGGGCTCCAGTTCAAGTTCTTTCTCTATCACTGGCTCGTGCTCATCCCGCCCATGGCCCTGGCCGCCGGCGCGGGATTGGACACCATCAGCGGCGCGGCGTCCCGCTGGTTCGGCCGATGGACCGGACGCGCCATCCTGGCCATCGTCGCGGCCTGGTTCATTTTCGTGTTCGGCCGATGCTGGATCCTGGTGGAGGAGAGCTACCAGACCCGCGAGTACCTGCTCCACCGCATCACCCTGGCCCAGTATTACGCCCGCTTCAATGCCGGAGACGCCTTCGGCAAGGGCGATTTCAACATGCTCGCCTCCGCCGCCGCCGCGGATTACGTCCGGAAAAACACGCCACCCGAGGCCCGCGTCCTCGTCTTCGGCTACGAGCCCATCGTCAACGTGCTCTCGGCAAGGCCCGCGCCCGGACGCTTCGAGATTGATTATCCCCTCACCTTCACGCCCCCCTCCGCCCGCGCCCGGCGATACCGCGACCAGTGGCGCGCCCAGTTCATGGCCGACCTCCATAAAACCCCGCCCGCGCTCGTCATCCTGTTGGACAACGACATAAACTCACTCGAACTAAAAACCTCCATCGAGCAGGCCCAGGAGTTCACCGAGTTCCGGAAATGGCTGAACCTGAATTACAAGGAAGGCGCGGTCATCGAGGACTTCCATTTTTATAGCAAAAAGTAAGGAGATGGAAAGGAAGATTTACCGTCAAGCCAAGACCGCCAAGAATAAAAAATAAAAATCTCTTCTCTTTCTTTCTTGGCGGTCTTGGCGTCTTGGCGGTCAATCTTCGCTTGAGACCTCCGGCGCCGCGACGATGCCGGCCACCAGCTTGTAGCAGCAGTCGTCCTTGAACGGCCGGCCCAGGCTTACCGTGAACATCAGCCTGCCGTCCGCGATCCCGCCTATCCGTCCCCCGCTTTTCTTGATGCGCTCTTCCCAGATTATGTCGGTCACGGAGAGGTCGTACCTTGCGCCTTTTAGATTGAACTTGACGCGGGCCTGCTTGCGGTCGTTCACGTACCACTCCTGGACGGCTTGCGGGACGATCAATTCAAGAGAGCGCTTGCGGGAAGAGCGGCAGATGCGGTCGCGGGGCACGCGGTCGTCGCGGCTCCCGAACAGGTAAGGTCCGGCCGAGAGGGCGAAGGAAAGGACGCTGAGCATGGCCGGCGGCGCCGGGCGCTTGAGCAGTTGCCAGGGCTGGCCCGAGATGGCCCAGTTTTCCGGCTGCAGCGGGTCGGGCGCGGGCCGGCTGCACTCGATGGAGATAAGATCGAGCAGCCTGGGCTCGGAGCCGTCATCGAGCCGGTAGTGCTCGCGTTGCAGCGGGCCGCCGTCGGCCGTCACCGGCCTGATCCAGCCCTGCCCGTCGGCGCGCAGCCCCGCGATGCAGCGGCCGCCGTGCTTGCGGGAGTGCGCCAGGCATATCATGAAAAAGCGCGGCATGTTATCGGACCTGGTTTTAAAGGTGGATTATTTTCACCCCGCCCCACTTTTCGGCCAGGTATTCGGCGGCAATGCGGCGGTGGCACTTGTCGGGCTCGGCCTCGCTGCAGAGCAGCGCCGCGGGCACGGAGAAGAGCTTCCGGTCAATCGTTGATTCGACCCGCCGCTCTTTGAGGAGCTTTGTAAACATGCGCTCGTAATCTTCCCACTTGATCTTCTTGCCCTTGTAGCCTTTGAGAATTTCCTCGGTCGGCGCCAGCAGCGGCTCGTGCGCGTACTCCGCGCCCAGGATTTGCTTCAGGAAATAAGCCAGGTCGTCGCGCTTGGTGAACGCCGCGAGCTGCGAGGTGTTGTGCAACCGGATGTCAACCACCCGCCGGATCCCCGCCTTTTTCAGCGCTTCGAAAAATTCTTCGGCGCTTTTTTTCGTGAAGCCGATCGTGTGGATTTCCATTCTTGGCCCTCCTCCTTCGGGAACAGCGTCATCTGCCGGTCCCTCTCCGCTTCCTCGCGCTTGAGCTCGTCTTCGCACGTGACCACGCCATCGCCCAAAATGTGCCGCACCTCCACGCCGCTGTCGGAAAGCACGCGGCCGACCAGCAGCCGCCGGTGGCAGCACCTCGGGTCATCCTCGCCGCACATGATCGCGGTCCGGACTTGCTTGATCTTCTCCATCAGCGCGGCGATCCCATCTCGGAACGCGCGCGACCCCGCGATCTTGCCGTAATCCACGTGGCCGGACCGGTCGTAAAACTCTTCCCCCTCCGGCATTCCTCCCAGCGCTTGCCCCATGAACAGATAATCAATCCCCCGCTCCGGGAGGACAAGCTCCAGCTCGCGCCGGTTGAAGTGCGGCGTGTATTTGGAATAAGGCTGCGACCGCACGTCCACCACCAGCTTGATCCCGTGCGCGTCGAGCAGCTCCACGAACCTCGCGAGCCCGTGGTTCGAGTGGCCCACGGTGAAGATCACCAGGCCTTTTTCCGATGCTTGCCTCTTCATATTGAAAAGAATTTATCACGCGCGCCGCGCCACTTCAAGGAGCGCGGCCGGGAGATGTAACGGAAGCGGCTCCGCCGCCGCGGGATCGCCGGCCGCAAGAGGGTGCCAAAGCGCGGCGAGGCCTGATGGGCCCCGCGCCTTCAGGGCTTGGTATAGTGGAGCTGGTCAACGGGCAGGCCCTGCTCGTCGTAGGCGAAGAAATCCATCGAGTCCTCCGTAACGTCAACCCGGATGAAGCCGTAGCCTACGTGATATGTCACATCGTAGGGGTTCAGCACGGTATCGGGCGCCCAGTCGCGCAAGTCGCCTCCGCCGCTCCCGCAGGTGATATAAACAATCCCGTTGACGTCGCTTCTCTCATAGACATGAATATGCCCGCTGAAGACCGCGTCCACGCCATTTTGCGCGAACACGGGGACCAGATAATCGCCGTCGTGGGAATAGACATGGGGGAAGCCGGTGACCGGCGGGTAATGCAGGAAGACGACGGTGAACTTTCGGCCGGGGTCCTGGCCCGCCGCGGCGAGGTCGGCCACCAGCCAGTCGTACTCCGGATACCCCGGACTGAGGGGCAGGTTGACATTCAGGGAAATGAAATGACAGGGTCCGTAATCAAATGAATAAGCATGGCCCCGGACTTCGGGAGGCGCCTGGTCCAGCGAATCGGCGGGGAAGTAGCGCGCGAAGGAATCGTCGAAGCCGGGGGCATCGTGGTTTCCGGGCGCGGGAAAGATGGGGACATTTTTCAAAAGCGGGGCCTCGATGCTGAAAAAATCGAGCCAATCTTCGGATACGCTGCGCTGGATCAGGTCGCCCGCGTGCAGCAGGAACCGGATCGGCTGCCCGCGCATCCGTTCGATCAAAGCGGCGTGAGCATCGTGGCCTTTCTGGGTGTCGCTGAGCACTCCGAAGGAGAAGGAAGCAAGGTCGCGGCCGGCGGTGAAGAAAGGCTCGGGCAGGGTCGGCGCATCCACGGCGATGATCCGGTAATAATATTTATTGTCCGGTTCCAGGCCGGAGATTTCCACGCGGTGGAAGAAGGAATCAAAATAAAGCGGGCTCACCCAGTCCCAGCCGTACATATGATTGCGCTCAACCTCGCCTCCGGCCACATGATCGCATAAGGGGGTCGGACCGTATGCCACGAAGCTTCTCGACTCGTGGTCGGTCTCCCACGAGACGGTAATGGAATCTTCCCTCGCCCGCGCCAGGAAGGGGCGGATTCGGAAGCCGGCCTCCCGGTCGCTCGGCGACGGCGGGATTGCCAGCACCGTCCCCGCGACCGTGAAAGGCTCGGCCGTGGCAAGTTGAAATACCACGGCTACGGTCCACTGGGAAGGCTGCCCGAACGCTTCCATGGCCCGGCGAGTCGAGAAGAAGCCGCCGTACGAATAATACGGAGCGTCGCCGGCCTCGGGATCGAGGCCGTCGTAATCAATTACGTTCACTCCCGGATCGGACACCGCATCAATCTCCGCGCGGACATCGAGCAGGTCGAGCGGTACCTGGGTCCCCTCCAGCGTGAGGCCGACGTAGACAGTGTCTCCTTGGAAAAGAAACGGCGTTGGAGAATAAAGCGATGCCGCGAGCCCGATCGAGTAAGCGTCCAGCACGTCCACGGAGGAAAGGGCGACCGTCTGGATAGCGGGATCAATTTGCAGGGAGAAGCCCATCACCGCCACGGGTCCGGCGGGCGGACCATATTCTGGCGGCACGAAATAGAACGGATCGGGCGAGATGACCTCGTATCCCGAGGCCCGGATATGGATCCGCCCGGTTTCCCGGCCGGAGCAGGCCAGGGCTTTCCATCCTCCGGGCGCGGACCGCATGTCGCGCACGCTCCCGATATTGGCGGTGAGGTCCGGCGCCGGGGCCAGCCGGGACGGCGCATGGCCTTCGCGCTGGATTGAGAGGCTGATGCAGGAGAGGTTGTCGGCCTGGACGTAGGAGGGCGAGCCGCTGACGTACAGCGCGGGCAGGTCCGTTTCCGCCGCCCGGCAGCCGGAGAGGATGATGATCAGTGCGGCCAGGGCCGCTCTCCGAAGGCGGATGCTCATTGAGTTGATATTAATCGGCGGCCGCGCCTATTGCAAGGACGCGGCAATAAGTCGTTCCAGCCCTAGGCGCTCCTCGCCTGGCCCGCTCCGGGCTGGGCCTTGACGCCTCCCATCATCTCCGGGAACGCGCGGTGGAGCAGGTCGTCGAGGTATTCGAGGGGGAAGGGCTTGATCAGGAAATACTTGGCGCCCAGCGTCTTGGCCTCCTCCAGGATCTCGTCGCGGGGATAGGCGGACATGAAGATGACGGGGACGTTCTTGGTGCCCTCGTTGTTTTTGAGGGCCTTGAGCAGGGTCACGCCGTCGAGCTTGGGCATGCGGATGTCCGAGATGAGCAGGTCCGGGACCATGTACATGGAGAGGAGCAGGACCTCGAAGCCGTTGGCCAGGGTCTTGACCTCGAATCCCAGCTTGGAGAGGTACCGCTGCAGGCTGTAACGGATGGTCTGGTCGTCGTCCACCACAAAGATCATTTTTTTCGCTTCCATGGCTTTTTACCTCGCGTCTTTGGTTGTCGCGGGACCGGCGGGCCCCCGCGCGCTTGTTTGCTCCGTCCCCGCCGCCGCCAATTGGTGCGGACCGGGGGCGTCGAACACGGCCATCGCCTCGTCCAGTTCCGGGGCGTTTCCCTTGTAGAATGTGACGGGAGCGTCGAGGAAAGCCTCGATCTCCCGCCTGGCCTCGTCGTTGAAAGGGTCGGCGATGACCACGTGCCATGTTCCGTCTTCACGGAACAGGGGCAGGCACTGGAATTTCCGGGCCAGCGCCGCGGGGAATTGCCGGACGATCTCCGGATCGAGCATCTGGGCGTCGAGGTGGACGAAGGGGACGTCGAGGAAGCTGGCAAAAGCCCAGTCCATGTCGGCGTCGCTGATGGCGCCGGATGCCAGGAGCGCGTCGCGAATCGAGCCGCGCTCGTCATTCATCCGCGCCCGGGCCTTTTCGAATTCCGGCTCGCTCACCCATCCCGGCTCGACCAGGATGGCGCGCATCATTTGCTCGGAGTTGACATGGTCCTTTCTGCGCAGCCGCGAGCGGAGCGCCGCCTTGGCCACGGTCCGGGCGAGCCGCCGGATGTCGTCAAAAGGCTTCAGGATCACGTCCACCGCCCCGAGCCGCCGGGTCTGCTCGATCATGATGTTGTCGGAATAGGCGGTCATGATCACGACCTCGGTCTTGGGCCACATCTCGCGCATGACCCGCATCAGGTCGAGTCCGCTCATGCCCGGCATTTTAAGGTCCAGCAGGGCGACGTGGAAGGCCTGGTTCTGGAGCTTGACCAGCGCTTCGGTTCCGCCGTCCGCGGTGTGAACCTCGAACCCGGCCTTGGACAGCGCCCGCTCGCACGCCATCCGCACGATGCCGGCGTCGTCCACGATCAGCACGATGTTTTTATCTTCATGTCCTTGTTTGCTCATTTTGCCAACCTCTCTTCCCGAGGCGGCGCTGGAGGGAGGAGCACCCGGAAGAGCGCGCCCTGGCCGGGCACGCTTTCCACCTCGATCCTGCCGCCGTGGTCCTTGACTATGCCGTAGGTGACGGCCAGGCCGAGGCCGGTGCCTTCACCCTCCGGCTTGGTGGTGAAAAAGGGATCGAAAATTTTCGCCTTGATCTCATCGGGTATCCCTGTTCCGTGGTCCTCGACCTCCAGGTCCAGGCCTCCGTCCTGGCGGGCCCGGCCCCGCACCGCGATCTTGCCGTTCTTTCCCATGGCCTGCGCCGCGTTCATCATCAGGTTCATCAGCACCTGCTGGAGCTGGCCCGGGTGCGCCCATATCAGGGGAAGGTCGTCGTCGTATTCCTCCTCCACCTCGATGTTCTGTTCGCGCAGGCGGTAGCCGATCAGGGTCTTTACCTTGTCCACGACCGCCGGCGGATACACCTCCTCCCGCCGGCGGTCGTCGCTCTGCCGCGAGAACGAGAGCAGTCCCGACACGATCTCCTTGCACTGGTTGGCCGCGCCCTCGATCTGGCGCAGGTCGTTCACGATCGAGCCGTCCTTGCCCTCCATCAGCATGACCTGGCACAGCGCGAGGATCCCGGCCAGCGGGTTGTTGATCTCGTGGGCCACGCCCCCGGCGAGCAGGCCGACCGACGCCATCTTCTCCGACTGCAGCATCCTGGCCTGGGCCTCCTTTAACGCCCTGGTTCTCTCCTCGACCTTCAGCTCCAGATCGTGGTTTAACTCCCACAACTCCTGGTTCTGCTCCTCGATCCGGGCCTGCAAGCGGCGGTTATAGTCCTTGAGCGCCCAGTTGCGCAGCCCCTCCTTCACCGTCACCTTCAGGTCCTCGTCGTTCCACGGCTTGGCCAGGAACCGGTAAATCTCCACCGTGTTGATGGCGTCCTCCGCGGTGCGCAGGTCGGAGTAGCCGGTGAGCATGACGCGCACCGCGTCGGGCCAGTTCTTTTTCGCCCGGGTCAGGAACTCGATGCCGCTCATTCCGGGCATGCGCTGGTCCGACACGATCAGGTGCACGGGATGGGAGGCCAGGACCTCAAGGCCCTTTTCTCCCGACTCCGCGCTCACGATCGAGTACCCCTCGCTCCGGAGCACCCGCTTCAGGCTCCTGAGCACGTTGACCTCGTCATCCACCAGGAGCACCGTGAGGTCCTTGAATTCGCACGGAGCTATGTCCGTGGCCGCGTCTTTTTTCAATGGTTGCGCCGCGCCGTTCATGACGCCTCCTTCATCATCCCCGGCCCGCTGACCGGGAGACGGATTATGAAAGTGGTGCCCTTGCCCACTTCGCTGTTCACCTTGATCTCGCCGCCGTGCTTCTGCACGATGCGGTAGCAGATGGCGAGGCCGAGGCCCGTTCCCTTGCCCACCTCCTTGGTGGTGAAGAAGGGGTCGAAGATGCGGGAGAGGTTTTCCGCGGCGATGCCGACACCGCTGTCCGAGATTTCCACGCAGACCGAACCGTCCTCGGCGTAGGTCCTGATGGTGATGTGGCCCTGGCCGTTGATGGCCTGCGCCGCGTTGACCAGCATGTTCATGAACACCTGGTTCAGCTCCTGGGGAAAGCCCTTGACCTGCGGGATCTCGCCGAACTCCTTTTCCACGGTGGCCTTGTACTTCAATTCGTTCCACACGATGTTGAGCGTGCTGGAGAGGCCATCGTGTAAATCGAACCATTGCGGAGTGCCGGATTGCGGGTGGGAGAACTCGCGCAGGTCAGCCACGATGGTCTTCACCCGCTTGGCCCCCTCCTTGCTCTCGTCAACGATGTTCTTGAACTCGTCGAGCAGCTCCGCCGGCTTGAGCTTTTCCTCGAGCTCCCTGATCTCTTCCATCCTGGCCCCGACCTCCTCGTCCGCATGGCCCTCCAGCGCCCGGAAGTTCCTGGAGTAGGCCTGATAAAGGGCCAGCAGGTCCTCACGGTATTCGCCGAGCACGTTCAGATTGGACGCGATGTATCCCATCGGGTTGTTGATCTCGTGGGCCACGCCCGCGGCGAGCTGGCCGATGGAGGCCATCTTTTCCGCTTGCAGGAGCTGCATGGTGGCGTTCTCGATCTCCTGGTTCTTGGCCATGAGCTCCTTGTTCTTGACCCGGATCACGTCGAGCAGTTTCTGGCGGGCGATGCCCATGGCCAGCTCGTTGGCCACGCGCTCGATCACCGCCTGGCGCTGCTCCGAGAAGTCCTTGTACTCTTTGGCCAAGAGCTGGATCACGCCTTCCAGCCGTCCCTCCACCACGAGCGGCATCGAGATCATGGACTTGAGTCCGAGGGTGGACAGGCGGTTGCGCACCGGGGCGGTGAGCTTGAGGTCGTAGAGGTCCGGCACCACGATATTTTTCTTGAATAAGGCCATGCGGCTGGCCACGCCGCCCTTTGACGACCAGTCCGCGGCCTGGACCGCGGCCACCGTGAGGTCCTTTTCCGAGAGGCCCTGCGCCGCCGCCAGCTTGAGCTCGTTTTGCTCCTGGTCCTGGATGAACAGGGAGCCGGCCGGCACGTCGAGGATGGCGCAGATCCCGGACAGCGCGGTCCGCGCCAGGGTGTCCAGGTCCGGGGCCTCCTTGATTGACTGGGAGATGGAGAGCAGCAGGTTCTTCTCGAACTCCTCCCTCTTGCGCGCCGTGATGTCGCGGAAGATGCTCTGCCAGCCCGCGGGCTCGCCGTGGATGAGCATCGGGATCGAGCGGACCTCAACGTCTATGGCATCTCCGTCCCGCCGGACCAGCTCCATCTCGAACTGGCGGGGGTGTCGGTCCGTGAGCATCCGCCCCGCCAGCTCCCGGATGCGCTGCCGCTCCGCCTTTGGAATGATCCCGGCCTCGAACATCGGCGTGCCCGCCAGCGACTCCCCCGGGTCGAGCCCGACCAGCATGGCCATCTGCCGGTTGGACTCGACGATGTTGAACTCGAGGTCCACGATCAGGATCGCGTCCGCGGCGTTGCTGATGTAGTTCTTGTATTTCGCCTCCGATTCCTCCAGGGCCCGCGTCTTCTCGGCGACTTCAAGCTCCAGCTCCTTCTTCTCCTGGACGTCCACCGCCGCGTGCGACACCGCCACCGTCCGTCCGTCCGCGTCCCGGATCGGGCTCAGGGTGACGTAGTTCCACCGCTCCCGGCCCTCCCGGTCAATATAGAGCCGCTCCATGGACTGCCGCTCGTCCGCGCCGAACGCCTCCGGCGCCTTGCACCCCGCGCAGGCGGCCGTGTCCCAGCGGAAGGCCTCGTAGCATTTCCGGCCCAGGATGCGCCCATATAATTTCAGCGCGTGCCGGTTGGCGTAGGTCACCGTGAAGTCCTGGTCCACGGACACCACCGCGACCCCCGACCCCTGCAGCATGGCCTCGGCGTTCTCGGCCTCCCGCTTGAACGAACGGCCGTGCGCCATGGCGGCGCGGACCATCATCAGGCCCGCGGCCAGCACCAGGACCGAGTACCCGGCCGCCGCCAGCATGGCCGGCCCCGCCGCCCCCACGGCCAGGGCCCAGGCCGGCGGGACCAGGGCGAGCGCGGCGGCCGCGGCATAGGAAAAATACTTGGTCCGGGTCATGGCGTAGGAGGCTTCCCAGCGCACCGGGCTGTTGGGGAGCGAGGCCAGGAGCCCGAATTCCTCTTCCGGGACGTCCCGGGTGAGGAGCACGCGGGCCGGTCCCGCCAGCCTCTGGAAAATCCTCGTCCCCGGAAGGGCGCGCCTCCGCCACTTCACCTCGTACTCGCAGCAGTCCGCGCCGAACACCGAGCCCTGGGCCTCCACCGGACCCTCGCCCGGCCACGGGCCCAGGTCCCTCTCCTCTTGACCTTGCTCCGAGACCAGCAGCCGCCGGTCCTGGTCAAACCGGTAAATCCTGCCCTTGATCTCGCCCGCCTGGTCAATCGGGACCAGGCACGAACTTTCCTTGACCTCCGCCGGCCCCGCCCCGCCGGCCTCGATCAGGCCCGCGATCAGCCCCGCGAACAGAAGGCAATGGTCGCGGGTATGGAAGCCGTCGCCCGGACGCCGCACGGAAACCAGGACGCCGCTCCCGCTCGGTGTAACCTGGGCCGAATGGTTCAGATCAATCAGTTTAAGGAGGCGCGGAAAGTGGCTAAGCAAGTCCGGGACCGCGTTCCCGAACCGGAACATCCGGCCGAGCGCCCCGTCCTTCCGCAGCGCCACCCGCCGGCCCACGCTCCTCATAAGGTCCGGGTCGTTGCCCAGCCGCCGCGCGCGGTCCGCGATCAGCACGAATTCCTCGTTCGTGATCCAACCGGCGGGGTCCATCAGACGTTCGGTGTCCTGCTCCGACACCTCGAGCAAGGGGGATGGGTCTATCCCCCGCTCCCGGAGCAGACCAAAAAGTGCGCGGACCACCCGCGCGCTGACCTCAGCCTTCATACAATCCCCCGCTCTTGCTGATCGGGAACTCCAGCACCAGCTGCAAATTGTTCCCGAACTCCGTCATGAACGTGAGCTTCCCGTTCTGCTTGACCAGCGCCCCCCCGATGGCGTCCAGCTCCTTGCCGTCCCTCCTGGTATTGAAAATCTTGTGCAGGCACTCGACGATCTGCTCCGCGCTGAGCGGGTGCTTGGTCTCGGTGAGCTCCATCTTGATGGTGTTGCCCGCGTACCCGACCCGGAAGTTCACCAGGTTGTCCGGATGGCCCGACTCGCCCAGAAATTGCTTGAGCGCCCCCATCTCGTCCATGACCCGGCTCTGTTCCATGGCCCGGCCCACCAGGTCCCGGAGCACCGCGTTGTCCCATGGCTTCTTGATGAACCGGTAAACCTCGCCCTCGTTGATCGCCTGGATCAGGTCCGCCACCTCCGAGAACCCGCTCAAAATTATCCGCACCACGTGCGGCCAGCGCTCCTTGACCCGCCCTAAAAGCTCCGTCCCCGTCATCCCCGGCATCCGCTGGTCCGTGATCAGAACCCGAACCGGCTCGCGCTCCATGATCTTAAGCGCCTCCGCCCCGGACAGCGCCGTCACCAGCCGCAACGGCTGGTTCCGAAATGCGCGCTCCAAAGAGCTCAGCACGTATTTCTCATCGTCAACGCACAACAACACGTCTTCTGGTCTGGTATCTTCCGGCATTTTCTTATCCTCTCCCGGCTTGCGACTCACTCGTCAATGATGATCGTGCCGTCCTTGTCCCGCTTCACCTTGCTGATCCCCGGATACTTCGATTCCAGCCGCGACTTGTACTCCTCCTGGTTCTTCACATCCTCCACAAACGCCCGCGAGCCGTGCTGCAGCTTCGAGACCTCCAAAGCCTTGGCCACGATCCGCCGAAGCTCGTCATCGTCCCAAGGCTTCTGCAGAAAACGGAACAGCTTCCCGCTGTTGATCCCCGCGATCGCAACCTCAACGTCCGCATGACCCGTGAGCAGGATCCGGATTACGTCAGGGTGACGCTTCCTGACCTCCACCAGGAAATCCATCCCCTTCATCTCCGGCATCAGATGGTCCGAGATCACCACGTCAACCCGCTCCGTCTTCAACAGCGTGAGCGCCTCCCGCGCCCCGCTGCACTTCAGGATGGCGTAATCACCGGCGCGATGAAGAGAACGCTCCAGCGCCCGGAGCACGTTGTCCTCGTCATCCACCAGAAGGATCGTCCCCTGTTTCGCAGTCCCGTCGTCTTTCATGTCCTGACCTCTTTGTCCGATTGATCCGTGTTTTTTCTCAAGCCGCCAAACCGGCGGCCAATTCCCTTATTGTTATCAATCAAGATTTATGCCGCATTCCCAATAAAAAACCATCACGCGTAACCATCTGATTAATATGGTTTTCCATCGCCGGAACCCGCCGCTGACAAAAGATCATGCTTTTCTCTTTTCCGATTTCCGGCAATCAGAGAAAAACAGTGCGGGAACGATAAATATTATTGTTTGTCAAGAGGTTACAAAGATGACGGGGCCGTTTTTGCGGAACTTCCTTTTGCAATCTTGCAAAAACCGGAAATCCTGAAAAATCGGGCCGGAAAAGAACATGAGCAAGGCCGGAGAGGCGCCTGGATTTTTCTGTTGCATTAATTGCTGACCGAAATATTTCCCCGAAGGGGAATGATGTGAGTAGCCGGGCGGTGAAACCCCCGGAAAGGCGTGAGGCGTGATGCCGACCCTGAAGGGGTCGGACCCGGCGGCCGCCTTTGGTCCAACCCCTTCAGGGTTGCCACTCAGGTGGGCGTGGTTCCGTAGGTTGCACCTACGGCTACTCACGTTTCCACCCCTGGCGGGGTTCAGGAAGCCAGGCGCGAAGAGGTTTATTCATTGCTTGACGAGTCCAAGTCCAGTTTAAGAAGGATCTTGGGCAATACCGCAATTATTATTTTGGACAAGAGTCTGTTGCATTCTCAAAGCGGAGGAGTTTAAAATATTTGGCAACGCGATTCATTTTCATCTTGCCGGGACCTGCATCGCCGATGACCGCAAGACCCAAGCCGTAACCGAACAGGGAGGTAATGATAATGAGCGGGAAGCAAGGCAGCTGGGCGGACCTTTATTTGAAGGAGGACTGGTGGGCCATCTGGCTGGCGCTGGGCATCATCCTGGTTGCTCTCATTCTGTTTTTCGCGGGATCGTCGTTAAAGCCCATCGCGGTGAGCCCGCCGACTTGGGACAAGTTCTCCGCGGTGGGCGCGCACTTCGCGGAGAAATGGCCGTGGTACCTGGCCCAGCTCGCCATGTGGCTCGTCATCTTCACCGTGAGCGTCCGCGTGATGGGCCATAAGGTCAACGAATACATCCCCGGCTTCCTCATCCTCTTCGCCCTCACCGTGCTCATCCTGATCTTCTCGTCCTGGAAATGGGCCAAGGGCTATAACCTGGAGGCGCCGCTGGTGGCGCTGATCCTGGGCCTGGTCGCCGGGAACCTGATCAAGCTCCCCCAGTGGCTCGACACCTCGCTCCGCACCGAGTATTACATCAAGACCGGCATCATCCTGCTCGGCGCCACGCTCCCCTTCACCCTGATCATCAAGGCCGGGCCCGTGGCCTTTGTCCAGGCCACCATCGTCTCCCTGTCCACCTTTTTCGCCATCTTCCTCATCGCCACCCGCGTGTTCAAGCTCGATCCGCGCTTCGGCGCGGTCATGGGCGCGGGCGGATCGGTCTGCGGTGTCTCCGCGTCCATCGCCGTGGGCGGCGCCGTGAACGCGGAAAAGGAGCACATCTCCATCAGCATCTCGCTGGTCACCATCTTCGCCATCATCATGATCTTCCTGCTCCCCATCATCTCGAAAGCGCTCAAGCTCGACGCCGGAGTGGCCGGGGCCTGGATCGGCAACTCCGAGTTCGCCGACGCCGCCGGGTTCGCCGCGGCCCAGGCCATCGGCGACGAGAAGGCCATCCGCGCCTTCACCCTGATGAAGGTGATCGGCCGCGACATCTGGATCGGCATCTGGTCGTTCGCGCTGGCCATCATCGCCGTGGTCTACTGGGAGAAAAAGGACCGCGCCGACGCGAAAGTCTCGGCCATGGAAATCTGGTGGCGCTTCCCCAAGTTCGTGCTCGGCTTCTTCGTCGCGTCCATCGTCATCTCCGTGGTCTCGCTGGGCTATCTTGAAGGTTCCGCTTACGAGAACATGGAAAAGCTCCTGATCGGGCCCATCAAGACGCTCCGCACCTGGACCTTCATCTTCACCTTCCTCTGCATCGGCTTCACCACCCGCTTCAAAGAGCTCGCCAGGTTCGGCTGGCCCCCGCTCGCGGCCTTCACCGCCGGCGTCATCATCAACGTGCCGCTCGGGTTCATCCTCTCCAACTACGTGTTCGTGAAGTACTGGACGGAAACGATCAAGTAAAAGGTCGGCGGGCCGGTCCTTAAATAATATTAACCTTGGGGGTTAATATTAACTTGACTAAAGCTTTCTGCAGAGTTAAGATAAGTGATGATCATCCGTTATCAGACCGCTAAACTGCTTAAGGGTTGTAATGACAAGGCGCTGGCTGTCCGGCGGTGGGGGCCGGAATGCGGGACGTTGATAATGCTCAGGTTGGCGCAGATCAAGGCTGCGGACAATCTTGCCATGCTGAGAATGATCCCTCAAATGAGGTGCCATGAGTTGAAAGGCGACCGGAAGGGGCGGATTTCCGTGGATGTGATGCATCCTTTGCGGCTGATTTCGGTCCCTTGTCAAAACCCCGTGCCCCGGAAACCAGACGGCGGGCTAGATTGGAACAAGGTCACGGAACTGATGGTGACCGCAGTGGAGGATACCCATGATTGACGAAGGGCCCGATCAATTGAAGCCGAATTATGTTGCCCCTCCTGGAGACACGCTTCTGGAGACAATCCAATATATCGGTCTGTCGCAGGCCGAGCTCGCGCGGCGCATGGGGAGGCCAACGAAAACCGTAAACGAGATCATCAAGGGAAAGGCCGCGATCACCTCGGAAACCGCCCTCCAACTTGAAAGCGTGCTCGGCATTCCCGCCAGCTTCTGGAATAATCTCGAAAAAAGCTACCGTGAATTTCTGGCCCGGGAGCAGGAACGGGAGCGGATGCAACGCCACGTCGAATGGGTGAAGAACTTCCCCGTCCGCGCGATGATCAAGCTGGGATGGATCAAGCCGGCGACCGGCAAAATTGAGCGTCTCCAGGAGGTGTTGAAATTTTATGGCGCGGCTTCCCCGGAGGCTTGGCGTAACATCGGGGGCGGCTTCCAGGTTTCCTTCCGCCGCTCCCGGGCCTTGGCCGGCGATCATTTCGCTTTGTCCGCCTGGCTTCGCCGGGGAGAAATATTGGCCCAATCCCGGGAGTGCGCCCCTTTTGAAAAGGTGAAATTCCAAGAGGCGTTGGCCCTGGCCCGATTCCTGACCACCACGGAGCCGCCGGAATTCCTCTCCGAACTCGACAAACTCTGCGCCGGCTCGGGGGTGGTCCTGTTATTCGTGCCGGAACTGCCCGGCTCCCGCGTCTGCGGAGCGACCCGCTGGCTGTCACCCCGAAAGGCCATGATTCAGCTCAGCAATCGGTACAAGACCAATGACCACATGTGGTTCACATTTTTTCATGAAGCCGCCCATCTGCTCCTTCATGGGAAACGCGACGTATTCGTGGACGAGGAAAACATGCCCGACGACCGGAAGGAAAAAGAAGCCGATGCTGACGCGAGAAACCGCTTGATCCCGGAGTCAGCCTATCAAGCATTCATCAGCAAGGGAACGTTTAGCAGGGACGGCATCCGCCGTTTTGCCAAAGAGCAGGGGATTGCGCCGGGCATAGTGGTCGGAAGACTTCAGCATGATGGCGAGTTAAGCTGGAGAGATTGTAACGACCTGAAAGAACGGTTCGAGTTAGTTTAATTAATTACAGTATCCGCCTCATGTCCTTCTGGTCGCGGATGGTTCCGATGGAGAGGTCGTGGACGAGGTTGCCGGAGAAGAGGACGGTGACGGGGGTGAGTTCCTTGCGGGCGCGGGGCTCGGGTTCGGGCTGGGCAGTGCCCCACGGGTCGTCTTCCGTTCCGGCGTCGGCGTCGGCCTCCGCTCCGGGGCGGGCCGAGGGCAGGTAATAGATCCAGGCCTCGTATTCGAGGAACACGGTCCGCTCGTGGGGCTGGCCCAGGATGCTCATCACGTCCTGGCGCACCGAACTCCCGGGCTTCAAGCTGGCCAGACGCGGGTCCACCGCGCTCATGGCCTCCGCCCGCCGGGCCGCGGCCTGGGCCGGCTTGGCGCCACGTTCCCGGGCCAGCTCCCGGTTCAGGCCCTGCTGGAATTTTTCCCGCCGCCGGACCCGTGGATCGCGGTCGCGTCTGATCCGCCGGGCCGTGTCCAGGAACACCAGCGCCGAAATCAGCAACCCGGCATGGGGAAGATAGCTGTTCCGGGTCCGCCGCCAGGCCTGTTCCGCCTGCAGGGCCTGCCATTGCTCAACAACGCTTTCCGACTGGTCCATCAGCTCCCGCGCCGTGGCGTGTTGCGACAGCGACCGGTCCGGGAGCTTGCCGGGCAGTCCATCATAGTGGCCCTGGATCTGGGCCAGCTCCGCCCCCACCGAGGCGATCCGCGCATCAAGCTCCTGGTCCGTGAGGTCCCGGTTCGGCCGCGCATAGAGAAAGGTGATCGCGCCGAGAAGCTCCCGGTGAAAGACCACCGCCAGCACGACCGCGGCCGCGGCCAGGAAAATGTATAAAAATATGCGCTTCATCCGGCACGCTCCCGGCCTCCGGATAAAAGGAGGGGGCTAGGGCTTATTAATCTCGCGCAGGAGCTTGCGCAACTGCTCCTGGTCCTCAGGGCTGACCTCCGGCTCGGGAGGGAGAGGGGGCGGGGTCTTGACATCGGTCGCGGGTACGCTGCCCGCGGGCGGGGTCGCTTCGGGCTTGACGTCATTGTGAGGCTTGCTTTGCGCCTTGGAATCATTGCCGCCCTTATCGGGATTTTTTGCCTGGGGGACCGAACGGCCCTTCCAGGCCGAGGACAACTCGTCAATGCGGTCAACCATGACCGAAATCTTTTGCAGGCCGATCTCCCGGGCCTTGGACTTTGACTGGCCCCCGAAGAGCCACCAGCCCGCCAGGATGAACCCTCCGATGATGACCGCCGCCGCGATCCACCGGCCGATGTGACTCTCTTCACAAACCGCTTGCCGCTTGATCCGCTTCTGCATCTTCAGCCTCCGCTTGGTCCCGATTCAGCAACCGCTTCCAGAACATTCCTATTTATAATTTTAACACATAATCGGCCGCCGGCCCAAAAGACCCCTCCCTTCGGGCCGGCGCGGGCCCGGCCCGGAGGGCGGTGCTTTTTTATGCCGCTTTGCAGGAGCCCTTCTTCACCTCCGCGAAGGCCGGGGCGAACCCCTACCGTTGCCCGGCCGCCTCTGATCAGGCCGTCGTCAAGAAGAGGCTGACGTTTCAGCGCCGCCCGGGAGTAGCGGCCCCATCCCGGCGGGCGATGGCTTTACCCCGCGTCGCAGTCCGAAGGGCACGGATCGCAGCAGCCGTCGTAATTAATGTCGCAACAGTAGCCGTAATGGTCAACGTCAATGATGATGTCAACACCGCAGCGGTCCAGGTCAATGTCCACGTCAACTCCCGCTTCCACGTCAACATCAATCCCCGCGTGCACGCCCACGCTCACTCCGACCCCGTCGTGCCCGTCATCAACGTCCACCGCGCACCCCATCGTGGCGCCCGCCGACAATGCCAGCAGCATAATCATGACCGCCGCTTTAAAGACTTTCCCTTTCATGTCAATTTCCTCCTTACTTGCAATTTTTTAACAAAAGCTGTTCCGTCAGGGAGCGGCATAAATACAACACCCGAGCACAAGGATGTATCAAAAAAAGCACTGTCAGGGCCGCGGGAAAGGGCATGGAAACGAAAAATTCCTGAGGATTTTCCGAATTGATGAAAATAAGCGGCGTAATCCGCCGGCCCGGTATCGGATTTTGCGCGCGGCATTATGATCTTGAAAAGCAAGATTGATGCCAAAAAGGCCGGCGGCCGGACCGGGCCGGAATGGCTCCGGGCATTTATTTCCTGTAAGAAAATGAATAACAAGGATACCAAGGATATAAAGGATAAATTCCGGATTCTTTCTTATCCTGTTAATCCTTATTATCCTTGTTGTCTATTCTTATGATGGTTATGAAACTGACTCCAGCCTTTTAAAATGGGAGCAATCAGATCGTCCACCACCCCGCCCGGCGCGCCATGATCTCGAGCGCGATGAGAGCCGCCATCAGCGCCATCGCCGCCCCGTCCCGCGCCCCGGCCTCATACTCCCGGAAGCTGCCGCGCTTATGACCCAGCCCGAACCCCTTGGATTCCAGCGCGATGGCGAGCTGGTCCGCGCGGCGCAGCGCGGCCGCGAACACCGGCGCCAGCAGCGGCACGTAGCTCTTAAGCCGCTTGACCACCCCTCCGGCCTCCGTGTCCAGGCCCCGCGAGCGTTGCGCCTCCAATATGGTCCCCACCGTGTCCGCGAACATCGGCGCCAGCCTAAAGGAGAGCGACAGCGCGAAGCTCACGGAAAACGGGAGCCCCAGCCGGGTGAGGCCGTAGGTGAATTCCTCGACCCGGGTCGCGGCCAGAAAGATCAGCCCGCAGAAGATCATGAGGTCGAGCCGAAGGCCCATGCCCGCGCCGTAAATCATCCCTTCATAAGTGACGGTAAGCGGCCCGAGCGCGAAGACCGCGTTCTTGCCGGAGTAGGCCGCGCTCCAGATCAGGAAGCTGGCGGCGGCGACCAGGACCAGGAGCCAGATGACTCGCCGGAGCCCCCCGAACACGCCGGTGCGCGCGGCGGCGAGGCCATAGATCAGGGCCAGCGCAAGGAGCGGCAGCGGGTGCTCGATCATGAGCGCCGAGACAAAGGCGAGCAGGAGCAGCAGAATCCGGGTCACCGGGTGCAGCCGGTGGAAGAAGCTCGAGCGGTCCGCGTAAAATCCGGAGGACATCAGGTCCCTCCCCGGTCGAGCGCGGCCAGGAACTGGGCCGACGTGAGCGTGTCCGCGCCCATGGCGCGGCCCAGCGCCAGGATCGCGGGCATCTTGAGCCCGGCGCGGGAAAGCAGCGCCTCGTCGGAGAGGATGCGCCGGCCGGGGCCGTCACCGATTACCGCGGCGTCGCTCATCACCACGATCCGCCGCGCGTACTCGGCCGCCGTCCCGATCGCGTGCGTGATCACGATCACCGTCCGGCCCTCATTATTCAGCGCCTTGAGCAGCTCCATCACCGCCCGCTGCGCCGGGTAGTCAAGACCCGTGGTCGGCTCGTCCAGGATGATCACCTCCGGCTCCGCCGCCAGCACGCCCGCCAGCGCCACCCGCTGCCGCTCGCCCTTGGTCAGCAAAAACGGGTCCCGGTCCTCTCTCCCCGCAAGGCCCACCTGCGCGAGCGCCCGTGTTACCCGCTCCTTCACGCCCGCCTCCGGCAGGCCGTGGTTGCGCGGCGCGAACGCGACCTCGTCAAACACCCGGCCCGCGAATATCTGGTGGTCCGGGTCCTGGAACACGAACCCCACCCGTTGGCCCAGCGCCGCCGCCTTCAGCGCCCGCGTGTCCTGCCCCTCGATCAGCACCGCGCCCGCGGTAGGCTTCAGCAGTCCGTTAATGTGCTTCACCAGCGTGGTCTTGCCCGAGCCGTTCCGGCCGAGCACCGCCACGAACTCGCCGGCCCGGATGGTGAGGTCCACCCCGCTAAGCGACTCCACCCCGCCCGGATACGTGTGGCCCAGACCCTCGATCCGGATCAGCTCGCGGCCCTCTTGCGCGGCGGCCGCATCCGCCCGCACGAGCTCATCCGCCGCTCCCGGCCGGATGCCGATACCATTGCTTTTCAAGAGCGCCGCGGCCTCATCCACCGTGCCCGGCCTTTCAACCAGTCCGAGCTCGCCCGCCACAACTGCCAGGTCCGGCGGCCTCACGCCAAAGGAGGAGAGCAGCCCGGGGTCCCACAGGACCTCGCCCGCCGCGCAATCGAACATTTTCTTGCCGGCGGCGAGTCCCACGATCCGGTCCGCGCCGGCCAACAGGTCCATCTCGTGCTCGGCCAAGAGCGCGGTCAGGCCCCCGCCGCAGAGTGATTTAAGTAACGACGCGATCTCCTCGCGGCCCTCGGGGTCCAGGTCAGTGGTGGGCTCGTCAAGGCAGAGCACGCGCGGATGGAGCGACAGCACCGTGGCGATGGCCAGCCGCTGCTTCTGCCCGCCGGAGAGCGTGGCCGGGTCGCGCCGCCGGAGATGCTCCATGCCCACGGCCCGGAGCGACTGCGTCACCCGCCGCCGGATCTCATCTCCGCCAAGCCCCAGGTTCTCCGGCCCGAACGCCGCGTCCAGCTCCGCCGCGCTCGAAAAAAGCTGGCTCTCGAAATCCTGCAACACCATGCCCACGGTCCCGCAGAGCTCCGCGACCCGCTTGCCCGCAATCTCCTCGCCGAACAGCGCGACCTTGCCCGCGAACTCGCCCCGGTAGCTCGCCGGAACCAGCCGGTTCACGCACTTGAGTAGCGTTGACTTGCCCGCGCCCGTAAGCCCCACCACCGCCACCCGCTCGCCTGCATCCGCATGCACACCGACCCCCGCCAGCGCGTCCGCATCAGCGCCGCGATACCGGAACCGGACCTCCTGTAATTCCACCGCCCGCATGATCGTACTTTTTCATTATCTTTCCTAAACGCGCGGCGATGCAACCCGCAAGCCTTTTGATCTGATTTACCCGCAATGCTAAAATCGCCGCAGAACGTAAGGACTGATCACGCGGGGGTATTAATGATTGACGCCAGGACAACGGTATGCTGCATCATCGGGGATCCGGTGGAGCACTCGCTTTCTCCGGCCATGCACAACGCGGCTTATGAGGCGCTCGGGCTGAACTGGGTGTACGTGGCGTTTCCGGTGAAGCTCCTTCCCTCGGCCGTGGCGGGGGTGCGCGCGCTCGGCATCCGGGGCGTGTCCGTGACCATCCCGCACAAGGTCGCGGTGATCCCGCTCCTCGACAAGCTCGACCCCGTGGCCGAGTGGATCGGCTCGGTCAACACCATCGTCAACAACGATGGCGAGCTCACCGGCATGAACACCGACGGCGCCGGCGCCATGAAGGCGCTTGGCGACGCCGGCGTCGAGCTCAAGGGCAAGCGCGTGCTCATCCTGGGCTCCGGCGGCGCTGCCCGCGCCATCGCCATAACCCTCGCGGCGCGGGCCCGCATCAAGGCGATTGATCTTCTCGGCGTGATCGAGGACGAGCTCAAGAGCCTCCACGCCGACGTCAGGGCCAGAACCGGGATTCCCGCCGAATGGGCCATGATGGGACCGGACAGCCTCAAGGCCGCCATTAAACGCGCCGACCTGGTCATCCACTGCACCCCCGTGGGCATGCACCCCAAGGAAGGCGAGACCGTGGTCCCGGCCGAGATGTGGCGGAGCGAGCTTGCCGTCATGGACATCGTCTATAACCCGCGCGAGACGCTCCTGCTCCAGGAGGCCCGCGCCGCCGGCTGCAAGATCGTCTACGGCTTCGAGATGCTCCTCGATCAGGGCATCCTCCAATTCGAGGCCTGGACCGGAAGCAAAGCGCCGGAGGAAGTGATGAGGAAAGCGCTGACTGACTGGATGGCCGAAAGATGATCGCCAAGACGCCAAGACCGGCGAAAAATTTTAATACTAAATGATCTTGGCGCCTTGGCGTTAAATTCCGCTGAAAGGAACTGACCATGGCTGATTACGTGTTGGCGATTGACGAGGGCACGACCGGGGTGCGGTGTTTGGTGCTGGACCGGAAGGGCGGCGTGCGCGGGAAGGCTTATATGGAGTTCAAGCAGATTTTCCCGCGGCCGGGCTGGGTGGAGCACGACCCGCGGGAGATCTGGCGGGTGACGCTCAAGGTGATGGGCGTGGCGCTCAAGGCGGCGAAGGCCAAGGCCGCGGAGGTCGCGGCCGTGGGCATCACCAACCAGCGCGAGACCACGGTGGTATGGGACAAAAAGACCGGCGACCCGGTCCACAACGCCATCGTCTGGCAGTGCCGCCGCACCGCGCCCATGTGCGACGAGCTGAAGAAGGTGAAGGGACTTACCAGGAAGGTGGGCGATAAGACCGGGCTCGTCATTGACGCGTATTTTTCCGCGACCAAGATCAAGTGGATCCTCGATAACGTGCAGAGCGCCCGGCGCCGCGCCCGCGCCGGCGAGCTCTGCTTCGGCACCATTGACTCCTGGCTGGTGTACAAGCTGACCGGCGGAAAATCACACCTCACCGATTTCTCCAACGCCTCCCGCACCATGATCTTTAACCTTGAGAAGCTCGACTGGGACGACGAGCTTTTGCACACGCTCGACATTCCGCGCGACATGCTGCCGGAGCCTCGCCGCAGCGCCGGCGATTTCGGGCGCACCGACTGCGAGGTCCTGGGCCGGGGCGTGCCCATCGCCGGGATCGCCGGCGACCAGCAGGCCGCGCTCTTCGGGCAGGGCTGCTTCGAGCCGGGCATGACCAAGAACACCTACGGCACCGGCTGCTTCTGCCTGATCTTCACCGGCAACAAGCTGATGCGCTCGAAGAGCGGGCTCGTGACCACCATCGCCTGCGGCCCGGACGGCGGGCCCGGCTATGCGCTGGAAGGGTCCATCTTCATCGCCGGGGCCGCCGTGCAGTGGCTGCGCGACGAGCTCAAGATCATCGCCACGGCGAAGGAGACGGAGGCGTTGGCGCGCTCGGTGAAGGACAACGCGGGCGTTTACCTGGTGCCGGCGTTCGTGGGGCTGGGAGCTCCGTACTGGGACCAGGACGCGCGGGGCGCGCTCTTGGGCCTCACCCGCGGCGCGGGACGGGCGCACCTGGCGCGGGCCGCGCTGGAGGCCATCGCCTACCAGACGCGCGACATGGTGGAGGCCATGAAGAAGGACCTATCCTCCGCGCGGAGCAGGTTCAAGGTGGGCGAGCTCCGGGTGGACGGCGGCGCGTGCGCGAACGATTTCCTGATGCAGTTCCAGGCGGACGTGCTGGGCCTTACAGTGGACCGGCCGGCCATGGTCGAGACCACGGCGCTGGGCGCGGCCTACCTTGCGGGCCTGGCCATCGGCATGTGGCCGGACGCCCAGGCCGTGGCCAAACTGCGCGTAACCGACGCCCGGTTCAAGCCCAAAATGAAGCCCGACCACCGCGAAGCGCTCTACCAGGGCTGGAAGAAAGCCGTGGCCCGCGTCCTGACCCACTGAGGGGCAGGCACGGGGGCCTGCCCCTACTGCCAGGTGAACCAGGATATTTTCTGAGCAGTTCCACATAGATCCCGGCAACTTGATGAGTTCTCATGATTGCCACGCAATCCAAGCTTCCGCGGTTGCATTTTCGCGGATGGTGTTATACATTATCCTGGCACGGGCGCATAACTCAGCGGGAGAGTGCCATCCTCACACGGTGGAAGTCGCAGGTTCAAATCCTGCTGCGCCCACCATCAGGGACCAAGGGGGGCCGTATCGGCCCCTTTTTTTGGTCCTCACGGCGCGTTCTGATTGGAACTGATGTGGCTTTGTGTTATACCTAAAAAGGCCCGGGCTCAAACGCGATGAACAATAGCGAGATTTATTATTACCTCCGGAGCCGGATCCCGCGGGACCACGAGGCGCTGCTCGGGATGGTTGACGCCATGCGGGCCCAGGCCGGGCTCGACCGGGTGTACGCCGCCGGCGTGGTCACGCTTTCCAGCTTCTGCGTGCGCGACTGCATCTATTGCGGTTTCCGGGCGGACCAGGCGGAGCCGGGGCGGTTTCGGCTCAGTCGGAGCCAGATCATCGCGGCGACCGAACATGCGGCGAAGGCCGGCATCCGGTGCTTGATCCTGCGCTCGGGCGTTGATCCCGGGTTCCCCGACGATTCCGTGTCGGAGCTGGTGCGCGATTTGAGGTCCCGCTTCGGGTTCCACATCGCCGTTTCCATGGGCGAGCGCGAGCTGCCGGTGTACCGGAAGTGGATGGAGGCGGGCGCGGAGTTTTATTGGCTTCGGCACGAGACCTGCGACCCCCACCTCTACCGGCGCATCCGGCCTTCCATGTACTGGGTTGACCGCATCCGCAGCCTGGACGCGCTCAAGCAGTCGGGGTTCCGCGTCGGGACCGGGATCCTGGTCGGCATGCCCAATCAGAGCTGCGAGAGCCTGGTGGAGGACATCATGCTTTTCGCGGAGCCGCACGTGGCCGGCATCGTGATCGAGCCGTACCAGCCGCCCCACGATTCCCCCGGCTACCACCTAATCCAGAAGCCGGAAAACATGATCGTCGAGCCCGACCTGGCCACCATGCAAAAAGTCATCGCCGCCACCAGGATCTCCAAGCCGAACTCCATGATCCCCATCACCAACGCCCACGCCCGGCTCTATAACGCCCTCGAAAACAACCACCTCTTCCGCGCCGGGGCCAACGGCGTCATCTTCGACTTCACGCCCCCCGAACACGCCATGCCCGAGCACGCCGCCCCCTTCAGCGGAGTCCCCGCCGCCCCCGACGCCATCCCCCGCGCCCGAAACCAACTCAAGGAAATGGGGTTGGAAATGATTTTCTCGCCGCCCGAGTGCTTTGTCTCACCGGCCTGACGAGAAGGCTTGAGGCTTGAGGCTTGGGGCTTGAGGCTTGAGGGAGAAGACCGCCATTCCTCAACCCTCACGCCCCAAGCCCCAAGCCTTCTTTGACCCTTCCCGGTTATCAAGGCACAATATGCATTCAAGAGATCGCGGGCGGATGAACGATAAGCAGGCCAGGGAAACAAAGATAGTAGGAGTCGCGGCGGTCATTATGGCGGGCGGGCGGGGCCGGCGCATGGGCCGGGAGAAGTGCTTGATCGAGTTCGGCGGTAAAACGCTCCTCGCCTGGATGGTGGAGGGCGCGCAACGGGTGTTCGAGCGCGTCATCATCTCCGGCCCGGCCGGGCTGGCGCGTCCGGGCGTGCCGGCATTCCCGGATGAGCGGCCCGGAGCGGGCCCGCTGGCCGGGATCATGGCCGGGCTCAAAGCCGCGGGCACGCCCTGGATCATGGCGCTGCCCTGCGACTCGCCGTTCGTGCCCGAGCTCTTCCTGCGCGGCATGGCCTCGCTGGCCTCGGGCCACGACGTGGTGGTGCCCCGGCGGGGCGAGTGGTTCGAGCCGTTGCACGCGCTTTACTCGGTCCGCTGCCTGCCGTACGTCGAGCGGCTGATAGGACAGGGCGAGCGCCGGATCATCACCCTGTATGACCTGGTCAAGACCCGCGAGGTCGGGCCCGAGCTCGTGAGCCGGTGGGACCCCCACGACCTCGCCTTCTTCAACATCAACACCCCCGCCGACCTTGCCCGGGCCCAGGCGATCCTGGCCGGTTCCCGGAGCTGATCCCTGGAACTGGTTTCATAACCAGAACAACCATCTCAGACCACTCTTGTCCAAAATAGGCCGTAAGAAAACCGCCAAGACGCCAAGAGCGCCAAGGATCGCCAAGTAAAACCTGATGTTTCTTGGCGGCCCGGCAAAGAACAGCTCCGGA
>DATKZS010000062.1:0-8362 GCA_035527835.1 bacterium
TTGGGGCATTGTCGCAATACTGGTAATTCTGTGGCTGTTGGGGTTCATAACCCACATCACAGTGGGCGGGATGGCCTGGCTCATCCACCTCCTGCTGGTGGCCGCTATTATCGCGGTTTTGGTCAGGGTCATTCAGGGGAAACGGGCATTCTAAGAAGCAGTCAGTTTAGATACCAAGGCCTGTTTTGATACTTGGTATCATTTGCCGCGGGACAGCCCGATCGCTTGACGGTCCGGTTGCACCGTAAAGGAGGCGGACGAACATGAAACGGCTATTTAAGCACAAGGTCTTGGCGCTGGCGTTGCTGGTGGCGTTGACCTTGGCCACCATGAACTGCGGGCTCCTGATGCATCCCGAGCGCAAAGGCCAGAAGGGCGGCAATATTGACAAGTCGGCCCTGGTCATGGATTGCCTGTGGCTGATCGCGGGCGTGATCCCCGGGGTGGTGGCGCTGGTGGTGGATTTCACCACCGGAGGCATTTACGAATCCGGCATGGCCATGAACATGTCCCCGGGCCAGGCCTTCACCTTCCGCCTGAGAGGCGAGGCCCCCCAGAGCGCCGAGGTCGCGGTCTCGATCCAGGGTCAGGACGGCCGAGTGGTTACGCTGCTCGACCGCAACCTGACCCAGGGTGAAGTGATCGGGGACATGACCCTATCGCTTCCGGCTGACCTCGAAGCCGGCGATTATTCCCTTGCCATGAGCGTGAATAATATCCCCAATGCTCAATGGAGCCTGCACGTAGCTTCGGCGCAAGAATAACGCGGGCCTCGAAAAGGCGTCGGTTTGAAAATTATCTAACATGAATTACAGGAAAATTGTGGGGCGTCATGCCCCCGACCATCGGGCCGGGGGCATGATGGAGAGGGCAAGAGCCTGAATCCGACCAACAGACCAAAAAAGGAGAGAGGGAATGAAAGTACTTAAGACGGTAATGGTAATGGCGGCCGCCGCGGTGTTGCTGGCTACGCTGGGGGCGGGGAAGGCGAGCGCGGCGAAGTACGACAACTTCGTGCTTCTGGTGGACCAATCGGCGGAGATGGGCAAGACCTACAACCAAAAGAGCATGAACTTCATTGCCCGCGACGTGGCCACGCGCATCCTCAACAACATCCCGACCGACGCGTCGCTCCAGGGCGCGGTGTACGTTTACGGCGTGATGGCCGCCAAGGACCAAGACAAAATCCAGCGCGTCCAGATGTTCGGCACGTTTAACAAGGACAAGTTCCAGCGCGAGTTCGAAAACGAGGCCAAGCCCCAGAAGGGGCCCAGCTCCCTGTCCGTCGCCCTGCGCGAGACATATGACGTGTTGAGCAAGGCCTCCGGCCGCAGCGCCGTCATCATCATCTCGGGCGGAAACCTCACCGACACGGGCGAGCCCTCCACCGAGGCCCTCCAAATGAAGCGCGGCCTGGGCGACAACGTCTGCATCTACACCATCCTGGTCGGCAAGTCCAAACAGGGCGGAAAGTTCCTTAATGAGCTGACTGAAAAGGGCGGCTGCGGTTTCCCCTATTCCGCGGACAGCCTCAGCAGCGGCCTCCAGGTGCAGAGCTACGTCAAACAGATATTCCAGGGCAGCGTGGGCGATGCCGACAGTGACGGCGTGCCGGACGGCCAGGACCAGTGCCCGGGCACACTCAAGGGCGCGGGGGTGGACTCCCGCGGATGCTGGGTCCTCAACAACATCAACTTCAACTCCGGCAAATCCAACATCAAGCCCATCTACTACAACCAGCTCAACGAGATCGCCTCGATCATGAACGCTAACCCCAACGCCAAGATCCGGATCGAGGGCCACACTGACTCGGACGGCAGCGACGCCAATAACCAGAGGCTTTCCGAGCAGCGCGCCAACGCGGTCATGCAGTACCTGATCAGCGCCGGCGTGGACTCTTCCCGCCTCCAAGCGGTGGGCAAGGGCGAGACCTCACCGGTGGCCAGCAACGCCACCCCGCAGGGCAAGGCGCTGAACCGCAGGATCGAGTTCACGATGTAACGCGGTAATTCGGACTGGGGGGACGGGCACGGGTCAGACCCTTGTTTCCCAAGGGTCTGACCCCATCCCCCAATATAACAGCAAGGCGAAAAAATTGAACGCAGAATAAGAATGGAGGCTGGCAATGGGAATTCTATCCTGGATAATAATGGGATTAATCGCCGGTGTGCTCGCAAAATTCGTCATGCCCGGCAAGGATCCGGGAGGACTCATTGTTACTATTTTGATAGGAATAGCGGGTGCCTTTGTAGGCGGATTTATCGGGACCTTCTTGGGGCTTGGGACGGTCACGGGATTTAATGTAGTGAGTATCTTGCTGGCTATCGGCGGCGCTGTTCTTCTGTTGATATTGTACCGGATGGTCATAAAAAGATAAACCTCGATCCGAGTCTAACAAGGCCGTGGATGAAACTCATCCGCCAGAATTCCCTAAAGTTAGAGCCATTCAATGGCGCCCGACGCTTTGATGAAGGAGGAAAGGAGATAATTATGGAGAGAATTAAATCTGATGGGGGAGAGGTCGTGAAGAATTTGACACCATTCTTCATAATTTTGGCGCTCGCGATTTTAGCGTTGACGGTAACGGCCTGCGCCACCTCCGGCTATAACAAGGGACAGTTCAATCTCATTTCCATCGAGCAGGAGCGGACATTGGGAGACCAACTCAACACCGAAGTTGACGCGGAACTGGCGGCGCAAGGGATGACCCTTAACAACGCGGAGGTCAACAATTATCTTAACCGGCTCGGCCAGAAGCTGGTCGGAAACGCGCCGGAGGTGGATTTTGAATACACCTTCACCGGGGTCAAGACCGACGAGGTCAACGCCTTTGCCATCCCCGGAGGCCATGTTTTCGTCAACACCGGCCTGATTGCCGAGGCCGAGAATGAGGCCGAGTTGGCTGGCGTGATGGCGCACGAGATCGGGCACGTGGTCGCCCGCCACGGCTCGGAGCGGCTCTCGACCATTCAGGCCGCGTCCCTCGTGGGTAATATCATCGTAGGCGGCCAGCAACAGTCAAACCAAATGTTGGCGAACCTGGCCGTGCAGATTGTCACTTCCGGCGGCATGCTGGCCTACTCCCGCCATGACGAGAGCGAGGCCGACCAGATCGGGGCAAAAATTCTTTATGACGCGGGTTATGACCCGTGGGCCATGGTTACATTCTTCAAAAAGCTCCACGATAAAACCGGGGACATGACCAAATTCGACGTGTTCCTCTCGACACATCCGGACCCGGCGGACCGCCGCAACGCGACGCGGAGCTACATCAAGACGCTCCCGCCCCGGGAAAACCCGATCTCGGACACGCCCGAGTTCAGAAAGGTCCGGGCCATCTGCCAGAAAATCCAATATAACCAATGAAAGAGCGAATGAAAGTTTTGGTTCTCGGCATTAGCGCGAATTCCGGGGACATCCATGAATGGCACCAACTTAAGATGAACGGCGCGGCAAACGGGAGCTGGAGGCGGAGCCGCCGCCGACGAATAGGATGACAGAGATTGGGGTCAAAGCTTAACTTTCAGTGGCATTATTTCGCCATGACCAGGAAAAAGGACAAAGGAGGGAAAAGATGAAAAGAGTCATTCTTATCCTTGGCGCCGCCGGGGCGGTCCTGGTCCTGGCCATCGTCATTTTTATCCTCACCTTCAGCCTCAACGACCGCAAGCCGCGGATCGAGGAGGCGGTTTCCAAGGCCATGAAGATGGAGGTCCGCATCAACGGCCAACTGAAGCTCATGCTCTTCCCCCACATCGGCGTCTTGGCGAAAGATCTCCTGATCCAAAACGAGGGGGTGGATGTCGGCACGGCCGAAGAAGCGAAGGTGGGATTAAGACTGCTTCCCCTGCTCCGGCGGAAAATCCTCGTCAAGAAAATATGGCTTACGGCCCCCACCTTCTTCATCACCGTTAACCAAGGCGGGCACTCCAACCTTGAAACCCTGGCGGCCAAGGTCACCGGCCCGGAGACTCCCCGGAGCCCCTTTGAGTTGGAAAAACTATTCGTCACCAAGGGGCATCTCCTGTACCGGAATGAGAGGACGGGCCGGCAGGCCGAGGCGACCGAGTGCGACCTGGCGATCCAAAACCTCGCCTCGGGGGGAGGAGAGTTTTACAGCCACCTTTACCTTGCGGGGAATTTGTCCTGCGGGGAGCTCCGGGTGGAACAACTGCAGTTAACCGGGATCGTGGCGGAAATCAAAGCCGGCCAAGGGCTGCTGGAGGCCAACCCGCTCACGTTCCAGATCTTCGGCGGAAACGGCCGGGGGAACATCCAGGGCGTGATGACCGATGAAAGCCCCAAGTATACAGTTGATTTTGCGATCACCCAAATTGCTTTTGAAGACGTGTTGACGACCTTCCGAAATCAGCCATCTATCCGGGGCCCTCTGGATCTGCAGGCTCACCTCACGATGCAAGGCAAAACCGGGAAGCAGGCGACGAGGACGGCCCGGGGAAAGGTCACCATCCAGGGGAAAAACCTCCTCCTCGAAACGACGGACCTCGACCAGATGCTGGCTAAGTACGAAAAGAGCCAGAACTTCAACCTGGTGGACGTGGGAGCCTTCTTTATAGCGGGTCCGCTGGGCACGTTGCTGACCAAGGGCTACAACTTCGGAAGTCTCTACCAGGAATCCCGGGGGGGAACCAGCACCGTCCAAACCCTGGTCTCGGACTGGAAGGTTGATAACGGCGTGGCCGAGGCGGAAGACGTGGCCCTGGCGACCAAAGAGAACCGGATCGCCCTCACTGGAAAACTTGATTTCGTCAACCAGCAGTTCGACAATGTGACCGTGGCGGTGCTTGATGAAAAAGGGTGCGCCAGGTTCAGTCAAACCATTCACGGCCCCTTCCGAAATCCCCTCGTTGACCCGGTCAGAACGCTGGAATCCATGGGGGGACCCATGACCAATCTTTTCAACAAGACCATGAAGTTTCTTCGAGGGGGAGATTGCGAGATATTTTATGCCGGATCGGTGAAACATCCGAAATGACTGATGGGAGCGGATTTTAATTGACGCCTTTGCCGACGAAACCTGGGAGAGAGGGTCCCCCGAGCAATAGCGCCCGCACCGTCCTCAAGATCGAAGGCGGCGGAGCCACCGCCGATGAGTAGGATGACAGATCTTGGGGTCAAAGCTTAACTTTAAGGGGCATTATTTCGCCATGACCTGGAAAAAGGACAAGGGAAGGCAGGCTGACCAAGCTGGCTCTGGCAAAGGACACGGTGGAGGCAACTGACCCTGCCACTGAGGCATCCATATGAATCAGCCGACGAAATATGAGCAAGAGGGTCCCCTGCGCGATCGCGTGCGCGTCGTCAGCTTCGAACTGGTGCCCAAGACACTGATCACGCTCGTCCTCGTCATCGCCGGGGTCTGGCTGCTGATTCGGCTCTTGCCGGTTCTGCTCGTGCTCGTCGTGGCTCTTTTGGTGTTTGACATGGTGAGTCCAGCCGTCCGCTGGCTGGAAACGCGGCGCGTCGGTCGCGGCCTCGCCATCGCGATCGTCTTCACGACCATTTCCGTGGCCGGGCTGCTCATCGCCGCCCTGACGATTCCATCGCTTGTGGAGCAGGCCTCGGCGCTGCTCCAGCAGGAGCCGGCGCTACGCTCGCACCTGGCGGACTGGCTCGCCGGTTTTCCTCCGAGCGCGCAGCTCGCGAGTTGGCTGCGCAACTTCAAATATGATAGTCCCGCCAGCGGAGTCGGCGCGTGGGCGTTCGCCTACTCCATGCACGTCTCCGTGGTTGTCGCCTACGGAGTGGGCGCCATCTTCCTCGCACTCTATATGATGATCGAACGCGACCAGCTTCGGGGATGGATCTTCGCGGTCGTCCCGCGCTCGCACCATATCCGGCTCTCCCGGATCATGATGAACCTGGAAACCATCGTCGGCAACTACATCAGGGGACAGGCGCTCACATGCCTGCTCATGGCCGGCTTCACCTTCATCCTGCTGACGGCGTGCGGCGTCAATAACGCGATGATGCTCGCGTTAATCGCCGGCGCCGCGGACATCCTGCCCTATGTCGGCGTCTTCCTCGCAGTGGCCCCGGCCGTGCTCGCGGCGCTCCCGCGCGGACCGGTCGTCACCGTTATCGTTCTCCTTTCGATGCTCGCGTACCAGGAGTTTGAGAGCCGCTTCGTCGTGCCCCGGGTCTATGGCAAGATCCTGCGCCTTCCCTCGTCGGTCGTGCTCTTCGCGCTCCTGGCCGGCTGGACTTTGATGGGCATCCTCGGCGCGCTCCTCGCGCTTCCCGTCGCGGCGGCCATCATGATGCTGCTCGAGGAATTGCGGGTCCAACTGCCCGGCGAGCAGGAACAAGTGGCGGATGCGGAGCTGCGCGAGGGCGACGACCGAGCCGAGCAAGCATACGAGCGCCGAACCGAGGGTGCTTCGACGGAACAATCCGCCGCCATTGCCGTCGAGATTTCGGACGATCGGCTGAAGGAGGAAAGGAAAAAAGCGGGCAGCCCTCATAACTGAGCTATGGGGGCGACCCGTTGTCATACGAAAGCGGCATTTCACGGCCATCGGAAAACGTGATGCAATGGAGGCTGACAGGGATTGGAAACCGAACCTCCGCATCTTATGCGGATCAATCTAATTATTGTTCGGCAAGGAGACGTGGAGTCAACGCCGATGAGTAGGATGACGTTGTTCTGGGTGTGCGTTTACACGCTGAGCGCCTATGCCCTGTTCCGCGCGGTCTCGCGGCGGCACGGGGTGGAGGCGACGCTGGCCTGGGTGTTCGCCATCGTGGCCTTGCCGGTGGTGGGCGCCGTTTCTTACCTGTTGCTCTCCAGCCCCGGGATCAGGCGCACCACCCGACGCAAGCGCATCTCGGCCAGGACGCTACGCAAGACCCTGAGCCGGCCAGGGCACGCCGCGCCGGGGCTGTCCGTGGATGCGCTGGAAGGCTCGCTCCTGCAACTCGCGGTCAGCCTGACCGGGCTCATGCCGACGGCGGGCAATCGGGTCGAGCTACTGGCCGATAATAAAGACGCGGTGGCGAAGATGAGGGCGGCGGTGACGTCCGCCCGCCACAGCGTCTGGTCGGAGTATTACATCATTCAAAACGACGAGACCGGCCACCACTTTTTGGAGGACCTGACTGAGCGGGCCCGGGCGGGGGTGGAGGTCAGACTACTTTATGACGCCCTGGGCTCGATGGGCCTGGACGCGGCGCGGCTTAAGGCCCTGAAGTCCGCAGGCGGCAAGGTGGAAGCGTTTTTGCCCATCAATCCTCTGCGCCGGCGCTGGTCGGTGCATCTGCGTAACCACCGCAAGATGATTGTCGTGGACGGCAAGATCGGCTTCACCGGCGGCATGAACGTGGGCGACGAATATTCGGGATCGTCGCGGCGGAAAGGCGCCCAGGTCTTTCACGACACGCACCTGATGCTGCGCGGCCCGGCGGTGGGCGGACTGGCGCAGACGTTCGTGGAGGACTGGTTGTTCGCCACCGACGAGCAGTTGCCGCCGCCGCCCCACCCTTCAGCCGAGGCGGACGACGCTTCGATCGTGGCGGTGGTCCCGAGCGGGCCCGATCAGGAGCATAACGCCAACGCTCTCGTCTTCTTCGCCGGCATCGCCTCCGCCCGGAACAAGGTCTTCCTCACCAGCCCCTATTTCATCCCGGACCAGGCCATTTTCCAGGCCCTGATCAGCGCGGCCATGCGGGGGGTGGACGTGCGCGTCCTGGTGCCCAGGAAGGGCGACATCGCCTTGGTGGGCGCGGCGGCGAGATCGTATTTCTTGTCGCTGGTGCGCGGGGGAGTGCGCGTGTTCGAGTACCTGCCTTCCATGCTCCATGCCAAGACCTTGATGGTGGACGACCGCTGGGGCATCGTGGGCAGCGCCAACCTCGACATCCGCAGCTTCCGCCTCAACTTCGAACTCGGGGCCCTGGTGCTGGACCCCGTGTTCGCGCGCGAGCTGGAAGCCCGCTTCCACCACGACCTGGCCGCAAGCGCGGAGGTGACCAAAGAGGCGCTCGGCTCCCGGGGTCGCCTGGTCAAGCTTAAAGACAGCTTCGCCCGGTTGTTGTCGCCGTTGATGTGATGCGCTCTTCGGTCTCGGCCCCGCCACTGCTTTCGTGGCATGGGGGTCAGGTCTCGACATTAGACATTTCTTTTGAGAACGCGAATATTTATTGCTATAAGATATAGGTAATGTCTTATGTCGAGACCTGACCCCTTCTTCTACAGGTTGATAAGATCAACGCGGGCGGCGACGCGGGGGGATTGCTGATTACTATCCTCGTGGTCGTGCTGCTGGTGGTTCTAATCCTCTGGCTGCTGAGGGTCTCCAATAAGGACCTTAAGCAGGCCAAGGAATAATAACCGATAATTAGG
>DATKZS010000063.1:0-12084 GCA_035527835.1 bacterium
TCGTCACCGTTTACCCCGTTGACGTCGCCGGCTCTCCCACCGACCTGGTGGATAAGGACGCGGCGCCGCTCGAGGTGATTTACGCGCTCATCCGCGGCGCCTCCTACGACAAGGACGAGCCCACCATGAGCGAGGAGCAGGCCCTGGAATACGCCACCCAGTTCATCAACGGCGCCGCCTCCGCCAGCTCTCAGCAGACCGGCGCCGCCGCCCAGGTCCAACAGCAGCGCTTCAATCGGGACTGGCCGCCCGCCCTCAAAGGCAACGCAACGCTCGACGGTTGGATTCTCAAGGCCCAGCAGAAGACGACAAATCCCCGCTTCTGGAGAATCCAGTCAACCGCCCTCACCCAGGACGGACTGCAAACCACCATCACCAGGGTCGTCAAGGTTGACAAGATGAACAACTTCTCCGTCCTCTATTACAAAGAGGACTGATCGTGGCCGCGCGTCCCGCTCCGGCAATCGGCAAGGCCCGCCAGGCCGCGCGCGGATTATGGGCCGCCGTCTGGCCCGAGCGCTGCCCCCTGTGCCGCGCCCTCCTCGAACCCGGCGCCCCGCCGTCCCTGTGCCGGAGCTGCATGGCCCTGATAAAGCCCCTGGCCGCGCCCCTCTGCGCCCTCTGCGGCCGCGAGCTGTCCTTGGCCAGCCTGCCCCCGGGCCAGGTCTGCGGCTATTGCAATCTGGGGCCGCCCGCTTACGACGCCGCCCGCTCCTTCGCCGTCTACGACGGCCTGCTCGCCCAGGCCATCCGCGCCTTCAAGTTCCACTCCGACCGCAGCCTGCTGCCCGCGCTCCAGGAGCTCATGCTAAAGGCCGACGAAGCCTGGCTCCATGCCCACGACGTTGACGCCGTCATCCCGGTGCCCCTCCATCAGGCCAGGCTCCGCGCCCGCGGCTTCAACCAGGCCGCGGACCTGGCCCGGCCCGTGGCCCGCCACCGCGCGGTCCCGCTCCTTGGCGGAGCGCTCGTGCGCGTGCGCGACACCGAGCCGCAATACGGCCTGTCCATTGACCAGCGCCGCGGAAATGTGAAGGGGGCATTCAGCGTGGATAGGCCCGGACGGATCCAAGGAAAGAGCATCATGTTGGTGGACGACATCATGACCACCGGCATCACTCTGAACGAGTCGGCCAAGGCCTTGAAAAAGGCGGGCGCTCAAAAGGTCGTCGTCCTCACCCTGGCCCGGACCAGGTAAGGCTTGGGGCTTGAGGTTTGGGGCTTGAGGCTTGGGGCTTAAGACATGAGACATGAGAGGCCAATGATGGCTCCGGTCTCAAGTCTCACGCCCCAAGCCTCAAGCCCTCTTAAAGATATGCTCCCGGGTCAACGTTAAAAAGGATCGGGTCCACCGTGGACACGATGAAGCGGGGCTCGCCCTGGTACGATTCCGGCTGCGACAGGTCGGCCTCCACCGGCTTGGACAGCGGCGCCCCTTCCGGGTCGAACACCACCTTGATCCGGGGCGTGAGCGGGGCCTCGCCGTAGGTCTCCACCACCACCGCCACCTCGTTCGTGTCCAGCCGCACCAAGGTCCCGATCGGATAGATCCCCAGCACCTTCACGAACAGCTCGAAGTACATCGGGTCTATCACCTTGCCCGCGAGACCCCCCATGATCCGCATCGCCTCCCGCGGGTCATAAGGCTTCTGGTACGGCCGGAGCGTGGTGATCGCGTCGTAAACGTCGCTCACCGTGATGATCTTGGAGTGAGGGTGAGGACGCTGGCCCGGCTCGAGCTCCGGGTAGCCGGAGAGGTCATAGCTCACGTGGTGCTCCCGCACCATCCGCGCCACGTGCTCGCTGATACCGTCCATCTGCAAAACGATCTCCTCGCTCTTCAACGGGTGCCGGCGCATCACCTCCCATTCCTCCGGGTTCAGGGTCCCCGGCTTCAGCGTGATCGTCTTCGGAGTCATGGTCTTGCCCACGTCATGCAGCAGACCGGCCAGGCCCACGTCCGAAAGCTCCGCTTCCGTAAGACCAAGCTCCCGGGCCAGCGCCAGCGCCAGCACGCTCACGTTCACCGAATGGTTGAAAAGGTAGTTGTCGTAACTCTTGATCAGCGTCAGCGCCAGGATGGCCGGACGGTCCGTGAGCACCATCTTCTTCAGGTCCGCCACCGCCCCCTTCGCCTTGCTCGCCCGCGGGATCCGGCCCAGCCGCGCCTCCTGCAGGACGTCGCCCACCGCGTTCACCGCGTTGTTGTATACCTCCCGCGCGTCCTTGGCCGTGATGTGCTCGATCTCACGCTCCCTAAAGAGCGCCGACAGACTCCCCGCCTCCCGGACCTTGCCCGCGTCCTCGTTGAGCAGACCCAGAAATGCGCCCAGCTCCTCCAGACTAAGACCGTCCCGGAGCTCCAGCGCACTCACCCCCACGCCCTCGAAACGCGCCTGCAGCTCCTGGATCGCCACCTGCAACGAGTAAAACGGCACCCCCTCGAACACCAGCACCTCGTCCACGATCCCCAGCGTCAACAGCCCGAACCGGCGGAGCAACTCCGCGATCTCGTCATAGGTCTTCTGGAGAGGACGCTGCACCGACGGATGCTCCGCCGGGTACAGGGCCATGCTCTTGGCCACCGCCAGCATCCCCGTCAGAATGCTCTCCAGCTTGCCCTTCTCAATCTCGCTCATTTCAGATGTTCCTCGATGTTCTCCACCGGGCGCCCGTCGTTCTTGAGCAGGGCCGTAAGCACCGCCGCGCACGTCCGGTGAAGCGGGTCGTCCTTGCCCCGCGAATAGCGCGCCAGCGCCTGCATCGCACTCTCGCCCCCCAGCCGCCCCAGCGCCTCCGCCGCCTTGATCCGGAGCGGAAGGTACTTGCCCCGGTTAAAAAGCGGCCACTTGTTCAACACCTTGATCAGGTGCGGCAGCGCCTCCTTCGACCCGATCCGGCCCAGCGACTCGATCACCGCCGTGAGCAGCGCCATGGTGTCCTCGCGCGGCGGCACGCTGCTCAACAGGTTCATCAGCGCCGGCGCGCCCGCCAGGTCACGCGACTCGCCCAGCGCCGAAACGATGATGATCCTGACCTCCGGGTTGCCCTCGTTCGACAGCGCCGCCGCCAGCGCCCGCGAAGCCTCCATCCCCCGGATCCGCACCAGCGCCCGGATCGCCTCCCGCCGCACCTTGTCGTCCTTATGGTCCAGGAGCTTCCGCACCGCCTCCACCGACCGCCGGTCCCGGAGCTCTCCCAAAAGATACGCCGCCTTCCGAAGCTTGCCCGCGTCCTCGTCCTTGAGGTGCCGCTCCAGCACGCTCCGCGCCTCACCCTCGAACGAGAGCGCCAGGTCAATCAGCGGCCGGCCCGCGCTGATGGACTCGGTGCGAGCGAGCAGCATCATGATCTCGTCAATCACGGAAGGCCCGAGGGGCGCGATGGTCCGTTGCAGCTCCTGGCGCTCCCGCCCCTCCCGCTCAGCGTACCGCTCCAGCATCCAGCGCAGGAATTCGCCCCGGCCCAGAGCGCGCGCCGACCTCTGCGCCAGCGCCCGAATCTGTTCGCCGGCCGCGCCCTTCCGCTCCGGGTCCGCCGCCGCCGCCGCGATCGCGTCCATAATCTCCAGCGCCGCCTCGAACGACTTGCCCTCGATCAGCGGACGCGCCAGCACCTCGAGCTCGCGCAGCAATTGCCCGAACCGTTCCGGGTCATCCTCCCCCGCCAACAGCGCCAGCGCCTCCGCGATGTGGTCCTCCGGCCGCGGGGCCTCCGGCTCCGCCGCGCCCTCCTCGAAGGCCTGGTCCGAGGTCGAGAGGCGGCTGAAGTCCATCTCGTTGATCCACACGCTCTTGATTTGCTTCTCCCGGATCCATTGCTCGATGAACCGCCCGCTCCGGAAATTCTCCGGCCCCTCCAGCAACAGCTCCAGGAACGCCGTGAAATCATCGAGCGACAGCTCCTTGCGCAGCGAGAAGCTCTTGATCTGGCGGAGGTGCATCTCCTGCGCCAGCTCTCGCGGCAGCGCCTGCCCCTCCGCGATCTTCTGGTCGTTGTACAAAAACCCCTGCCGGCTCACCTGCAGGGTGAGGTCGCCCAGGAACTGCAGCGCCACCTGGATCCCGCCATAAGCCTGGCCCAGCAGGTTCGCCCGCTGCGGGTGGCCCGCCGGGTAAATGGAAATCGCCCGGAGCGACTTCCCCATCTCGATCAGCACCGACTCCAGGTGCTTGATGTCAATCCCCGCTGCCGGCCGCCCCGGGCCCTCACCGGCTCTATTGTCACCTGTGCTCATCTTGGACCAATGATCTTTGCGAATTTATGGATCAGCCTCCTCAACATCTCCGCCCGGCCCGGCATGACCCCTTCTTTTCTCCATCCTGATATTTTAACCAACCTATCATACCCGCTCAACCTCTTCAAAAATTTTCCGCCTCTCCCCCTCAAGCCTCAAGCCCCAAGCCCCTATCTTGCCTCAAGCCCCGCGCCCCATCCCTCCACTTGCCATTTCCCGCGGATTCCGGGTTAAAATGAATTGCAAAGGATAGGCCATGAGCAAGCTGTACGACATCGCCATTCTGGGCGCCGACGATCCCGCCTCCTGGCTCTCGGCCGCGGCGTTTGCCGGCCGCGACCTGCGCGTCGCCCTCATCTTGGGCCACGCGCCCGACCCCGATACCGTGGCCTTTCCGTGGCTCCCCCTCGATCTCGCCCGCCACGCCGAGCTCATGGCCCAGGCCGGGCTCGTCCCCGCCGCCGCCCCGCGGCCGCCGTTTACCCCAGACCTCCAGGTCATTGTCGCCGGCAAGGCCATTGACCTCGCCGCCGATCCCCTGTTTTTCGAGCGCGGCATAAAGCGCGACCTGGGCGGCGACGCCGCCATCCTGATCGAGCTCTCCCAGGCCCTCGGCCGCGGCGCCTCGGAATTCATCGCCGCCGCCGCCGCTGACCCTTCCTCGCCCCTGAACCGGCTCTACGCCGCCGTCCCGCCGGACCGCCCCTGGTCCGGATGGTTCAAGAAGCGAGGGCCCACGCTCCCTGAATCTCCTCCTTTCAGCCGCGCGGCCTCCGGAGCGCCCGCTCCCATCCGCTCCGCCTTCCTGGCCGCCGCCACCGCCGTGCTCGCCGCGCCGCTGCCTCCCGAGCCCACGCTCGCCCAAGTCGCCATGCTTTGGAACTTCTGCCGCGGCGCGCGCCCCGGGCCCGGCGCGACACTGGGTCTCCGCGAACAGGCCGCCGCCAGGATCGCCAAGCGCGGGGCCGTGATCGAGGGCGACCCGGAGACCGTCATCGCCGAGGGCAGGTCCGTCCACAGCGTCCGCCTCAAGAGCCGCGCCATCGTTGACGCCAAGATCCTGGTTGCGGCCTCGTCCATGCTCGCCCGGCTGTTAAGCCCGGGAAAATCCGGACCCCGGCCGGGAAAAAGCCCGGACCCGGCCATGGAGCGGGCCACCTTTTTCTACCGCATCGAGAAATCGTCCCTGCCCGAGGCCCTGGCCGAACGCGCGGTCGTCGCCGCCGACCCGGGAAAGCCACTCTCCGGCGCAAACCTCATGGTCATCGTTCGCTCGCCCCGCGTGCCCCGCCGCCAGACCATGGCCATTACCGTATTCGCCCCGCCCGGCGCCATTGACCCCGAATCCCTGCCCCAGGCCCTCGCCGCGTCCCTGCCCTGGATCGAGCCGGCCGCCATCACCCCGGACGACACCCGCGCGCCCATCATCGCCTCCTGCCCTCCCCTGAATTATCTCCTCGCCCCGCCTCCGTCACCGGCCCCCGTCTTTGAAAACTTTTTCCCGCTCCCCGGAGACCCGCTCCCCGGATGGGGACCCGCCGGACTCATCATCTCCCTCCGCGCCCTCCTCGCCGCGGGCCTGGACCTCCTCCCCAAGTACAAAGGACGATTATGACGGAACCTCTAACTCCTTCCTTCGCTCTTTGCGGCTCAGAAAAAAAATCGAGGAGCGAGGAGCGAGGAGCGATGGGTTCCGGAAATTTCCCTCGATTTTCGCTCCTCGATCCTCACCCCTTTTTGAAAATGGATCAGAGCACGATGATTCGAAGGCGGGTGTCGCCGATCTCGACCACGTCGTTGTGGCTGAGCTTGACGGCGGAGACGGGCCGGCCGTTGAGGATGGTGCCGTTGGATGACGCCAGGTCCTTGAGCCCCATGGTGGACTTGTTCGAGATCACGATCTGGCAATGGCGCCGCGACACCGCCTCGTCGTTGATCCTTACGTCCACGGCCTCGCCCCTCCCGATCACCGTGGCCTTCTTGCTGAGCAGGAATTTCCGGCCGGCTTCCGGCCCGTCCAGGACGTTGAGCAGCACCCGGAGGGCCGGGGGCAGCATCGGGTTCGAGACCTCGCCCCGCACCTGGGTGGCCGCGTTCGGATCAACGTAGTGCGCGGCCTGTGACTGCGTCTGGGCCGGCGAATCCTCCGGCATGAACGTCCCGTAAACGTCGCGCACCATGCAGAACAGGAGCGTGGTGCTCCCCACCTTGATCTCCGACATGTTGCCCACGGCCGCCCGCTCCACCCGCTCGCCGTTCACGAACGTGCCGTTCGAGCTGTTCTGGTCGCTCACGTAGACCTCGTTGTTCATCCACTCGATCGCGGCGTGGGTCGAGCTCACCGTGGGGTCGTGGAGCTGGACCTCAACCGGACCGCGGCCAATCACCGTCCGCGACTTGGTGAGGCTCACCGTCATCCCCTTGTCCGGCCCCTCGATCACCTCCACCGAAAGATAGAGATCCGCTGGAAGCGATCCGTAATCCGCCTCCCCCGTATGGATGATCGTCTTGTCGCCGCCCTGCATGGACTCCACCTTCCGCCCGGACCGAAAATTTTGCCGGCCCCAATGCCTCGTCACCAAGAGTTGATTATCTTATCATAATTAAAATCAGGCGCGGAGACAATGGCGTTGGGGCCAGGTAACCCTGAGCCCCGCGGGTCGAAACTGTTCTCTTATCAGCGCAAAAATATCCCTTTCGGGTCATAAGACTCGGACGGCACGGGTATCTCCTCTTTCCTGATTCATTACTAATGGGAGCGATAAATAGTGGACATTTAGATTGGCGGGGCCCGACACTCTTGTCGGGCCACGTCGGCATGCTTGAGAGACGCTGGGGACAGGAGTGTCCCCGCCACCATGGCGGCATTGTCCACTCTTTATCGCTCCCATTATTAACATCACGATGGCTCAGCGCGGATTCCGGCGGTGATCTTCGAGCGCCTGCGCGATATGGTACGGAAGCCGGTCCAGCGTGGCCTCCTCCGGATGGTGCGCCACGTACCATTCCACCGCCGCCCGCACCTCCTGCCGCGAAAAACCGTCCTCCAACAAGCCGGTAAGCACGGTGACGGTCATTTGCCGGTCCCGGGCCTTGGGCTTCAGGCCCTTGGCCGAGAAAAACCACTCGGCCATCTCGCCCACCCCCGGGCCGGTGGGCGCCTTTCCCGAGACGTCGGCGAACCGCTCCTCGTTGAGCGGGCTCTCCAGCGGACGCTCGCGCCGGCCCGCCCCGCTCCGCCCTGCCCTGCCCCCTTCATCCGCCGCCGGACGCCGCGTCTCGATCTTCTGGCCCAACTCAAGACCGTCCTCCGACCGGCCGCTCAGGACCTCGGAAGGCAGGTAAACGCGGTAGAGCGTCCCCTTCGTGTTTCGGTGCAGAGGCTTCACATGCCCCTTGCGCACCAGGCCGTCCAGCGCCACGTTCAGACGCCGGTCCGAAAGCCGCGCCCGCTGCATCAGATCGCGCTTGCCCGCCCGGCACCAGTTCCGGCCCTCTCCATAGGAGAGACGGAACAGGTGAAGGTAAACCGCCTGCTCCACCGGCGTCTCCCGCGGCGCCAGCGCGTCGAACACCGCCGCCGGCACGCAAATCCCCGAACCGAACCGCGCGCCACCCAGCCATTCCCCGCAATATTCCCGGAGCGGGGCCAACCCCTCGCCGCTCGCGACCTCGATCTCATGGAGCAGCTCATCGCCCGCGCTCGAAGAAGTCACCAGCTCGCGGCTCCCGGGCACCGCCTTGTAATAATATGGTCTTTCCTGATCCGCCATCGTCCGCGCCCCGCGTCAAGCCCTTCCGCGCCCGCCGACCGCAGGACGCATTATACACATAAGCCCGCGCGGTTGACAATTCGGCCAAAATCAATAAACTTATACACCTGTCGGCGAATGCGAAAGTGGCGGAATTGGCAGACGCGCTGGGTTCAGGGTCCAGTGGCCGCAAGGTCGTGGGGGTTCAAGTCCCCCCTTTCGCACCAGTATAAACACTTCAATAATGGGACAGAATGTCCCGCAACCTGGATTGTTCATCCAAAAACAGGGACAAGATCAAAGCGTTACCAATTCCCCGCCTAGAAATACTTCGACAGAAGTGGCACGAACCAAAGTAAACGAATCCATAATAAAAGACCGCAATTTTCCCATATCTTCCCATAACCGGCCCATAACGGGAAAGTCCCCTTGCTCGGACCTGGATCAGGACTTGGCCGCAGTCGTGGACGCATGGCCGGACCTGCCGGAAGCCATGAAACAAGGGATCGCGGCGATGGTTCGGGCCGCGAGGAAATGTTAGCGAATGTTAAGGTATGCTCGGTAATGCTCGGGTTGACATGGAGAGGTTGTGGGAATCACGCGAGCCGCGTCCGTCCGGCCCAGGCAGTCCCGGCATGGATCATGGCGATGGTGAAGGCCACGGCGCAACCAGCGCCCGCAAAACGCCGCAAAACGAAACGAGGCAAGGGCGATATATAGCCGCGGCCGGATCGCCTCTCCTGCGGCGTCCTGGGCTTCCTGGCTGGCCGCGACAACGAATCAGAGGGAGACAACATGAACAAACTGAGGTTGGTGGCGGAAACGGCGGACGGAGCTCAAGCGGGGAGGACCATCAAGAGGAGAACCGCTCCGAGGAAACCCGGACGGCCCCGGAAGAAGAAACCGGCCAACAAGGGCGGACGGCCCACCAAGTACGAAAAGTCCATGAAGGACCGGGCCTACGATCTCTGTGCGGAAGCCGGCCTGACCGACAAGCAGCTCGGGACCGCTTTCGGCGTGGACGAAGCCACGATCAACCGATGGAAGCGCGAACATGAGGATTTTTCCAAGGCCCTCGACAAGGGCAAGGATGAATTCGACAACCGCCATGCGGAAGCCAGCCTCCTGAAGGCAGCGCTTGGTTACTCCTACACCGAGATCGTCAAGGAGCGGACCGAGGACGGCATGATCGTCACCAGGGAGGTAACGAAACACGCCGCGCCCAACCCAACCTGCCTGATCTTCTGGCTCAAGAACCGGAGATCAAAACGCTGGAATGATAAGCCGGAATTAAACGATGACGATGAGCCGTTCATTATTCAAGTTACGAATTACGCGGGTGCATCCGCCCTCTCACCGGAGGAGGGAGAAAAGCGACGACCAATTCCTTAACTATTTTGCGGAGTTGCCATCAAAGTGAACGATAATTTCCATTGTCGGAGCCGTTCAAACAGCAAAACGAAGGATTAGCTCAAGTATTTCGCTTAGTTGCCCTCCAAGCAAAAATAATTTCCATGGGTTTTGCAAGTCCTAAAAAAAGGCGGTCCCTCCACCACCCCTGCAACCTTGAAGCAACGACACGAGACCTTCCATAAAAGCCCTTGAAAAAAGACCTCTCCCTCCGAAATCAAGCCGTCTTGACAACTGATACGGCTTTTGTATAGACTTTGGGCTGTGCCACTGGACCCGGGACCAGGGCAGCATCTTGAAACGGATTCAAGGAGATCGGGAATGAGCGAGACCAAGCCGGTCAAAGAAGGACAGGTCCTAACCGGGCCGCTCTTCGCTGAACCCGTCCGGGTGGAGACGGTCCGCGAGAACGGACCGGAGACCTGGACCGTCGGCGCCGCCCGCCTCCAGGAGCCTAGCGTCCTCGGCAACCTCCTCCCCGCGGACGTGCCCCCGGCCGCCTCTCTCCCGGAGGCAACGGCCTGGCTCAACCAGAATGCCCTCACTCCCTTCCTGAAAGAGGTCCGGGCCGAGCGCGTCGAGGAGATTGACCGCATCAGCCACCACATCGAGCCGTCGCTCACCGAGCTGATCCAGAAGACCGACCAGGAGATCGGCAAGGCCAACATCGAGGTCGAGCAGCGCGCCCAGGGAGCGGAGGGCCGCCTCAAGATGGCCGAGGACCGCCACGCCGAGCTCATGAACCGCCGCGAGCAGCGCCGCCAGGCACTCCTCCGCCAGCGCTCCCTCACCCTCCAGGCCGTCGAGCGCATCGCCTCCGGCCAACCGCGCTTGATCGAGATCAAAGGCATCGGCGAACCCACCGGCACCGTCATCCTCACCCCCAACGAGCGCCGCGTGGCCGAGGACCGGAGGGATTGCTATTGGCTCTACGTGGTAACCAACTGCAACACCGCTCCGGCTCTGCGCAATCCCATAAAAGACCCGGAACGATTCTAGTGGCTAGAGGTCAAGAAAGTGGACCACTATAGGCTGGATGTCATGAAAGGTTGGCGGAGATTTTCAAGTCAGAAACGCGCAAAAATATCTAATTGGGTATATCTTCTCAGGGGATCGATCGAAGGATATGTATAGTCTCGCCGATTCCGGAGACCTTCAGAGGTTGTTAGGGGGTTTACTAGCTCAGGATGGTTTCCAGGATGGGGACTTGGCAGCGGGTGAGGATTTTTTTCGCGGCGCGGGTGGGCCGTCCCTTCGTTGCGATTGCATCTGTTGGGGGGAAACCTCGAGGCCAAAGCCCGGATTACCGGAGGCCGCGCAGGTCAGGAGCCTCTCCTTGATCAGCGCGTCCAACTCCTCCTCGATTCGGTCGCGGCGGTCGAGCGTGTCCGTGACCAGCAGCAGGTTGGACCGGTCCGGAAGGTCTTCGTCCTCGATCCGGCACTCACCCGGGTCCAGGGCCTCTTCGGGGCAATGAACGATCCCGGCCCGAATGCGCGGGCGTGTTTTTGGGTTGTTCCCGGTTATCGGGCGACATTATTTCTCGGATAAGAATGGTTGAAAAGCTCTTGGAGAAGAATGAATCACAAAGGAGAATCCAGATGAAAACGCTCTTCCAGACCGCGGCCCTGGCATTAGTCTGCGCTTTTTTCTTTTTGCCCCGCCCCGCCTTCGCTCAGGACACGGACGGCGACGGCATGCCGGACAACTATGAAAACACCCACGGGTGTCTCATGGCCGACACCGCTGACGGGGGAGTGGACTATGACTCCGACGGCATGACCAGCCTGGCCGAGTACCAGTACTCCGACCAGATGGACCCATGCAGCCCTGATTCCGACGCTGACAGCATGCCTGACGGCTGGGAGGTCGCCAATAGCCTCGACCCGCTGACGGACGATTCCACCGGGGACCCTGACTCCGACAACCTCGACAACCTCGGCGAATTCACCGCGAACACCAACCCCAATAACCCGGACTCGGACAGCGACCTGATGCCGGACGGCTGGGAGGTCACTAATGGCCTGGACCCTCTGACGGACGATTCCGCGTCCGACCCGGACCTTGACAACCTCGGCAACCTCGGCGAATTCACCGCGAACACCAACCCCAATAACCCGGACTCGGACGGCGACCTGATGCCCGACGGCTGGGAAGTCGCCAATGGCCTGGACCCGTTGACGGATGATTCCGCCGGCGAATATGACGGCGACGGCCTGACCAACCTCCAGGAGTACGCGGCCGGGACCAACCCCTACAACCCCGACACCGAAGGCGACGGCATGCCCGACGGCTGGGAAGTCGTTAACGGCCTCGATCCGCTCAACGATGATTCCTGGACTGATTATGACGGCGACGGCCTGACCAGCCTCCAGGAGTTCGGAATAGGCACTAATCCCAACAGTTTCGACACCGACTCCGACGGCATGCCGGACGGCTGGGAGGTCGCCAATGGTCTCGACCCGTTGACGGATGATTCCGCCGGCGACCCTGACCTGGACAGCCTCGATAACCTCGGGGAATACACCGCCAACACCAATCCCAACAACCCCGACAGCGAGGCCGACGGCATGCCCGACGGCTGGGAGGTTACTAATGGCCTCGACCCGCTCACGGATGACTCCGCGGGAGAATATGACAGCGACGGGTTGACCAACCTCCAGGAGTACGCGGCCGGGACCAACC
>DATKZS010000064.1:0-30307 GCA_035527835.1 bacterium
AAAGTATGTCCGGAGGCCCGAAAAAGGCGGATAACCGGTAAAATCAGCCGGGTATCGGGCTTCGTTAATTCCATTTTCGAGCCATAATCATGCATGTGACCATAAATCAAGCGGCCCGGGGGCTAATTTGCAACGGTCTCAGAACAATTCAAACTGCTTACCCACGGCTTCTTTTTTCTGTTGGAGGCCGGAACACATTTACCCGTAAGGAATTTTGATTTGAACATTCCGGGTTAAGCTGTTTTATGATAAGCAGCGAAGATTTCCTCTTGACATTATCCCTGTAAACCGTCTACCTTAAGTCCACTGGAATATGCCGGCAATTGTTGATGCCATCCGGGGAGCGGCGCTCCGCGGCCCGGGTCGTGTCATGCGGTGGTTCGCAAGGGAGGTAACAGCGCCATGACGGAACGGATGGGATGGGGAATCGTGGGGACCGGCGAGCGGGCGCGGGAGGCGATGATCCCGGCGGTGCTGGCGTCGCCCGCCGCGGCGATCGTCGGCGTGTGCAGCCGGGAGGCCGAAAAGGCCCGCGAGCAGGTGGCGGCGTGGCCGGAGCTCAAGGTCTTCTCGGGCCTCGACGAGATGGCCCGGGACCCGGGGGTGGAGATCATTTACATCGCGACGCCGCACTTCCTGCACGTGCCGCAGGCGGTGCAGGCGATTGACGCGGGCAAGCACGTGTTCATGGAATCGCCGATGGCGCTCTCGGTGGATGGCGCGCACAAGCTGGTGGAGAAGGCGCGGGCGCGGGGCGTCATGCTGGGCGTGGCCTTCCAGTACCGGTTCCATTCCGCGGTGATCGAGCTCAAGCAGCGGGTCATGAGCGGGGAGGCCGGCCTGGTGCGCCACGTCGGCGTGAATCTGTCCGAGCCGGTGGCGGGCTTCACCGGCTGGTGGGCCGACTCCTTCCGCTCCGGACCCGCGGCGCTGCTTCGGCTCGGCGTCCATGCCCTCGACCTCGCCGCCTTCCTCGCCGGCAAGCCCGCGGTGGAGACCGTGGCCATGACCAGAGACGAGGGGGCCGAGCGGACCAATACGGTGGCGGGCGCGCTCCTGCGCTTCCAGGAGGACGTCGTGGGCACCGTGCTGGCCGCCACCTGTCTCAGCGAGCACCATCACCTGGCGGTGGTGGACGGCTCCAAGGGCCGCCTCGAAATCAAGGGCGACTTCTCCGGCGCCGGGCCGGTCGAGCTGGTCCATGCCGCCGGCGGCAAGCAAAGCGTCAAGCGCTTCGAGCCGGAGGACCCGGCCGGCAAGATGGTGGACGCCTTTATCAAAGCGGCCAAGACCGGCGCCGAGTTCCATCCGGACGGGCTCGACGGCAAGCACGCCGTGGAAATCACCTGCGCGCTCATCGAGTCCATCAAGGCCAGGAAGACCATGAAGGTCGGAGAGGTGCAGAGATTGACCTGAAAGAGGCTTGAGGCTTGGGGCGTGGGGCGTGGGACTGCCTCATCCTCAAGCCCCAAGTCCCAAGCCTCAAGCCTCAAGCCCCTCTTCCGCTCCTTGCTCCCCCGGCTCCCCCCGCTTATAATGCCTCAGCAGCGGTTCCCACGAAGGTCTCAAGGTGACGATTCATGGATGAGATAAAAGGATTGCCCGAGCTGGACGCGGCGAGCCGGGAACTCCTCACGCGGATGCTCTCGGGCGACCGGCGGGCGCTGGCGCGCCTGATGACGCTGGTGGAGTCGCGGCCGCCGCAGATTTACGCGATCATGGCTCGGGTCGCCGCCCGGATGAAGGGCGCGCCGCGGCTGGGGATCACGGGTCCGCCGGGATCGGGCAAGTCCACTCTGATTGACCAGGTGATCCGTCTCTGGCGGGGCCGGGGCCGGACGGTGGGCGCGGTGGCGGTTGACCCGTCGTCCCCGTTTTCCGGCGGGGCGGTCCTCGGCGACCGGGTGCGGATGCAGGAGCACGCTCTGGACCCGGGCGTTTTCATCCGCTCGCTGGGCTCGCGCGGGGCCCACGGCGGCATCTCGCGGGCCACCATCGAGATCGCGTCCCTGCTCGACGCCTTCGGCATGGACCGGATCATCATCGAGACGGTGGGGGTCGGTCAGACCGAGCTCGACATCATCGGGCTCGCCAACACCACGGCGGTGGTGCTGGTGCCGGAGGCCGGGGACACCATCCAGACCCTTAAGGCCGGTCTCATGGAGATCGGCGACGTGTTCGTGATCAACAAGTCCGACCGCGACGGCGCGGGCCGGATCGCGGCCGAGGTCCGGTCCATGCTCGGATTGTTGCCCGCGCACGAGGGCTGGAACGTTCCGGTGATCATGGCCACGGCCCGGGAGGGCGCCGGGGTGCCAGAGTTCATCGAGGCCGTGGAGGCCCACGAGCGCTTCTGCCGCGACCACCCCGAGGCCCGGAGGTTACGCAGCGACTACTACAAGCGCTGGATGGCCGAGCTGATCCTCGCCGAGCTGTCCCGCCGGGTCCGGTCCTCCGAACAGGGTCCCGCCGCCGACCTCTTCGCCGCGGTCGGCCGGGGCGAGCTCGATCCCTACTCCGCCGCCGCCCGCATCCTGGCCGATCCGCCCCTGCTCGCCGCCGTGCTGGGGGTCAAAGAGCGGCAAAAAGATTAACCGCCAAGGCGCCAAGAACGCCAAGAAGAAATAAGATTTATTATTACAAAATTCTTCTTGGCGTTCTTGGCGTTCTTGGCGGTTAATTTTCTCAGATTTTTGTTTTTCCTTTTTTCCCGCGGAAGAGGTTTTTCATGTCAATGGCGAAGTCGTCGAAGAGCTCGTAGAAGACGGGGATGACGACGAGGGTGAGGAGGGTGGAGGTGAGGAGTCCGCCGACGACGACGATTCCGAGGGGCTGCTGCATCTCCATGCCCTCGGCCTGGCCAAGCGCGATGGGCAGGACGCCGAAGAGGGTGGTGAGGGCGGTCATGAGCACGGGGCGGAGCCGGGTTTTCCCGGCCTTGATGATGGCCTCGCGGCGGTCCATGCCCTGGCGGTGGTACTCGAGGATGAAGTCGAGGAGCACGATGGAGTTGGTGGCCACGATGCCGACGAGCATGATGATTCCGATGAAGGCGGTGACGCCGAAGGACACGCCGGCGATGAAGAGTCCTCCGATGGCGCCGGTGAAGGCCAGGGGCACGGCGACCATCATGGTGATGGGATGGATCAGGGACTCGTAGAGGGCGGCCAGGATCATGTAGACCAGGAGGATGGAGGCGACGAACATAAAGCCCAGGTCGCGGAAAGATTCCATGGCGTCCTGGTACTCTCCTCCGAACTCGATCAAGTATCCCTCGGGCAGGGGCACGATCTTGATGGCGTCCTGGATGTCGGCGACCAGCTCGCCCATGCTGCGCTCGGTGTAGTTGGCCTGGATCTTGACCATGCGCTTGGAGTTCTCGCGCTCGATCTTTTCCGGCCCCTCTCCGAACTCGAAGTTAGCCACGTCGCGCAACGGAAAGTAAAAGCCCATGGGCGAGGAGAGTGGGATGTTCTTGATCTTGTCGAAGGTATCGCGCTCATCTTCTTTCAGACGGACGGTGATATCGTACTCCTTTCCGGCCTCGCGGTAGAGGTTGGCCATCTGCCCGCCGATGGCGATGTTGGCCTCGTTGATGGCCAGCCCGGAGAGGGACCCATAGGCGCCGAGCTTGTCGGCGTCGAAGCGGAAGGTGAATTCGGGCATTCCCTGGGCGAGGCTGGTGGAGATGTCGCGCAGGCCCGGGATCTTGACGATCTTGGCGGCGATCTGGTCGGAGATGATTTTCAGGGTATCGAGGTCGTCGCCGAAGAGCTTGATGACGATGGGCTTGTCGGTGGTCATGCGGATGGAGCCGGCGGACTGGAAGCTGAGTTCGGCGTTGGGGTTTTCGAGGCCGAAGCGGTCCCACAAGGCGAAGAGCTCGTTGTCGGAGACCTTTCGTCCCTGGGAGAACTTCTTCATCTTGAGCATGATCATGGCGTGGTTCATGCCCTGCTCTCCGCCCATGAAGGCGGCGCGCCTCTCGTCTCCGCTCTCGCCGATGACCATGAACATGCGGTCAAAGTCGCCCTTGTACTTCATCATCTCGCGCATGATTTTGGAGGTTATGTGCTCGGTCTCGTCGAGCACGGTCCCGACAGGGAGCTTGACGTCGGCCTGAAAAAGCCCCCCCACCATGTTGGGGACGAACTGGAACCTGCCCTGGACGTACATGAGGAAAATGACGGCGCCGGTGAGGAGCAGGACCATGGCCACGAAGCTCATGACCTTGCCGTAGTTGTCCACGGCCCAGGCGAGCACGCGGCCGTAGGCGTTCTCGACGTGGGTCCAGACGTGGACCTTCTTCCTCTTTTCGTCCACGAGCTCGGGCTTGAGGATGCGGGAGCAGAGCATGGGGACCACGGTAAAGGACACGAACAGCGAGGCGATGAGGGCGAAGAACACGGTCCCGGCGAAGGCGCGGAAGAGCTGGGCGGACAGGCCCTGGGTGAAGGCGATGGGCAGGAAGATGATGACGGCGACCAGGGTGGCGGCGGTGACGGCCACGGCCACCTCCCGGAAGCCCTTTTCCGCGGCCTCGAAGGGGTGGTCGCCGAGGGCGAGGTGGCGGTAGGTGTTTTCCAGGACCACGATGGAGTCGTCCACCAGCTTGCCCACGGCGATCACCATGGCGCCCAGGGTCATGACGTTCAAGGTGTAGCCGGAGAAGTACATGGCGATGAAGGCGGCGAACAGCGACAGCGGGATGGATAGGCACACGATGGCCGAGGGCCGCCAGCGGAAGAGGAAGAGGAAGATGACGAGGGCCGCGAGCACTCCTCCCTCGATGGCGGAGCTGCGGAGCGCGCCCAGGGTGTCGGTGACGAACTCGGAGAGGTCGAAGCTGACGCCGATGGTCACCCCGGCGGGCAGCGTCTTCTCGATTTCGGGCAGGGCCTTTTTCACGATGTTGGCCACCGCGACCATGTTGGCGTCGGTCTCCTTCATCACGGCCATGCCGATGCCCTCGGTGGCCACGCCGTTCTGGGACACGACCCGGACCAGGCCGCGCTGCTCCTTGAAGGTATCCTCCACCTCGGCCACGTCCTTCAAGCGGATGGGCGACAGGGAGCCCTGGCCGCCGAGCTGGTCCTTGAACGGCATGATGGCGGCGAGCATGTTCTGCTGCCGCTCGGCCGGGTTCATGCCGTTGCCGATGATCACGTTCCCGATCTCGTCCATGTCGGTGAACTGGCTCTTGGCGCGGACGCGGAAGCGGGACACGGAGTAGTCGAGGTCTCCGACCATCATGTCGAGGTTGCGGTAGCGGATGGCGTTGACGATGTCCTGGTAGGTGACTCCGAACTGCTTCATCTTGTCCCGGTCGAGGTTGACCTGGATCTCGCGGGTGAGTCCGCCCATGGACATGGCGGAGGCCACGCCGGGCAGGCGCTCGAGCTGGGGCGTGATCTGGTCGCGGGCGATGTCGGCGAGGTCGGCCAGGTTGCGCCGCTTGGAGGGGTCGTCCACGTGGATGAAGACGACGGGCATCTCCTGGAAGTTGATGCGCATGATGACCGGCTCATCAATGCCGTCGGGCAGGTATTTGCGGACCATGGAGATCTTCTCGCGCAGGTCGGCGCTGGCCTCGTCGAGGTTGGTGCCCCAGTTGAACTCGGCGTTGAACAGGCACATGTTCTCCTGGGCCACAACCTTTACGTTCTTGATGTTGGAGGCGGACTTGATGGCGCTTTCCACGGGCTTGGCCACCCGCTCCTCCACCTCTTCGGGGCCGGCACCGGTATAGGTGATGACGACCATGAGGTTGGGGAAGGTGATCTTGGGCATGAGGTCGAGGGGCATGCGGCTGAGCGACAGCGAGCCGACCAGGAGGATCATCAGCATCCCCATGATGATCGTTACGGGGCGTTTGATCGGGAAATTAAACAGGTTCATAACGTCACTTCCGCATGGGTTCAGGGACTGCCGGGGGCGGGTTCACGCGTATCGCCGGCCCCGGGCGCCGGGGCCTCCATGGGAGGAGCGGCGGTGCTTCCCGCGGCGGCGCCCGTCTCCTGGGCTTGATCCCCGGAAACACGATAGACCTCGGTGCGGTCCTTGAGCACCGGCTGGTCGCGGTCCACCACCGAGTCGCCCGCGGCCACGCCCACGACCACCTCGTACTGGTCCAGGTCGAAGTAGCCGAGCTTGAGGTCAATGAGGTGGATGCGCAGGACGGGCTTGCCGCTTTTGCCGAGGACGGGATTGCCCTTGTCGTCCTTGTCCTCGCGCAAGACAAAGGCCAGGTCGCTGCCCTGGCGCTTGAAGACCACGTTTTTGGGGACCACGGGCACGTCGGCGTGGACGTCGGCGACCAGGGAAATCTTGGCGAACATTCCGGGGAGCAGGGCGTGGTCGCCGTTCTCGATGGTGATCTCGACCGGCGCGGTATGGGAGAAGGCGTCAAGGACCGGCTCGATCCTGGTGACCTTGCCCTCGAAGAGGCGTCCGGGGAAGGCGTCCACGCTGACGCGGGCCATGATGCCTTCCTTGACCCGTTGCAGGTCGGCCTCGATCAGGCTCGTCTTGACCTTGACCCGGTCAATATTGATGACCACGGCCACCGGGACCTGCGCGGTGATCAGTGACCCCTGGTCGGTGTTGATCTTGGCCACGGTGCCGGTGATGGGCGACTTGACGGCATAAGGCACGTACACGGCGCCGACCTCGTCCCGGTCAACGGTGGCCAGGACCTGGTCGCGGCGGACGTGGTCGCCCTTTCTGACCCTGGCCTCGATCAGCTTGCCGGGCGTCGGGATCTTGGCGATGACGTCGGCCCGGTCCGCCGGCTCGATCTGGCCGGTAACGTAAACGATGTCCTCCACCGTCCCCGTGGCCACCGGAATAACGTGGACCGGGATGGCGAGCTCCGGCTTGACCGTCTCCTCGGCCTTCTTGTTCTTTTCCACCACGGCCCACATCGCGATCCCGGCGGTAAGCACGATGAGCAGCAACATCACGATCAGAAAAAATACGGTACTCGGTTTCATTCTTTTGCTACCTCTGTTCGGGCAGGCCCAGCGCCGCCTGGAGCTGGAACCATGCCAGGTCATAATCATGGACCGCTGACAGATACTGCACCTTGGCCTGGCTGAGCTTTTGCTGCGCGTCCATCACGTCGAGGTTGCTGGCCAGCCCGACGGCGTAGCGGGCCTTGGCCACCTCATGGTTTTTCCCGGCGGCGTCAACATTGGCCTGCTGGGCCGTTATCTTTTCCTCGGCCGAGCGCAGGTTGAGGACCGCCTGCTGAATCTGGGTCTTGACGCCGAGCTCGAGCGCCCGTTTTCCCTGCTCCACCTGCGTCACCTGGGCCTGGGCCTGGGCCACGCCGCCTTCGGTGGAACGGCCGTCGAACAGCGGCACGCTCAGAGCCGCCCCCGCCTGGTAGCCGTCGCGCCAGATCTTGTCCGAGGGCGGGAGCTCCTGGCCGCGGTTCCACTGGTAATTGGCGAACAGGCCCACCGTGGGGTACGCGCCGGCCTTGCTGATCTCGAGCAACTTCTGCGCCATGTCGCGGCGGAGCACGATGATCCGCATCTCCGGGCGGTCGGACAGGCCCTGGGCGTAGAGGTCGTCGGGCAGCGGCAGGTCGTGCGCCTCGTATTTGAGCTCGCCCACGGCCTCGATGGGGGTGGAGAGATCAATGTTGAGCAGGTTCTTGAGGCCGAGCTTGGCCAGCTCATTGGCGTTTTTGGCCTCGATCTGCTGCGGCCGGATGCCGGCCATCACCGACTCGACGTTGAGCACGTCCAGGTTCGACACCAGGCCCTCGTTGTAAAAGGCCTTGACCTGCCGATAGTGCGCCGCCGCCGTGGCATAGGCCTCGTCCATCACCTTCACCACTTCCTGGGTGAGCAGCACGCCGTAAAAGGCCTGCTCGATGTTGAACACCAGCTCGTTCCTTTGCTGCCGCACCGCTTCCTGCGCGGCCCGCTCGTTCAGCTCCGCGGCCTTGATCCCGTTCTTGATCCGGCCGCCCGCGTAAAGGGCGTACTGGGCCTCCACCTTGACCCCGTAAACGTCGCCCTCGCGGGTGTTGGTCATCTCGATGCCGGGAAAGGCCAGCATGTGGAAGTGGATAGGGGTGGAGGGGAGTCCGCTCGCCTCGCTCGGCCCGGTCGAGAAATAGGTGGGTGTGCCGGTCGCGAACTCCGTCAGCATGTTGGAATGGACCGCGTTGGCCGAGAGCGTGACCTTGGGCAGCTTGCCCGCCTTGGCCTGCATCGTCTGGCCCTTGGCCTGGTCCGCCTGGGCCCGGCTCACCATCAGTTGCGGGTTCTGCTCGATCCCCAGCGCGATGCACTCGTCCAGCGTCAGCTTCACCGGCTCCCGCACGTCCGCCGGAGGGGCCACCTCCGAACGCGGAGCGCCCGCCATAAAAATCAAACCGATCAGCGCCATGACCGTGACAAACGATCTCATACTTATTCCTCCCCGCCGTCAGGTCCGGCGAGTCCCGTTCAAGAACACATCCAGGATGACCGCGCGCTTTTCCTTCAGGTTGTATGACTCGCCGCTGTTCACGTAGATGATGAGCATGGTGTTGATGATCCCCATGAAGATCAGGGCCAGCTCCGCCGGGTTGAGCGGCTTGAACAGACCCTCGTTGATCCCCTGCCGCATCAGGTTCACCATGGCCCCGAGATAATGCTCGTACCGGTCATGGATCACGTCCGCGAACTGCCCCTTGGCCGAAAGCTCGAACTGGCCCCGCTGCTCCGCGAAAATCCGGAAAAAGTCGCGCTCCGCCTCGAAAAAATGAATAAATACGTCAACGAATGTGCCCAGCTTCTCCAGCACCCCGCCCGGACCATCAATCACCGCGTAAACCTGGGCCTCCAACAGCGAGATCTTCTCTTCCAGCAGCTTGAAGTAAAGCTCTTCCTTGTTCCGGAAAAAGTTGTACAGCGAGCCCGTGGAAAACTCGGCCTCCCGCGCGATCTCGCTCATCGAGGTCCCGTGATAACCCTGCTTCGCGAACAGGCGCGTCGCCGCCTCAAGAATCTCTTGTCTGCGGGCCTGGAACTCGCGCTCCTTCCGGCTCATCCCGGACTGCCTTGAATCGTTGTTCAATTTCTAAATCCTGATTCAAAATTTGAATGCTATGAAATCACACTTTCCGGACCATGTCAAATCCTAAGTCATTTCCATCCTCCTTTGCGGGAAAAGGCGTGAGGCTTGGGGCTTGAGGCTTGAGGCCAGAGGCAAGCAACCCTCAGGCCTCAAGCCCCAAGCCTTAAATCACTCCAGCTCCACCGCCTCTCCGTACTTCAGTATCTCGACCCGTCTCACCCCGTCCTCCAGCAGCACCTTTTTAAGGTTCTCCTGGGCCTCGGTCTCGCCGTGGACCAGGAACACCGACTTGAGCCGGTCGCGGTCGAGGCGGTTGATCCACGCCTTGATCTCCTCGTAGTCCGCGTGCGCCGAGAAGGCGTTGATGATCTTGACCCTGGCCTTGACCGGGTAGCGCTGGCCGAAAATCTTGACCTCTTTTTCCCGGTCGGCCAGGCGGCGGCCCAGCGTGTTCCGGGCCATGAAGCCGACGATCAGGATGACGGTGTTGGGGTTGCTCACATTGTTGGCGAGGTGATGGAGGATGCGGCCGCCCTCGCACATTCCGGAGGAAGAGATGATGACGCAGGGCTCGGAGCGCTTATTGAGCCGTTTCGATTCCTCGGTGCTGGACACGAAGCGCAGGGTCTCGAAGCCGAAGGGGTTTTGGTGGTGGTCGAGGAAGGCCTGCCGGGTCTCCTGGTCGTAACACTCGGGATGGGTGCGGAACACGGAGGTCGCGTTGACCGCCATGGGGCTGTCCACGAACACCGGGATTTCCGGGATGCGGTTCTGGTCGCGCAACAGGTGCAGGTAATAAACCAGCTCCTGGGTGCGCTCGACGGCAAAGGCCGGGATGATGAGCTTGCCGCGCCGCTCCCACACCTGGTTCACGACCTCCGCCAGCTCGTCCATGGCCCGGGTGATGGGGTCGTGGCGGCGGTTGCCGTAGGTGGACTCGCAGATCAGCCAGTCCACCGGAGGCAGCGCTTCCGGGTCCCGGATGATGGCCATGCGCGTGCGGCCCAGGTCGCCGGTAAAGCCGAGGGCCGGGGCGTTGGGGCCCTTGCCGATGGTGAGCCGCGTGAGCGCCGAGCCCAGGATGTGGCCCGCGTCGTAAAACGAGGCCCGGATGCCGTCGCCCACCGGGAACTCGCGGTGGTAAGAAACCGTCATGAAACACGACAGGCCGGCGACCACGTCCTGCTCCGTGTACAGCGGCTCGACCGGCACCACGGCCTCCTGGTCCTCGCCCTTGGCCCGCTTCTTGGTCACGTACTCCGCGTCCTTGGCCTGAAGGTGCGCCGAGTCCATCATCACCAGAGACGAGATCTCCCGCGTCGCCGGCGTGCAGTACACGTTACCCGCAAAGCCCTTTTTCACGATGATCGGGATCGCGCCGGTATGGTCGAAATGGCCGTGGCTCAGGATCAGCGACTCGACGGCCGATGGGTCAAAAGGAAAATTCTCGTTCTTCTCCCGGGCCTCCTTGCGCTTGCCCTGGAACATCCCGCAATCGAGGACGATTTGCCGGCCCTCGAGCTCCAGCAAATGCTTGCTCCCCGTCACCTCCCCCGCCGCTCCCCACGAACACAACGTGTTTCCCATCTGCTCCGCTTCCCCCCGCGTCCAATAGTCTCCACCGCTCCCGGCGGCTCCGGAAACCCTACCACAACCCGCCCAACCTGTCCACCGTTGCGCCGGCCGTTTTCCCGATTCCCGGTTAAGCCCGGACTCTGATTATGCAGTGCGGTGGCTTGGCGCACTCCAGGGCGTAACGCCTCCGTCCCGGCGGCTCCGGATGCCGGCAAGTTGCCGGCGCTACCTCGGTCCGATTTCCCGCTTGAGTTTGCAATCGGTTTTTGCTAAGCTTTTACGATCATAAAAGAGTTACCCCTGATGCGGCGGCATCGTGAGGCGCCATCCGACTAATACGAACTGACCAGGTCATTTCAAGATTGCAGGATAAAATATTCGGTGCTCGGGGAAAGGGGTCCCCGGCCGGAATGAATTGAAAGGAGGTGAAGGGAAGGGGGCAGCACTGGCGCGAGATCAGTTGGATTCAATGCATGGCGGTTAGATCGGCCCCTGGCGCATCATGGGCGGGGGAAGGGACATTCAATGGCAGAAGGAGGCAAGCAATGAGAAAGATTTTGATGGCACTGCTGGCGGCGGCCGTGTTGATTCCGGGCCTGGCGCGCGCGGACGTTAACGCGGGCGCGGGGAACATCGTTTTACTCGGGCACATTGATTTCGTGGGCCGTTATTCGGCGGATGACGTGGACGAGGGCTGGAACGGGTATGACACGTATAACCTGGAGTTCGCGGTGCTGGGCGTGGCGGGCCAGGTGGGGGACAACGTGGACTGGGTGATCACGGAGGCGTTCGTGTTCCAGCCCTATGGCTCGCTGGCCAGCGCGCTGGCCAACATTGACGCGACGCAGAACACCAACGCGGTGACCGCGTCACTCCTCGACGCCCGGATCAACATCCACCTGGGTGAGAACCTGACCTTCTCGGCGGGCCGCTTCATCCCTCCGACCTCGATGACCTGGAACCCGCACCTGTTGAAGGCCATGTACACCATCAACTACCCGCTGCTCAACGGCTCCGGCCTGCAGAACGTGGCCATCCCGCTGCCCATCTATCAGACGGGGGTCATGCTCACCGCCAAGATGGGCCCGGCCAGCCTGATGATCGGCAACTTCAACGGGTCCGACATCGTGGGCGGCACCGGCTTGCTCCCCTTCGGCGCCATCCCCACCCGCCCCCCCCACGCCGGCGGCATCGTTCCACTCGGCCTCAGCAACGTGATGGACATTGACAAGACCAAGGGCACGTCGGTGAAGCTGGCGGTGGACTCGGAGGGGCTGCACGCCGGCGGCTGGTACTACGGCGAGCAGGCGAGCGTCAAGCTCCGCGATCCGGTGGCGCCGTATCCACGGATCATCGCCGACGACGCCAACATCGAGCAGTGGGGCGCCGAGCTCTGCTATAACTCGGACCTCCTGATCTTGCAGGGCCAGTACCTGAGCACCCGGCTCAACTTCAATGACCCGCACACCAAGATCCTCTACCAGTCGGGCTGGTACGTGCTGCTGGGCGCCAACATCGGGGACCAGGGCCAGGCCTTCGCCCGCTACGACTACTTCGACTACGACAACAAGAAGGTCATCGCCAATGACGCCCACGACCAGGAGGCCGCCACCACTATCGGCGGCAACTACAACATCAACGACAACACCAAGGTCGGCGTCAACTACACCTTCCGCGACATCGAGGGCTGGGACGCCAACACCGACGAGCTCGCGGTCATCGTCGAGGTGAACCTCTTCTAATCCGTCCACTCACCCCAACCGGCGGGGGCGCGGTGCGCCCCCGCTTTTTTTGCCGCTAACTGTTTAGAAAATAATTTTTGACAGGATGAACAGGATGAACAGGATGAAAAAAAATAAGCATCTACTCGCTCCGGAACATCCTGTTAATCCTGTTAATCCCGTCAAAAATCTTTTCATTATTTCAGGGCGCCGCCTCGCGGCATGAGGGACTGTTCAGAAAAAAGGATCGAGGAGTGAGGATGGAGAGGGTCCGGAAAGTCCCCTCGATTCCCGCTCCTCGATCCTCGTTCCTTTTCACAAGGGGGAGGGTCCACTTGATTGCGCTTGGCCGCGCTCTTTCCTATAATTAGCTGCTATGGCCCCGCGCATCTTAATCGTGGAAGACAACCTGCCCCTGGCCCAGGCCATGGCCAGGTTGATCTCGCGCCTTAACGTGAGCGTGGACGTGAGCGGGGACGGGATCGAGGGCCTGCGGAAGTACGCGGCGGACCCGTACGATCTCCTGGTGGTGGACCTGCATCTGCCGCGGCTCTCGGGCGTGGAGCTGGTGCGCAAGATCCGGAGCACCGCGCGGGGCAAGGCGCTGCCCGTGATTATCGTCACCGGCGTGTACAAGGGCGATCAATACGCCAAAAAGGCGCGCGAGGCCCTGGCCATCAAGTATTACCTGGAAAAACCCTTCAGCCAGGAGGCATTGTTGGATTCCGTGAAGCAATCGCTTTCCGCGACCCTGTCCGCCGGCGCGGCCGCGGCCCCGGCCGCCCCGGCCCCGGCGGGCGGGCCCAGGGTGACCGTGGTGAAAACGCCGCCGGACCGGGCGGCCGGAACGCGGCCGCCCGCGCCCGTCGCGCGCGAAAAGCCCACGGCCCCGGCGCCGCGTCCGGCCGCGCCCTCCGCGCCGGCCCCGGGCCCCAAACCGGTCGCCGAGATCCAGCCGCGCCGCGCCCTCATGGGGAACCTCAGTTCCCGGCCGCTCGACGGGCTGCTTCTCGAGGCCAAAAAGACCCGCGCCACCGGCATCCTCTTCATCAAGAAGGGCGACGACGACCGCTCGCTCCTCTTTATCAACGGCGTGCCCATCGGTCTTTCCGCGGCCAAGCTCGAGACCTCCTTCGGCAACTGGCTGTTCAACCAGGGCAAGATCAGCCTCATGGAGTACCAGGTCTACCAGGGACAGCAAAAGAACGGCGCGGACGTTGACCAGATTTTCATCAAGATGGGCGCGCTGCTTCCCGACGAGTTCTTCGCGGAATGGAAGAAGTTCGTGGAGGAATCGCTTAGCCAGATGTTCAGTTGGCAAGACGCGGAATTCACGTTCCAGCTCTGGCCGCCGCTGCCGGAGTCGTCTCCGCTGCCGCCCATGAACCTTTCCCACATCATCCACCAGGGGTTCAAGCGCTTCGTGCCGGGGGAGCGGCTGATGGAGGTCAAGAAGCGGGCGTCCGGGCGCTTCGTCGCGCTCACCCGGAATTATTACGACCACCAGATGCACATCTCGATCGAGCCCATGGAGGCCCTGTTCCTGGACCGGGCGGACGGCACGCGCCGCTTCGAGGAGCTCTTGCCGGAGGCGGCGGATGACGCGGACAAGATCATGCGCTCGTTCGCGGCGTTCCAGGCCCTGGGCATGGTGGAGCTCAGGGACCGGCCGGTCGAGTCCGGGATCGAGGCCCCCTACCCCATCCGCGAGCGCGTGTTCGAGGGCGTGGCCGCCGGCGAGGAGGAGGAGCCGGAAGCGGCCGCGGCCGCGCCGGAGCCGGAACCGAAAGCCCGCGGCTTCGATGACATGGTGGGAGACCTGGAGCGGACGCTCACCGGCGTGGTCGAGGAAATCCACGTGGAAGCGCCGGCCGCCCAGGCGCCCTCGGCCCCGGACCAGGAGCAGGCCCAAAAGGAGGCCGAGCTCGCCGAGTTCCACAAGGCGGTCAAGTCGAAAAATTATTACGAGATCTTCGGGCTCAAGTTCGGCAACTTCGACTTCGGCAAGTTGAAGGAGCAATACTTCAAGCTGACCAAGCAGTTCGGGCCCGAGCAGTTCATCATGAGCTCCGGCGATTACCTGGAGAAATCGGAGGAAGCGCTCTCGATCATCGCCACCGCCTACAACACGCTCTCCAACGTGGTGTCCAAGGAAAAGTACGACGAGATGCTCGACTCGCACACGCGCGCCGCGGGCGTGCCGGGGGCCAAGGACCACGACAAGATGCAGGCCGAGGTCTCCTTCCAGTCGGGCATGGCCTTCATGGAGATGGGAGACTGGGACGGCGCCGAGAAGTCGCTCTCTGAGGCCATGTCGCTCACGCCCGACAACGCCGAGATCATCGCCCAATACGCCTATGCCCTCTACAACAAGAACCGCAAGTCCAAGGTGATGCAGAAGCGCGTCCAGGAGCTCCTGGCCCAGGCCCTCAAAATCAAGCCCCGCTGCGCCCCGGCCTTCGCCTACCGCGGCGCCCTGCTCCTTGACGACGAAAAGGCGGCGCTGGCCGAGGCCGACTTCAAAAAGGCGCTGTCCCTGAACCCCCGCTACCGCTTCGCCTTGAAGGGCCTGAAAAAGATCGAGCAGCGGCAGCTGGAGGAGAAGAAGGGGCTGTTCTCGAGGTTCCGCAAATAGGATCCAGTATCAGTTCTGTTCAAAATAAACGGACCAGAAAACCGCCAAGGCGCCAAGAACGCCAAGAATCATGATTTTATTGCAACCCCGGAACGGCCTCCAGGCAAATGATTCTTTCTTGGCGCTCTCGTCGCTGGGTCCGCAAAGCAGGTTGGTGTCAACCCTCTGAAGTTTTTCAGTGTCCCGCCGCTAAAAACACCAAGATTTACTTGGCGATTCTTGGCGGTCTTGGCGCCTTGGCGGTTTTTTTAGCACCTATTTTGGACAAGAGTGATGCTAGATATTTATCGCCGGTCACTCTCCCCGCCCACGCTTCTGTTCCAGCTCCTTTAACGTCTTCTTGATCAGCGCGGCCGAGGGGTGGCCGGGGTCCAGCGCCAGGGCCTTTTTAAAATGGCGCTCGGCCGGGTCCCACTGGCGGGCTTTGTAGAGCACGATCCCCAAGAAGAAGTGGGCGTCGGCGTTATCGGGGTCGTCGGCCAGAACTCCCCGCAAGAGGGCATAGGCCTCGGCTTCCTGGTTCCTTTCATCGAGCACGCGTGCCAGGGCGATGCGGTTGTTGACGCTCTGCGGCCATATCGCCAAGGCCTTTCGCCGGTACAATTCCTCCTTCTCCTGCTCACCCCTTTTCCTTGCCACTCGCGCCAGTACATCATAGGCCGGAAGGTTGGTGGTGAAGCTCTTCACCGCCTTCTCGGCCCATTGCCGGGCCCCCGCCAAATCCCCGGTGTTCAAGCGGTAATTGGCGATGGCGGCGGCGGGAAGGCCGCGGTTCGGATCAAGCTCAAAGCTTTGGGCCAGAATCGCTTCCGCCGCTTGGTCGTCGCCGCTGTTGTGCAACTTGCCGGCATAGGTGCTCAGGTAGGCCGCCAAGTCCTTGGAGACCGCCAGGCACGGATACCGGCCGCCAGTGGCCGCAATCAGCGCCAGCGTCCGTGCAATCACCTCCTTCTCGTCCGACCCGGAAGAAAATCGCGCCAGCTCAAAGTCCATGATTTGATCACGCATCCGGTCCGCCTGCTTGAGCTCGGCGAGCAGGATCTTTCCCGCTTCCCCTTCCGGCGGCTTGATCATCCTTCCCGCATCCACATGATGAGAGAAAATCTTGTTGATCAGGCCTGGCAAGCGCTCGACATAGAGAGAGAAAGCCGACTTGGGCATGTCGAACTCAAGTTGCCGCCGATCGTCGGTGTGCAGCGGTCCCGTTCCCACGATCTCATGAATGACCCGTTCATCCATGACAAAGCGGGTGAGGATGCCCAGGGCGTCGGCCTGGATCGGGTCGAGGGCCGCGGCGATCCGGGGATCGTCCCGCCGGTGTTTCAGGTCCTGATAATCTATCATCAGCGGCTCGTTGGTCCCGAGCAGGACATAGTCCGCCTGCAACCCGGTCTCCCAGAGGGTCACGTGAGGGAAGACGTCCGCGAAGGTGCGCAGGAACAGGGAGAGGTTCGCGGCGTCCATGTTATAGACGTCAATCCATGCCTCCATGATACCGCCCGGATTCAAGCGCTTGCGGGCCAGCTGGAAGAACTCCCGGGTGAACAACAGGCCCTCCCCGGCCTGCCAGGGGTTTGAAGGCTCGCTGATGATGACGTCGTACTTTTTCGGGCTGAGCTCGAGATGATTGCGGCCGTCGGCGACGATGAGGTTGAAGCGGGGGTCGGAATAATTCAAATGGCTGACGGATTCGAAATAATGGCTGGCCTGGACCACCGCCGGGGATAGTTCCAGGCAGTCCAGCGATTCGATCGGATGCAGCAGTGCGTTCCCGGCGGTAACGCCGCTGGCGAGGCCGATCACCATGACGGACCTGGGGCGGGGATGGAGGAGCAGGGGCAGGTGGGCCAGGAGCAACTGGTTGGGCATGTCCCCTTCCGAAGACGCGTCAATTTTTCCGTTGATCCGGAGTGACCGTTGCAGCCCGAGCGAGTTCTCCGCGACCAGCACGGTGGCCTCCGCGTCTTCCCCGTAAAACAGGGTCCGGTAGCGGTCATGGAGGGCCTGCTTTACGGTCTTGCCCGGAGACAGTTGCCGCATCACCGAGTCCGCGTAAATGTAAGGGCCGGAGCTGAGCACCAGCGGGTCAGGCCGGGGAAGGGACGAGATCAGCGCCAGGCCGGCGGTCAGTCCCAGGGCCGCGGTCAAAAAAGCCGGACGCTTCGGAAGCTCGCCCGCCATGGTCCAGACCAAGCCGGCCGCCAGGCTCAAGAAGGTGGCTAAAACAACCGTCTGGCGGACACCAATCAGGTTCAACAACACAAAACCGGCCAGGAACGTGCCCCCCACCGCGCCCGCGGTATTGGACGAATAAACCCAGCCCATGGGCTCGCCCGCGCCCGGACGCTCTCTCGCCATCACCCGAGCCACCAGCGGAAGCAAGGCCCCCATCACCATGGTGGGCGCCGCAATAATGCCGAAGGTCATGCCGAACCGGACCAGGGAAAGCAGGTGCGCGCGGTCCCTAAACTCCCAAGCCCAGCGATACATTGACAGGTTGATATTATCCAGGACCGGCAGGACCGCGATGGCGAAAATCCCGATGCCGAACTCCATCACCCCGGCCCAGAAAAGAGGGCGGCCAATCCGGTCAACCCACTTCAGAATCAGCGCCCCGCCCAGCCCCAGCCCCCCGATGTATGCGAGCAGAATCAGACTGAAAGAATAGGTCGAACTCCCGAGCGCAAGCGTGAGCGAGCGCGTCCAAGCGATCTGATAGATCAACGCCGCCATCCCGGACACCCCGTAACCGACCAGCACCAGCCATCCGGCAAGACTCCACTTTTTTGTTCGCTCCCGTCTCTCCCGCGGCGCGCCAAGCCCGGAGACGGGGAAACGACGCCGGAGCAATATCACCACTAAAAAAATGAAAAGGTTAAGTCCTACCGCCACGGACGCGGTGAGGCGGTTGCCCAAGGCCGGCAGGAGAGCAAAACCCGCGGCTCCCGCGCCCGCCATGGCGCCCAGCGTGTTGATGGTATAGAGGCGTCCCGCGGTGAACCCGAAACGCTCGCGCTGGGACAGGGTCGCGCGAACCAGAACCGGGAGGGTCGCCCCCATGAGCAAAGTGGGAGGGAAAAGAATGGCGGCGCTGACGATGAAGCTGACCAGGTCAAAAAGCCAGGAATGATGGCCCAGCCGGGCATAGGCCACGGCCAGGAGCGGCCGGGCGATACGGATCAGGGCCGGAACCAGGAGCGCGCAAACCGCAATACCCCCCTCCAAAAACCCGTAAACCACCACCGGGTTTCTGCGGCTCCGGTCAATGGCGCGACCGCCCCACAGGCTCCCGAAACCGAGACCTCCCATGAAGGCCGCCACCACCGTGGACACCGCGTGGGTGGCGCCGCCCATCACCACCACAAGGTCCCGGCTCCACACAACCTCGTAAGTCAGGCCGCAAGCACCCGAGATGAAAAAAAGAAACAGTACAATATAGATCATGGGGTTCCTTTGAACATTCATCCTCACCGATGAAGGCGGCATTGTCAATAAATTGCCCGGTTCCCGGTTAAGCTTCCCGTTACGCCCGAATGCGGTGGGATGGCCGTTCATTGTTGTGCAGGCCATGGGCCCACGCCACAATTTTTCATCACGCTTAACCGGGATTCGGGGTCAAGAATTTGCGTCAGTCGTCACCATTTGATAAATTAGAATAATTGATAAATCCTCCGTTTCTATTTTTTGTAAAGGCAGTAATAAAGAATGGCGGCAACTGAATTGGGTGTCGGGCTGGTGGGAGCGGGCCTGATCGGCTCGTTACATGGTCTTTGCCTGCGGGCGGCGATCGAGCGGGCGCGGCTGCCGGTCAAGCTGGTCCACGTCGCGGACGTGGACGCCCGGAAGGCCGAGCGCTTCCGGCGGGGCTTCGGCTTTGCGCGGTCGTCCGGAGACGCCGAGGCCGTGCTCCGGGACCCGGAGGTGGACGCGGTGTACGTGTGCACCTGGACCTCCGAGCACCCCCGCCTGGTCATGGCGGCGGCGGCGGAGAAAAAGCACGTGTTCTGCGAGAAGCCGCTGGCCGTAACGGCCAGGGAGGCCGCGCTGATGCATGAGGCCGTTAAGCGCGCCGGCGTGACCCACCAGGTCGGACTGGTGCTCCGGCAGGGCCCGGTCTGGAACGCGCTGCGCCACGAGCTCGGCAAAAACGGCCACGGCCTGCCCCTGGCCCTGGTGTTCCGCGACGACCAGTGCTTTCCCATCAAGGGCGCGCACCCTTCCGCATGGCGCAAGGACGCGGGCAAGGCCGGCCACGGCACCTTGATCGAGCACTCCATCCATGACCTCGACCTGCTGGAATGGATGTTCGGACCGGTCAGCTCGGTGCAGGCCCGCACCGCCTCCCGCTTCGGCCACCGCGACATCGAGGACCTGGCCCGCGTTGACCTCGAATTCCAGTCGGGCATGGCCGGGTCCCTGGTCTCGGTCTGGCACGACGTCGAGCAGCGCCACTCCAACCGCCGCCTCGAAATCTTCCACGAAAAAACCTTCTGCGCCGTGGAGGCCGAGTTCACCGGCGAGATCCAGATCATGCGCGGCGCCGGCCGCATGGAAACCTGGAGCGAGAGCCAGGTCAACGAGCGCTTCTGGGAGCTCCGCGGCATCGCCGACCCGGCCATCCGCGAGCTTTCCCTGATGATAGGCGCGCTCGCGGACTACCTGTTCCTCAAAGCCGTGCTCGACGGAGAGCCGGCGTCCCCCGGGTTCGAGGCCGCGGTCAGGGCCCATGAGCTGGTGGACGCCTGTTACGAATCCGCCGCCACCGGCGACCGTATCAGCACCCTCGACTCCCGCGAACTTGAGTAGAACTGGTTTCATAACCAGGACAACCATCTCCGATGAAAAGATTATTAACAAGGATATTCAGGAGTTCCAGGATGATTTCCGGTTTTCTTAATCCTGAGCATCCTGAATATCCTTGTTATAAAATTCTTGGCGGGGTTATGAAACCGCCTCTAGTGAATCCCGCTAACCGCGCGGTCAAAAAAACCGCGGGCGGTGGCAATGGACCGCGATTGTTTGCTATAATGGGAAAATAAGGCACGGGGCCTTCCGGCGATTGACGCTTCGAGTCTTTTCAATCATCGGTATCATCATGGGAGAACTACCTTACTCCTCGTAAAAAGTTTAAGGAGCGAGACGTGATCAACTGCGCTAACCACTCGATGAAGGAAGCGGATTTCCACTGCTCCCGCTGCCAGGTCGGGTTCTGCAGGGACTGCATCAACATCAAGACCTATGACCGTGTCAAGCTCGAGACCTGCCCGATGTGCGGGAACCCCATCACCAACCTGGCGCCCTTCAAGCCGGCCCAGCCGTTCTGGGAGAGGATCCCGCAGTTCCTGTTCTGGCCGCTGCAGGGCGATTCCTGGATGCTGCTGGTGGCGTGGGGCGTGTTCTCGCTGTTCATTCTGGGGCTGCGCGCCTATGCCACGGCGCTGCCCAGCCTCTTCGTGGTACTGGGCTTCGTGCTATGCAACCTGATCTATTACGGGCTTCTCATCTCGTACTTCTACAAGGTGATCGGCAAGGCCGAGGAAGGGGATTTCACGGTCCCGGACTTCACCGGTTACTCCGGGTTCTGGGACTCATTCGTGCTGATCCTGCGCTTCGGCATGGGTTGCCTCGCCGTGTTCTGGCCCATGGCCCTGTGTTTCATCGGACTGCTCGTCATCAACGGGCTCAACTTCATGGACGCGGGCAAGGCGGTGATCACCCCTCTGGGTATCGGCATCTTCGGGCTCGCCGGCCTGGCCGGCCTTTGCCTGCTTCCCATGGCGCTGCTCATCATGGGCGTGTTCGGACACCCCGGAATGGTGCTCAATCCCATCTACCTCTTCAACCAGATCAACAAGATATTGAAGGAGTACCTGATCGCCCTGGCCGTGATGGGCGGCCTCTTGGTGCTCTACACCGCGATCAGGATCGTCTTTTACCTGGTGATGGCCGCAATCGGGTCGTTCGTCAAGTACCTGCTCTTCTTCCCCATTGACGGCGCCCTGCAGCTCTATCTGTTCATGGTCATCGGCCACCTGCTCGGATACGTGGCCTACCAGTGCCGCTACCAGCTCAAGTGGGCCCCCGGCATCCAGGCCGAGCCGGTCTTCATGGTCGGCGGAAGGCCCGCCAGGCTCGAGTACTCGCGCGGCCCCGGCTACCGCCTGCCCCCGCCCGCACCGCCCGGAATGAGGCCGCCCATGGCATCCGCCCCCGGACGGGCCGCCGCGCCGATGGCCGCCGCCGGGGTCGCCGCCGCCGGTGCCGCCGCGGCGGGCGCCGTGGCCGCGGGCCTGCCGCCCATGGGGGTGGACGCGGAGGACCTGGCCCGCCAGATCAACGACGGCATGAGCATGTTAAACCACGGCCGTTTCGAGGACGCCTCCGCCCTGTTCCAGGACGTCCTTTCCCGAAACCCCAACAACCTGGCAGCGCTTCGGGGCATGGTCATGACCTCGATGCGTCTGAAGGACATGGACAGGGTGAGGGAATACTCCCAGAAGCAGGGCGCGGAGCTCATCCGGCAAAAGGATTTCGATACCCTGTGGGAGCTGGTGACGGAGACCAAGAAGAGCATCGCCAACTTCACGCTGGCCTCCAAGGACCAGTTCGCGCTGGCCCGCTGGCTCTCGGGCCGGAACCTGGACCTGGACGCGGCCAAGGCGCTCCGGGAGGTCGCGGTGGCCTATCCCGACGACCCCCTGTCGCCCAAGGCCCTGTACCAGTGCGGCGAGCTGCTCCGGGACCGCTGCCAAAAACCAGACGCCGCCGCGCAGATGTTCGATTACATCCTCAAGCGCTACCCGGACGTGGCCTTCGCCGACCAGGTCCGGGCGGCTTTGGCCAACCTCAAGCCCAAGGGGTAAAGACCCCGCCGCATCCGGCCATGATCATCATACTCCGTGATCTTGAGCCGGCGGCCGCACCGCCGAACGCCAGGGGGGAATTTAAGCCATGATCCAGAAGCCCGGAGCGTCCGGAACGCACGGCCAAGGCCTTCGCCCCAAGCCCGGACCTTTCCGCCGGGGCGGCGAGCTGCTGTTGTTGCTGGTTTCCTGGTACCTGCTGTTCCTCATCGTCGTTTTCGTCGGCGGCTACGACCCGTCCCGCATCGTCTTCATAGATTGGATCGGCTTGAGCCCCTTGATCGGCCCGTATTTGGACAACGGCGATGAGTCCTCCCTATACCTTCTTGGCGCCGCCGCCATCGCTCTATGTTTTGCCGCTTATTACCTAGGCGGCGCGGCCGCCCTCGCCTATGACAGACTCGTGAAACCAAAGCTCAGGAGCGACCTCGACTTCCGATACATCAATCGGGAGGCCCTCGGCTTCATGATCTCCAACCGGCGCTTCTCGGTCCTATGGTACTTCGCCATCCTCGCGGCCACTCTTTTCCCTTTCGCGCTCGGTGTGCCCATCTCCGGTGAAGCAACCGGCCTCCCGACACCGGCCGACATGACGAAGCTCCTGCTGATAATCATCATCAAAGTGGCCGCGTCCCAGTTCTGTCTGGCGCTGGCCGCGTCCTTTTTCTACTCGAAAAATATACCCGCGGAGACGAGGCCGGCTGACGTCGCGGCTCGTGCCGGCGTGGGATGTCTGGCCGCGCTCTTGTTATTCGGCCTCGGCATGGTTGTCATGTTCGTGTTCGGCGCGGTCCTGACCCTGAAGCAGAACAACCCCAATCCCGTGTACCCGGCCTGGGTCGTCCTGCCGAACAGTCTCTACGCCCTCTTCATCATGGTGATGGCGGTAATGATGGTCATCAGGCACAATGAGCCCCACCGGGCCATCATCGAGGCGGTCAAGATGTTCGTTGCCGACCTCTACACCCTGTTGCGCTTTCTCTGGTCCGGCCTGGGCAGGCTCTGCCTCCACGTCTATCCATTTTTCCTGATCTGGTGCTGGTCAATCTTCTATCTGCCCCATTACGTCGAACCGTGGGGCCTTTCCTCCTGGCGGGCGGCCACCCCCGGGGTCCTTCTCGGCGGCCTGGAGAAGGTGGTGGCCATAAACAAATGGCTCATCGAAGCACACGGGACCAACCTGGTCTACCCCCTTGTATTGGGACCCATCTCCCTCTGGTTCATGTTCGCCCTTACCCACACCGTCTGGACCATGCATTACGCGCGCGGCCAGAGGCGGGAACAATTCCAGACATCGCCAACGCCGGCGGACAGCGGAAGCATTTCGAGCAAACCTTCATCGCCTCCCCGGACTCTGTCACCGGTTCCGCATTCGCAGTCAGTGAAAGGGGCGGACCAAGGAGTCAACTGGCTCGGCGCCGCGGGGGTCTCCGCCGGGATCTTTTTGCTGGTGGGCATCCCGATTTTTTACGCGGGGATGTTGTGGTGGGATGATGTCACTTTCAAGCGACCTTACGGCGAGCACCATTGGGAGTTTTTCTACGCGATGGCCGCGTTGGCGGGGCAAAAGGAGCCGACCACGGTGAATTTTTACGGCCAGCCCAAGGAGTGCGCCACCCGGAAGCAGGTCCGCGACGCCCTCGCGACGTTAGGGGCGGGCATGGAGGATTTTGACGGGCGGGAGGCGGGGAAATACCGGGACTATTTTTACTGGGACCGGGCGGCCCAGCGTTTTGGAGTGATCGTTGATTATGACCTGACGCCGGACGGCGTGTTCTTCTGTTCGGGGTGGATGCGGGACTCGAATGAATTCCGGCCGAACGTGGCCTGGCTGGGCCTGGCCTGGATGCTGACGTTCTTCGTGCTGGGTCTCCGGCTCCGGCGCTATCTGGCGGCCCGGCCGGACGCCGACCGCTGGCTGCGGCCGTGGCAAAGGCGGAAGGCCTCTCCCGCGGCGTCCGTTCCCGGGTCCGAGCGGAAATGGAAATACTCGAAGATCGTCCTGGTTCCGGTCCTGGTCCTGGTGTGGGTTTATTGCGGCTACACTATCTACGGCTCGGTTCAAGCCTATAGGTGCGCCGTGGCCAGACAACAGATTTTCAAGGCGAGGGGCCAATACGTAAACAGATGGCGGGACGAGCCGCCGTTGGAGGATTTCATCGCGCATTACGGGCAGTATCGGCGGAGGGAGATGGAAAGGTGCCGGGAGAGCATGGAGGCGGTTTGCAAAAAGGAGGGTGGCTGGGATGAGAGCTGCCTCGCGGGGTGCACCTTGCTGCCCGCGGCGATCGAGTTGCTTTCTTGTCCATCCGGAGGAAAGTGGTACCTGGGAGATCAGGACCACGTCTACTGTACCGCGCATCCGGAATAATGGGCCGATACAACCCCCCATTATTGAGGATACTCTCTCTTGCGTGGATCAGGATCATATTGAAAGAGGCGTGAATGGCTTCATGAATGCCCCGGAGATAATAGCCGGCCCGGGATGAGTCGTCCGCGAAAATTATGGTAGAATGAGATGCGGCTTGCGGTTGCCCGATTCCGGCTCACGGCGGTTTAAGGCATTGGAGTATTTTCAACTTGAAACTGGAAACTCGTCATGCCTGACAAGATGATTTGGAACCAGTGCTGTCCAAAATAAACGGACCGGAGAACCGCCACGCCAAGAGCGCCAAGGATTATTTTTAAACACGATTTCAAGAGGGCTTGGGTGCGAATGTTTTTTGCTTGGCGCTCCCGTCGGCCGGTTCGCCAAGCCGGTTGGAGCCAACGCTCCGGAGCTGTTCTTTTTTGGGCCGCAAAGAAACATCATGATTTACTTGGCGATCCTTGGCGCTCTCGGCGTCTTGGCGGTTTTCTTGCGGCCTATTTTGGACAAGAGTGATTTGGAACCATTAAAGGAATAGGAGAGGAGAACATGCCGGTAGAAAGAATCTCGCGGATAACGGCCACGTCGCCCAAGGGATTCGAGGAGGCCATCGCCGACGGTCTGGCGCGGGCCAACAAGACCCTGCGCAACTTGAAGCGCATGGACGTGATATCGCAGGCGGTACGGCTCGAGCGCGGCAAGATCGCCGAGTACGAGGTCACGCTCGACATCCATTTCCGCCTGGAGTAGCGGCCGGAGGAGGCCGTCTCCATTCTCGATCAAATAACGTCGTCATACCCGGAATGGATGAGCGGCCGGGTGGAGGCCGCCCGCGCCGCCCGGAAAAAATAAGCCGGAATGCGCCAGGCGGGGGTGAACGGACCCCCATCAGGCCGGGCGCTCCTTGACAAGTTAGAGTATCTTAGGCATAATTTACCGGCGTTTTCCGCGGCAATCCGCGTTTCGCGCCGAGCAGCAATCCGTTTGAATCGGACTGAAAAGGAACCTGCTGATATTGGGCTTTAGTGATAAGGTTTTCAAGACACTCTACCGGGCAGGTTCCCGTCTGCTTCTCGGCAGCGGTGACAACGCGGACTGGATCCATGAGAAGGTCCAGCGGCCCGGAAACGTGCTCGCCTTGGCGCGCAACATGGCCTGCTACTACCTGCAGCTTCCGCTCATTCCCGAGATCTTCAACTTGACGATCGAACCCGTCTTCGGGTGCAATCTTCGATGCAGGTACTGTTTCTGCTGGGGCGAATCGGCGCCGGAGCTTACGGGACTCAGGCCCGACCTCATGCCGTGGCCGCTCTTCCGCAAGGCCATTGACGAAGCCCCGAATTCGCTGGAGGCCGTGACGTTCGTGGGCATGGGCGAACCGCTGCTGCATCCGCGCTTCAGCGAAATGGCCGATTATTGCGCGGACCGGGGGCTGCGTTCAATTGTCTACACTAACGGAACGCTGCTGACCGGCGGCGTATTGGAGAGGCTGGCCGCGTCCAGGCTCTCCGTCCTGACGGTGTCCGTTGAGGCTGATGCGGAAGCGTCACGCGAGTTTCGCGGCGTTGATAATGCGGTCATCCGCCGGAACCTGGAACGGTTCATCGAGCTCAAGCGTCCCGAGACGGAGGTAAAACTCTCGATCGTGGCCCACGAAAAAAATGCGGACCGGTTCGAAAACGCGCGGCGGGAATGGGGCGCGTTGGTCACGAACGTCAAGGCCAACCCCCGCATGGGCTATGAAGGCAGCGGATCGCCCCCGGTGTGCATGGAGCCATGGCGCGGCAACGTGTTGGTGTTGACTGACGGGCAGGTCTCCCCCTGCTGCCTGGACTGCAAGCCCGACCTCGTTATCGGCAACCTCAATGAACAGAGCTTGGGCGAAATCCTTCAAGGAGATGCCTTCCATGAGCTGATCCAGCGGATCATTTCCGGAAACGCCCCCGATCGCTGCGTCAAGTGCAGCGAGTTCTCCGCAACCGGCCTGCCGCGCAAGGCGCCCAAGAGAAAGCCCCGCCGGTCCGGCTAAAGCCGGGCTCTTTAAGTATTTATACTTTCAGTGTTGTCCAAAACAAACGAACCAGAAAACCGCCAAGGCGCCAAGCACGCCAAGAATCATGATTTTATTTCAATCTCCGTCCAGCTTCGCGCCGCCGCCAACCTGCCCGCCGCAAGGCTCCTGCAGGCGGGGCCCACTTCGCCGAAGTAGCTTTGGCTACGAAGGCTGAAAGCGCCATGTCGCGCCGGAGGCCGGCCCAATGATTCTTTCTTGGCGCTCCTGTCGGCCGGTCCGCCAAGCAGGTTGGGGCCAAAGCACTGGAGCTGTTTTTTAGTCCCGCCGCAAAGAAACACCAGGATTTACTTGGCGATTCTTGGCGTTCTGGGCGCCTTGGCGGTTTTCTTAGCTCCTATTTTGGACGGGTTATACTTTATACCTGCTTCTTCCGCTCCCTGAAAAATGCCATGACATCCATCCGTTATTGGAACAGGCCCGGTTTTTAAGCCAAGGGCGTGGGTCAGTATCAGAGCTTCAGTTTTCAGTTAATGTCGAGATGGCCGGAGACTTCAGGGATCCTCTCATTAACTGAAAACTGAAGCTCTGACCCTGACCGCCATCAGCAAACTTGACAAGCGGCCCCGAAATATTTAAGAAGATAGGTGGAGGAATTGAAAATGCCGGTGGAAAGAATATCCAGGATAACGGCCACGTCGCCCAAGGGGTTCGAGGAGGCCATCGCCGACGGTCTGGCGCGGGCCAACAAGACCCTGCGCAACTTGAAGCGCATGGACGTGGTGTCGCAGGCGGTACGGCTCGAGCGCGGCAGGATCGCCGAGTACGAGGTCACGCTCGACATCCATTTCCGCCTGGAGTAGCGGCCGGACGTGGGCCTGCGGGAGCGCGGTCCCGGGGCGGGGCAACTTCCTTGCCAAGGGGCCGGGTGGAGGACGTGGCGTGGATCGCTTGACCGCGGTGGAACAGTCCATTTTCATGGAGGCCGGGCTCTCCGAGCTCTTCAGCGTCTTTGCCACGTCCTTTTACACCATGCCCGCGGCCCAGGCCTTCTGGGAAAAGATGGCCCGGGCCGAGGCCAACCACGCCCTCCTGCTCGAATTCGAAAAATGGAGGCTGGTCCGCGAGGAACTCGACGGCCCCGGGATCCGCTATGACGACCCGGCCCTCATCCGCCAGATGAAAAGGCTCGACGATCTCCGCGCCTCCATCGTCCATCCGCCCGACCTCAAACAGAGCATCTCAATCGCACTCAAAGCCGAGAACATGGCGCTCGACTTCCACAACGACCGCATCTTCATCGAGCAATTCGGAGTCAGCGACCGCGTCATCTCCCACCTGGTCGCCGCCGAGGACCTGCACCGCGAGGCCCTCGAAAAACTCGCCGCCGCCCCCGACCCCGGAGTCGCCCTCGCCGACGTGGACCTCGATGCCCTCGACCAGCCTCCTCCGGAAGCGTGATCGGGTAAAGCCAATGGATGACGGCAACAACGGCCGGCCCCTCTGGGGCGGAGAATCACCGGAGCCCGGAAGCGGGCCGGCGTCTTCTCCGATCCCGCCTCCCGCCACGCTCCCGCCACTCGCGCCGCCGCCCCGGCCGCCCGGGCCGTGGGGCGTGTGGGCCACGCTCGGCTGGATGGTGCTGATGATAGGCTCGACCGTCGCCGCTTCCATCGCCGCCATCTACCCCTATCTTTTGTGGACCGGGACGCCATTAGGGTCAGCGCGCAGCAGGGCGGTGCTGGACGCCGCCGTCAAGAACGGCGATTTCCTGTGGATCAACTACCTGGTTACCATCCCGGTGCTGGGCGCCGTCCTGGTTCTGGCCCTGCTGCTGCGCCCGCAATATCCGGCCCGCCTCTACCTCGCCTTCCGTAACACCGGGCTCAAGAACTGGATCATCTGGCCCGCCGCGCTCCTGGTTTTTTCCTTCGGCTCCGACGCCCTCCTCTATTACCTCCACCTGAATCCGGTGGCCGATTGGATGACCGACGTGTACGACAGCGCCCGCTGCTTCCCCTGCCTCATGCTCGCCATCATCCTGCTCGCGCCGCTGCTCGAAGAGCTCGTCTTCCGCGGCTTCGTCTTCACCGGCATCCAGGCCCGGCTCGGCCCTTTCTGGGCCGTGGCCCTCTCCGCCCTGCCCTGGGCCCTCATGCACGTGCAGTACCAGGCGCAGTGGTACTTCATGCTCCTCATCCTGCTGATCGGCATCCTCCTGGGCCTCGCCCGCTGGCGCACCAATTCCCTGCTCATCCCGCTGGCCATGCACATCCTCCAGAACTCCCTGGCCTCGGTCGAGATGTGGCTGTTCCGGTGAGAAAATAAATCAACCGCCAAGACGCCAAGACCGCCAAGAAATATAATTATTAATTAAATATTTTTATTTTAATATTTCTTGGCGGTCTTGGCGCCTTGGCGGTTATCTTTTCGCTTGATGCCGCGATCAAAGCCTGACCGCCCGGCCGGTCCGGGACGAGCGATAGGCCGCGTCCACGATCCTCATGTTGACGAGGCCCTCGCGAGTTCCGGGCGTGGGCTCGCGGCGGCTGCGGACGCACGCGAGGAAGTGCTCCATCTGGCGGCCGTAGATTTGCTGGCGGTCCCGGTCTCTGGTTGTTTCCGGCGAAGGCAGGTGAATTCCCGGATGGCCGGAGACGCTGAGCCTGGCCTCGGGAGGGAAGATGGCGACGTAGCCCTGGTCGCCGTACACCTGGGTCCCGGCGTAGGGCCGGTCCGCGTGGGGGTGGCGCCAGCCGCTCTCGATCACCGACGTCGCGCCGCCGTCCCAGGTGATCATGACCACGCCGGTGTCGTCCACGTCGTAATCGCCGTAATGCGTGCCCACCGCGGCATACACGCGCCGCGGCAGCGGGTCAGCCAGGATGAAGCGCGCGGTGTCAATCGCGTGAATGCCCATGTCCGCGAGCGCGCCGCCGCCCGCGAGCCTCTTTTGCGTGAACCAGCCGGCCGGGCCCCAGCCCGCGTGCACGCCGTAACCCGCGGTCCGCACCACCCGGCCCACCGCGCCCGAGCTCACCACCCCCCGCGCCCAATTGACCTCGTCCGCGAAGCGCCACATGTGGCCGACCAGCACCACTCGCTTCCGCCGCCGCGCCGCGGCCGCCACCCTGGCCGCCTCCCTCGCGTTCATGGCCATGGGCTTTTCCAGGAGCACGTCCTTGCCCGCCTCCATGAAGGCGAGCGCGTAAGGCGCGTGATACTTGTTGGGCGTGCAGATCACGGCCGCGTCCACGTCGCCGGCGCGGGCCAGGCTGAGCGCGTTGGTGGTGGCGCGGGGCACGTTGAACTCCTCAGCAAATCGCTCCGCCGACTCGCGCGTCCGGGCGGCGCACGCCGTGATCCGGCCTCCGCCCGCCAGCACCGCCCGGGCGTGGCGCCTCCCGATGCCGCGCACTCCGATAATGGCGACCCTGATTTTTTTCATGTCATTCTTCCAGGTTTTTAATGAATCATGCTGAAGAATTGAACGCCAAGACGCCAAGACCGCCAAGAACAATATTTATTAATTATATTTTATATATTATTTATTCTTGGCGGTCTTGGCGTCTTGGCGGTTATCTTTTCGCTTGATGCCGCGATCAAAGCCTGACCGCCTGGCCGGTCCGGGACGAGCGGTAGGCCGCGTCAATGATCCGCACGATGGTGAGTCCCTCGGCGAGGCCCGGCTTCGGGGCCTTGCGTTTGCGGATGCAGTCCACGAAGTGCGCCATCTGCCGGTCGTACATGGCCTGCGTGCAGTGCTCCTCCCGCGGCGGCATCGGCGCCGTGAACGTGCCCGCGTAACCGCCCACCTTGAACTTGAGCTCGGTCGGGAACAGGCTCGCGTACCCTGCCGTCCCGTACACTCTCGTCCCCGCCTCCGGGCCGTCCATGTGCGGCTGCCACCACCCGCTCTCGACGAGCGAGGTCGCCCCGTTGTCCCACGAGATCATGAGCACGCCCGTGTCGTCAACGTCATAATCTCCGTAATACGTCCCGAGCGCCGCGTACACCCTCTTTGGCTTGGGGTCGCCCATGATGTAGCGCGCCGTGTCC
>DATKZS010000065.1:0-8060 GCA_035527835.1 bacterium
TCACCCCGCGCTCAATGTTCCGCACGGTCCGCTCCGCTCTACGCCCTCCGCTCTACGCTCTTCCTTGATTACCTCGGCCCCCCCGAATATCATGGACCCATGCGCACCATCAGGCAATACCTGCTCCGCGAGATCATCTCCCTGTTCGCCCTCTCGCTCGTCATCATCACCATCCTGTTCATGAGCCAGCGCATCATCCAGCTCACCGAGTGGGCCATCAACCGCGGAGTCGGCGCCTCCGAGATGTCACTGCTCATGCTCTATCTGTTGCCCAACGTTCTCAATATCATCATCCCCATCGTCACGCTCTTCGCCATCCTCCTGGCCTTCGGACGCTTAAGCTCCGACAACGAGATCACGGCCCTCAAGGCGTCCGGCATCAGCCTCTTCCGCCTCTTTCCCCCCGTGCTCATGTTCGCCGCCTTCGCCGCCGGATGCGCCCTCTTCACCTCCCAATTCCTCGTGCCCCGGGCCGCCGCCGCCGGCCGAACGCTGCGCTACCGCATCGTCCAGGTCCAGAGCGAGGCCGCCATCACCGAGCGCACCTTCGCCACCCTCTTCTCCAATACCACCTTCTACGTCCGCGAGAAGCAGGACAACGGAAAGCTTAAAGGGCTGATGGCCGTGTCCGAGCAAAGGGCCGGCAACGAGCCTTGGGTATCGCGCAACATCATCTTCGCCTCGGCCGGACGCTTCGTGCACGACCCCGTGGACCTTAAAAACGAGCTGTGGCTGGCCAATGGACAGTTCATATCCCAGGACCGGGCCGGACACGAGACCTTCGCCAGCTTCGACACCCTGCGCCTGGCCATCACCCTCGACGACTTCGGGACCCGGCGCTCCCGCGAGGACGAGCAGCGCCAGGAGATGGACGTCCCCGCCATGCTGGCCGCCATGGCCGCGTTCAACCAGAAAGCATCATTGTCCCGGCGCGAACAGGAATCCCGGCTCTTCCTCATGATCCAGTGGCACGAGCGCTTCGCCTTCCCCTTGGGATGCATCGCGCTCTGCTTCTGGGCCGTGCCGCTGGGCATCCAGCCGCCGCGGGCCGGCCGGGCCCGGCCCATTGTCGTCTCCGTCCTGCTCTCCGGCGCCTTCTATTACCTCATGATCATGGCCAAGTTCATGGCGCTGTACAAGGGCGCCCCGCCCGCCATGGCGCTGTGGCTCCCCGACGCCGCGGTCCTCCTCACCGGACTGTTCATGCTCCGCCAGAAGAACCTGGAGCGGCCCATCCCGGTGCTCTCCTGGCTCGAGGACCAGCTTTATTACGCCGTGGACCTCATCAAGCAGTACCGGGAAAGGCGGAGAAAAAAATGAAGGTCATGGACCGCTACGTCCTCCGCTCCTTCCTCGGCATCTTCATCGGATCCCTGCTCTCGGTGTCGTTCCTCTTCACCGTGCTCTCCGTGCTCGACAGCATTACCTTCGTCATGAGCGAGGACGGGGCCACCATCCCGGGCGTGGTCCGCTTTTATCTCTTACAATTGCCCCAGACCATTTACATGAGCGCCCCGGTGGCCGCCCTGCTCTCCGCCATGATCACCCTGGGCGGACTCAACCAGAACCACGAGCTGATGGCGCTCCGGGCCTCCGGCATCTCGCTGCTCCGCGCCGCCACCCCCATATTGTTGGCTTCGGTCATCATCAGCGGCGGCGCCTTCGTGCTGGGCAACACCCTGGTCCCCGTCGGCAACCGCTACTTCCTCTCCGAAAAACAGGTGATCAAGGGGGAGGAGCCGGACCCCGGCGAGAGCGTGTGGTACGTGAGCGAGTCGCGCGGCGAAAATCCCGTCATCCTCAATATCGAGAAAGTGGACCGCCAGACCGGTGAGCTCGCGGGGGTCACCATCTTCCGCACCGGGCCCGGTCTCGCCCTGCTCGAGGAGATCACGGCGGCGAAAGCCCTGTACGTCCCGGGCCGCGGCTGGAGGCTCCTGCGCGCGGAAACACGCGCGTTTCACGGCCACGACGTCCCCGCCATCTCCAGCTCTCCCGAGATGATGATCGCGCTGCCCGACACCCCCGAAGACCTGCTCCGCGTCCAGCGCGCTCCGGAGGAGATGACCCTGGCCCAGCTCGCCGACCAGATCGCGCGCGTCCGCCGCTACGGGCTGCCCGAGACCGCCTATCGCGTCGAGCGCCAGGCCCGCTTCGCCATCCCCCTCGCCGCCGTCATCCTCGTCCTCGCCGGCATCCCGCTCGCCATCAGGCCCGTCCGCTCCGGAGGACTCGCCTGGGGAATCCTGGGCGCCATCATCGTCGGCTTCATCTACTTCGTGGTCATCGCCGAGTTCATCTCGCTCGGCAAGGGCGGCATGGTCGAGCCCTGGGTCGCCGCCTGGTCCGCCAACATCATCTTCGGAATCATCGGCGCCGCGCAGTTCGCCAAGCTGAGAAGATAATGCGGCGTCGCGCCGGAGGCTCGCCGCAAAGCGGCTTGGCATTTTCAAGAAAGGTCATATAATAGATCAAGATGAGAAAGTCCAGCGCACATCAACAGGTCCTTTTTGATGATTTGCCTGGTGCATTTCCGCGTACCCGCTATCAGGGAAGCAAGGCCAAGCTGGTGGAATGGATCTGGGAGCAAATCCGAGACCTCGATTTTCAGAGTTGCCTGGACGCCTTCGGCGGGACTGGGGCCGTGGCCTATCGCCTAAAACAAGCGTGCAAGCAAGTTGCCTATAACGATCTCCTGCGTTTCAACTATTATTTCGGACTCGCGCTGATTGAGAACAAGCGGGTTCGCATCAGCCGCGAGGAGGTTCACTGGCTGCTGACGCGCCACCAGGATGTATCCTATCCCGGTTTTATTCAGGATAATTTCAAAGACATTTATTTCACCGGCCAGGAAAACGCCTGGATTGATCAGACCATCGCCAATATCCGGCGGCTCTCTGATCCATGTAAATTCGCGCTCGCTTTCTTCGCTCTCTGCCAGGCCTGCATCATCAAGCGGCCTTACAACCTGTTTCACCGTAAAAATTTATACATCCGGCAGGCGGATGTGGAGCGCTCCTTCGGCAACAAGGCCACCTGGGATCGGCCGTTCGAGGAGTGGTTTATGCAATTCATTGATGAGGCCAACCGGGCCGTGTTTGATAATGGAAGAGAAAACGTTTCCCTGAATCTCGACACCGAATTGGCGCCCGGCGGCTATGATCTCGTTTATATTGACCCTCCTTACATCTCCAAGCGCGGTGTCGCGGTGGACTACCGCGATTTCTATCACTTCCTGGAAGGGCTGACGATTTACGATGAATGGGACAAGCAGATTGACCGGAAATCTAAACATCATCGCCTCCGACCGCTTCCTAATGAGTGGACGGATAAAAAACGGATCCACTCCGCTTTCGACCGCCTGTTTAAGCGCTTTCAGGACGGCATCATCGTCGTATCATACCGGAGCGACGGAATACCTTCGGAATCCGAACTAGCGTCTTTGCTCAAACGTTATAAAAGTAAAGTGAGAATCGAGCATTTTGGGCAATACAAATATGTGCTTTCCACCAATACCGATTCCAAAGAACTTCTGATGATCGGAAATTAAACAGTTAAAAGGTATAGGGCGATGAATGTCCAAGAATTACGGTCTTCATTGTTGGATAGCTTTGACCGGTTTGGAAAAGCGCTGGCCACAAAAGAGGGCGACTGGGTGGTCAAGGGCTTTATTGACGTGTATAAAAACATCTATACCATTTCCGTTGATACCAAGGTGGTTTCCAAAATCATCGAGTTGATGCTCTTCCCCGTCCTTTCCAAATTCGCGGCCCAGCATGGTTACCGGATGGTTTTAAGCGAGCACCAGAACCATTACCCGGACATCAGCCTGGTCGCGCGCGATGAAACCAAGATCGCCCTTGATCTTAAAAGTACCTATCGCCTGGATCCGGAAACCGTAAACGGCTTTACCCTTGGCGCATTCACCGGATACTTTCGTGATCGCCACTCCAATAAAAATGTCACCTTTAAATATGATGATTACTCAGCTCATTTCGTCCTCGGCGTTATTTACAGCAGAAATCCCGACCCGGCCGACGAAAAGAAAATATATTCCTTGAAAAACCTTAATGACATCATATCCGTGGTCAAGGACTTCGATTTTCTGCTCCAGGAAAAATGGCGCATTGCCTCAGACCGCCCCGGAAGCGGCAATACCAAGAACATAGGGTCAATCAGGAACATCAAGGGCCTGATCGAAGGCAAGGGCGTCTTCGCGCCCCACGGCGAAAAAGTATTTGACGATTACTGGATGAATTACCTCACCGCGGACATGGCCAAGGCCATTGACTCCAAGGTCCCCTATCACAATCTCAGTGAATACATGAAGTGGCGCAAAAGATAATACTATGCTCCGGCAGCCATTTCTTTCTCTATTTTCAAGAGGTGTGAAAGCATGAATTGGCTTAAATGGACAATCGAAGAAGGCGTGGCCGTGGTTACAATGGACCACGAAAACGAGAACCGCTTTTCCGGACCGTTCGCCGCCGAGGTCCGCGAGGCCATGGCCGCGCTGGCCAAGGATGATGCGGTCAAGGCCGTGGTATTGACCGGCGCCCACGAAAAATTCTTCTGCAACGGCCTCGACCTCACCTGGATGATGCAGCAGGACGGCAAGACGCTCGAGCAATTCCTCATCCAGGTCACGCTGGTATTGAAGGACACGGCGCTCTTCCCCAAGCCCCTGATCGGGGCCATTAACGGCCACGCCTTCGGGCTGGGCGCGATCTGGTCGTCGGGCTTCGACTTCCGGATCATGCGCGACGACCGCGGCTGGGTCTGCTTTCCCGAGATGGACATCAACATCCCCTTCCTCCCCGGAATGATCGCCATCTGCGAGCACGGGCTCGGCCGCCGCGTCTTCCGCGAGATGGCATTTTCCGCCAAGCGCTACACCGGCCCCGAGGCCGTGGCCGCGGGCTGGGCCAGAGAAGCGGTCCCCAAAGACCAGATCCTGCCCCGGGCCATCGAGCTCGCCCGCTTCATGGCCCAAAAGAAGCAGCCGGCCTTCTCGCTCACCAAGCAGCGCTGGGCCAAAGAGGTCGCGCGCGTCATTGATGAGCTCGATCCCATAGCCATCAGGTCCGCGCCGCGGCCCGGGAAGTGATGGCCAGGAGCCGGGAATGACGCCATGAATGGAAGCCGGCAAATACCTGGGCGCAACAGCCTCGAGCTCTTCATCCTTTTCCTGGTCGGCATCCTGCCCTATGAGTTGAACGGATGGTATAACCCGCTGATCGAGGGCTCGCCGGCCGTGTTCTGGGGCGCCGACGCGTTCATCTTCGTGGCCATGCCCATCGCCGCGTACATCTACGGCACGCGGCGGGGGCTGTTCACGCGCCGGGAACTGGGCTTCCATTTTGACATCCGCGACCGCGCCAGGGCCGCTCTGTTTTTCGCGGGCCTTGTCATCCTGCCCATTGTTTTGTATTACGGCACGGAGCGCTCGGCCCGCCTCGCCGCATACATCTTCAAGGAGGCGTGTGAGAAGAAGACCTTCGGCTACGAGCAATTGTTCGGCCAGATGAATGCGGGCAAGCTCGCAATGGTCACCTATGCCGCCGTCACCGCCGGGCTGGTCGAGGAATTCTATTACCGCGGCATGTTCAAGCTCCTGTTCAAGCCCGGCCGCGCCAACACCGTCTTCTACGTCCTCTCCTCCGCCATCATCTTCTCCTCCGTGCACTGGGAGGGCGGGCCCTGCCAGCTCTTTTACACCCTCATATACGGGATCATGGCCGCAGCCGCCTACGCCCTCATCAAAAACATCTGGCCCCTCGTCATCGCCCACATGATCCTCGACGTGGTCTGGTTCAGTTGACCGCAAATTCAGTGAAGGAAGATTTATTTCACGCAAAGGCGCAAAGAACGCAAAGGAAGAAAAGAACTCTTCTTCTTTGCGTTCTTTGCGCCTTTGCGTGACAAAAAAGAGTTTCATCGTATAATCATCCGGTAACGGAGTTCCAAAATGCCGCCCGTGCTTCAGGCAAAAAACATCCTCAAGACCTACTCCGGCCGCGTGGCCCTGGCCGCGGACGACCTCTCCTTCAACGAGGCGGAGGTGGTCGCGGTGTGCGGCCCCAACGGCTCGGGCAAGTCCACCCTGCTCCGCATCCTGGCCTTGCTCGATTACCCGGACCGCGGCGACCTCAGCTTCCGCGGCAAGACGCTGTCCTCCCGCGGCGACTGGTTCCACGCCCGCAAGAGCATCACCATGGTGGCCCAGGACCCCTACGCCTTTTCCGGCACCGTCTTCCACAACGTGGCCTACGGCCTCAAGCTGCGCAACGCCGCCGGCATCGAGCAGCGCGTCCGCGAGGCCCTCGAGCTGGTCGGACTCCACGGCCTCGAGCGCCGCCGCGCCCGCACCCTCTCCGGAGGCGAGGTCCAGCGCATGGCCATCGCCCGCGCCATGGTCTGCGATCCCGCCGTCCTCGTCCTCGACGAGCCCACCGCCAACGTGGACGCCGCCCGCGTCCGCGAGGTCGAACTGGCCGCCCAGCGGCTGCGGGACGACAAGGGCGTCACCGTCATCATGGCCACCCACGGCTCCGACCAGGCCTGCCGCATGAGCGACCGCCTGTTCACGATCGAGCACGGGAACATCACCGAACAAGGCGGAAGCATCGCCCCCGGCTCCCTCTCCCGCGGACCCGGCGGACTCAGCCTTTGCGTCACCGCCGCCGCGTCCGGCCGCGCCGCCATCTCCTCCCTCGAACTCTCCGGCGAATTCCTCATCATCCGCCTCGACTCCTCTCCCTCTCTCCTCCGCGTGCCGAAATCCGACGCCGATCACGCCCGCCCTCTCCCCGGCGAGTCTGTAACCATCACCGCCGCCGGTCCAGATAAACAGCAACATTAAACACAACGCTACAACGTCACAACGCTTCCAATAATTCTTTCCAAAAAAACTCTTCTTCTCTTCCTTCTCTTCCCTTGGTGTCTTGGTGGTTGAATTTTCTTTGCGGTTGCATTTCCCCCCCTCTCCCGTACCATGTAGTACATGGAAGAGCGTTTGCAGAAGATCATGTCGGCCGCGGGCGTGGCCTCGCGCCGCAAAGCCGAGGAGATGATCGTTGAGGGCCGGGTGCGGGTGAACGGCGTCACGGTGCGCGAGCTGGGCACCAAGGCCGACCCGCTGCGCGACGAGATCCGGGTGGACGGCAAGCAGATCAGCACGGAGCTGGAGCACACCTACATCATGCTGCACAAGCCGGAGGGCTACGTCACGACCACCAAGGACCCGGAAGGACGGCCCACCGTCATGGACCTGGTGAAGAGGGTCAAGCGCCGCGTTTATCCTGTCGGCCGGCTCGACTGGGCCACTTCCGGGCTGCTGCTCTTCACCTCCGACGGCGACCTCACCCGCTTCCTCACCCATCCGTCGTCCAAGATCCCCAAAACCTATTACGTCAAGCTGGAGGGCCGCATCGCGGATGCCGCCCTGAAAAAACTCGAGGCCGGGCCCGACATCGGCGGCCGGCCGCTCAAGCCCTCCCGCGCGTCCTTTGTCAAGTTCAGCCGCGGCCGCACCCACTCCTGGATCGAGATGACCATCAGCGAGGGCCGCACCCGCCAGATCCGACTCATGGGCGAGGCCATCGGCCACCCCGTGCTCAAGCTCAAACGCACCGCATTGGGCCCGCTGCTCCTCGCCGACCTCCCCCTCGGCGAATGGCGCTTCCTCACCGAGCGCGAAGTCGCCGCGCTCAAAAGGCTCATGAAGAAAAAATCCTGACATTTTTCCCGGCCGCCGCCACTCCCCCGCCGCCACCCGGCCGCGCCCGGAAGCCGCTCCCTTCTTGGCCCCAACTGGCCTAACATCCAGGCCACGGACCGCCTCCGCCGCGAAATTCACAAAACCCGCCCCAGTCTTTTCCATCACTTCCAGCCCGCGGCTTAGGTTAGCGTGGCCTGAAATCCGCCCTCCGTGGCCTGCACGCCCGGCCACCCGTGTCCCAAAATCCGGCCACCCGTGTCCCAACCTCCGGGCCACCCGCGTCCCAATATCCGGCCTCCCGCGGCCTGAAATCCGGACCACGGAATAGGCCACGGAAAAT
>DATKZS010000066.1:0-4806 GCA_035527835.1 bacterium
CACAAGGTATCAACCCTGAAGGGGTTGAACCAGGGGCCGCGATGTGCGACCCCTTCAGGGTCGGGATAATGTCTCGCGCCATTCCGGGGGTTTCACCGCCCGGCTACTCACATCATTCCCCTTCGGGGAAATATTTTGGACGGCACTGATGTAGAAAATAGAATCATGGCCGGAGCGCGCCGCTCCTCTTTCCCTACATTCTATCTACTACCTACTATCTTCTCTATTCTCCTCACTCCTTTTCCAGCACCGCGACCGCCATCGCGGCCATGCCCTCGCCCCGACCGGTAAAGCCCATGCCCTCGGTGGTGGTGGCCTTGACGCTGACCCGGCTAAGCGGAGCGCCGGCCGCGGCCGCGAGCTTTTCGCGCATGGCATCAATATAGGGCGCAAGCTTCGGGGCCTCGGCCAGGATGGTAACGTCAATCTGCCCGATTTCAAAGCCCCGCCCGCGGGCCAGGGCCGCGACCTCCCGGAGCAGACCCATGCTGTCCGCGTCCTGGTAGCGCGGGTCGCCGGGCGGGAAGTGCGCCCCGATGTCGCCCAGGGCCAGCGCCCCCAGCACCGCGTCCATCACCGCGTGCGCGGCCACGTCCGCGTCGGAATGGCCGAGCAGTCCCTGCTCGAACGGCACGGTCACGCCGCAAAGCACGAGCTTGCGGCCCGCGACGAGGCGATGGGCGTCAAAGCCCTGGCCTATACGTATGGTCTTCATAACAACATCCGGTAGAAGGCAAAAGTCAAAAGTCAAAAGTCAAAAACAAGAAGTCAAAAGGGACAGGGGAAAAGTTATGAGTTATGAAGAAGAGTGATAATACGATCGCCTCCAATTTCATATCTCCTATTTTTTCACTTTTTACTTTTTACTTTTGCCTTCACAGCGGCTTGACCTTTCCGGCCTGCACCAGGGCCTCGGCGATCATCCAATCGGCCTCGGTGGTGATCTTGAGGTTGAGCTCGCTGCCGCGCACGATCTCGACCGATCCGCCCATGCGCTCGACCAGGGCGGTGTCGTCGGTGCCGATGAAGCCCTGCGCCGCCGCGGCCTCGTGCGCCTTGACCAGCAGGTCCTTCCTGAAGGCCTGCGGGGTCTGGATGAGCCAGAGCCTCTCGCGGTCCAGGTTTTCCTTGACGCCGCGGGTGGCGTGCTCGAACTTGACGGTGTCGGACGGCCGCACGGCCGCGGTGGCCGCGCCCCTGGCCGCGGCCGTCTTGATGGTCCGACGGATGAGGTCCGGGGTCACGAACGGCCGGGCCGCGTCGTGGATGACCACCAGCTCGGCGTCGGGTGGCACGGCGTCGAGGCAGAGCTTCACTGTCTCCTGCCGCTCCCTGCCGCCGGCGACCACGCCGGCCATGCCGTCCGGAAGAATGCCCTTGACCATGTCGGTGGCGGCCTGGACCTCGCCGGGCGCGGTCCCGATGACGATCCGCTTGACGTCCTTGACCGCGGCAAAAGCCTTCAGGCTCCAGACCAGGAGCGGGACGCCGCCCATGACGCGGAACTGCTTGGCCACGCCGCCGGGCAGGCGCTCGCCCTTGCCGGCGGCGGCGATTATGGCGCACACGTTTTTCGGCATGGTTTCAGGGTACAATGGGCAAGGGCATAATTCAAGCCGATAAATAGGCTTGAATATTGACCGGGGCGGGACACAGGAGCCCTGATGTCGCGGGGAATATCTGGTGTGAGAGGAAGATTTTTTGCCGCAGATGAACGCAGATTAACGCAGATAATAAATCGGAATATGGAATCAAGAAGAGGGAAAATGGAACGCACACTTTGGGCTTCTTGATTCCTTTTTCTTATCCGTGTTCATCTGCGTTCATCTGCGGCAGATAATAACAGCAGTCCATTGCTCATCAATCGGAGATGACGCTGAACTCTCCGTCTATGACCATGTACAGGTAGACCTTCTTTTTCCACTTGCCGGCCTGGTCCACGCTGATTGCGCCGAGCGCTCCCGGATAGTCCTCGATATGGTCCAGGGCCTGCTTCAACTGGTCGCGGTCCTTGACCGAAAAGCGGTTGATGGTGTTGAGCAGCAGGTCCACCGACTCGTAGGCCTGGGCCTCCATGATGCCGGGGGTCTCGTTGAACTCGGCGCGGTAGCGCCGGGCGAAGTTATTGAAGACGGGCTTGTTGGCCTCGGGGGCGATGCCGTCGGTGAAGACGGCGCCCTCCAGGTCGTCGGGCTGGGTGCGGGAGAGGAGTTCCGGGGAGTGCCATCCGTTCATGCCGAGCAGGCGGAGCCCGCGCAGGTTGTAGTAGCGGAGCTGGGGCGCGATCATGGCCACGCGGGAGGCGGAGTCGGGGATGAAGATGGCCTTGAATTTCGCGCTCGGCTGCTGGGCCTTGAGCGCCCTGATCTCCTGCTTGAAGTCGGTGCTGGTGTCGTCGTAGGCCGAGGCGGCGGTGATCGAGCCGCCCCGTTGGGATACGGCGCGGGCGAAGAGGTCGAAGAACTCGCGGCTGTAATTGTCATTGGGGTAGAGGGCGGCGATGGAGGTGAGGTGCTGGGCGTTGACGGCGTAATCGGCGAGCGCGTCCATCTGCTCGGACTTGGAGAGGCAGTTCTGATAGACCATGCTCCCGATCAGGGTCACGTTTTCGCCGGGGGAGAGGGAGATGATGGGGACGCCGAGCTTCTGGGCCTCTTTGCCGGCGCGCTCGGCCACGGAGGTGCGCAACGGGCCCACGATGGCGATCACGTGGTCGTCGTTGACCAGTCCGTCCACGATGTCCTCCGGCGAGCGGTCCTGGGCCGTGTCCCGGATGATCAGGTCGGAGGCGAAGATGGCCCCGGCCTCGTCGAACACCTTGGCGGCCAGCATCATGCCTTTGAGGGCCTGCTCGCCCACGGCGGCAAAATCGCCGGAGAGGGGGAGCATGACGCCGATGCGGTTGGGCTTGACCTTGATCCTGCGTTCCAGCAGGTCCTTGATTTCTTGGAACTCGGGGAAATAGGAGGAGTCGGAAAAGCGCTCGGCGAACCGGTCGGCGAAGGCGGAGGCCTGGTCGAGCTTCTCGTTGTCCAGGTTGCGCCGGACCAGGGTGAGCAGGGCGAGGTCGCCGGGGAAGCCGTCCTGATACTTATCAGCGGCGGGCTCAAGCCTCTCGTCCGGCACGTCCGGGATGATCGTCTCGATGGCGGCGCGGGCCTGGTCGCGGGTCGCTTCGTCCCGGCCTTGCCGGGATTCCTCGGCATAGAGGTCAAAGGCCCGGCCCGCGTCTCCGGCCGTCTTTTCGCACTCGGCCAGGAACATGGTCATCTGGTCCCAGCGCCGGCCGTTGCCCTGGCCGCGGTTCGCCAAGACCAGGCCGTCGAGGCGGCCGCAATCCTTTTCGGAAAAGGCGATGAGGCAGAGGCCCCAGGCGGCGTCGAGGGCCTCGGGGCTCTGGGGATATTTTTCCATCACCTCCTGGAAGTGGCCCCGGGCATTGGCGAAGTCTCCCTGCTTATAATAGGCCTCGCCGGCCCTGACCAGGGCCAGCGCGGCGTAGGGGCTGCCGGGGAAATCCTGGTTGAAGCGCTCATAGGCCGCGATGGCGTCGTCATAACGGCCGTCGTTAAGCGCCTGGTTCGCCGCTTCCATGTCCTCGCGCTGGGCCTGTTCGACCGGGACCTTGATGCCTTCCCTGATGACCGTGCGCTGGCACACCGCGCCCGGCAACAGCGCAAAGGCCAAGAGCATAAGACCGATGCCCAGCGCCCTGGCCGAACCCTTCTTCATTTGCTCTCCTCCCGTTTAGAAAATAATTTTTGACAGGATTAACAGGATGAACAGGATGAAAGAAAATAAGCATCTACTCGCTCTGGAGAATCCTGTAAATCCTGTTAATCCTGTCAAAAATCTTTTCATTATTTCAGGGCGCCGCCTCGCGGCATGAAGAACTGCTCAGAAAAAAGGAGCGAGGAGCGAAGAGCGAGAATCGAGGGAATTCCCGGATACCCTCGCTCCCCGCTCCTCGCTCCTCGATCCTTGGTCCCGGCCGGGCCGGATCATTTTTCCTGGCCGGGTCCGGTGATGCACTCCTGGGGGCAGATGTCGGCGCAGGACCCGCAGTCGGTGCATTTTTCCGGGTCTATCTCGTAGCAGTCCTTGCCCTCGCTGATGGCCTCCTCCGGGCATTCCGTGGCGCAGGCCCCGCAGATTATGCATTCCTCGCAAATTATCTTGTGGGCCATGATGGTCCTCCAGCTTCAGCATCAATAGTTCGCCGGGCGGACCGCTAACACTCGCAACTCGACTCGACGAACTCGGCGGGTATGGCGATGACTTCCTTGACCTCGGGTACTTTCTCCTTGAGGATGCGCTCGACGCCGAGCTTGAGCGTCATGGTGGCGCCCGGGCAGCCGGAGCAGGCGCCGCGCAGCTTGACCAGCACCTGGCCGTTGTCCTTTACATCCACCAGCTCGATGTCTCCGCCGTCACGCTGCAACATGGGCCGGATCTCATTAAGGACCGCCTGAACCTTGTCTTTCATTTTTATCTCCTTCCTTTTTCCGGGACCGGCCCGGAAAGCTGGTTATTAGACCTTCTTACACTCTTTTCCAAAATAGGCCGTAAGAAAACCGCCAAGACGCCAAGAGCGCCAAGGGTCGCCAAGTAAATCATGATGTTTCTTTGCGGCCCGGCAAAGAACAACTCCTGAGCGTTGGCCCGAACCGGCTTGGCGGACCGGCCGACGGGAGCGCCAAGCAAGAAACATTCGCACCCAAGCCCTCTTAAAATCGTGTTTAAAAATAATCCTTGGCGCTCTTGGCGTCTTGGCGGTTCTCCGGTCCGTTTATTTTGGACAGCACT
>DATKZS010000067.1:0-37965 GCA_035527835.1 bacterium
CTTTGGCCCCTTAGCTGATGGGTCTTACATGTTCACCTTGGGCAGCTTCTTCAGCGCCTCCTTGATGGCGGCCTCCGGGTGCTCGTAGTCCTCCATCTTGCCGCTGAGGTAAGAGTCGTAGGCGGCCAGGTCAAAGTGGCCGTGGCCGGAGCAGTTGAACAGGATCACGCGCTGCTTGCCTTCTTCCTTGGCCTTGATGGCCTCGTCAATGACGCACTTGACGGCGTGGGCGGTTTCCGGCGCCACGATGTGCCCCTCGGTCTGGGCAAAGGTGATGGCCGCGTCAAAGACCTCCTTCTGCTTGTAGGCCACGGCCTCCAAGAGGTTCTGGTGGACCAGGTTGGAGATGATGGGCGCGTCGCCGTGGTAGCGCAGGCCCCCGGCGTGGATGCCGGCGGGGACAAAGGTGTGGCCCAGGGTGTACATCTTGGCGATGGGCGCCATCTTGGCCGTGTCGCCGTAATCAAAGGCGTACACGCCCTTGGTGAGCGTGGGGCAGGCCGCCGGCTCGACCGCCACGCCGCGGACCTTCTTGCCGTTGAGCTTGTCATAAATGAACGGCATCACGGTGCCGCCGAAGTTCGACCCGCCGCCGCAGCAGCCGATCACCACGTCCGGATAGTCACCTACTTTTTCGAGCTGCTTCTTGGCCTCCAGCCCGATCACGGTCTGGTGCAGCAGCACGTGGTTCAACACGCTGCCCAGCGCGTAGTGCGTGTCCTCCCTGGTCGCCGCGTCGAACACGGCCTCCGAAATGGCGATGCCCAGGCTGCCCAGGCTTTTCGGGTTTTCCTTCAAGATCGCCTTGCCCGGCTCGGTCAGCTTGGACGGGCTCGGGACCACCTTGCCGCCCCACGTCTCCATCATGATGCGCCGGTACGGCTTCTGGTCGTAGCTCACCCTCACCATGTAAACCATGATCTCCAGGCCCAGGAGCTTGCCCGCGAAGCACAGAGCGCTCCCCCACTGGCCCGCGCCCGTCTCCGTGGCCAGGCGCTTGATGCCTTCCTTTTTATTGTAGTACGCCTGCGCGATGGCGGTGTTGGGCTTGTGCGAGCCGGGAGGCGACACGCCCTCCCACTTATAGTAAATCTTGGCCGGCGTCTTCAGGTGCTTCTCCAGCCGGTGCGCGCGCACCAGCGGACTGGGCCGCCACAACGCGTAGATCTCCCGGACCTCGTCCGGGATCTTGATCCACCGCTCCATGCTCATTTCCTGCTCGATCAACCCCATCGGGAACAGCGGCGCCAGATCATCCGGCGTCACCGGCTTCAGCGTCCCCGGATGCAAGACCGGCGTCGGACCCCCGGGCAGGTCCGGCAATACGTTGTACCATTCCTTGGGCATCTCCGACTCGTTCAGAAAAATCTTCGTCTCCATCTTTTCCTCCGTTTCCGAGAAATTTGTTAAACTTGCATGGAAGTTGGCAACTCAATCGGATGAATGGACTTCTATGATGTCGTATGAATCCTTTTTTATGCTGACTCTTCCCTTATTGATCTCTATTGGACTAACAAGGAACCTGGTGCCCGCCGCGTCTCCTCCTTTCACAAAGCCGTCGAACTCCTGAATCACCCGGCCTTCCTTCAAGTCAAATACGATGTTATGCTGAGAATTAGGCTTGTAGGTTCCTAGCAAAACGGCACCCCCGTTCAAAGCCCAGGACTCGAAATAAAACCGGCCGTAAGTGTTTCTGATATTATCATTCCATTCCTTGACCGGTTGGTTGTCCGAGGCCCGGTAAATCAAAACCGGGTCGCCCTTGCCGATGATATATTTGCCATCCGGAGAGAATATGAAGCCGGGAAGATCCACAATTTCTCCCTTTCTCCTCACGGGGTCGTATTTGAATATTTGGCTGTTGTTGTAAAAATAAATATTGCCGTCATGTTCAGACCAATTTAGATACTGAACACCAACTCCTAATGTATCAATTTTCTCCTTCTTCCCGCTCTGAATGTCGATCACCCATGTACCCGCAATTTCATCTATTCCTTGAGGAGGGATGCAACCGTCATCGCGCCAAAATGGCCAATCAACATCAATAACGACTCTTTTGCCGTCAGGCGAAAATTTAAACATATAGCCATGATCAAAGATCAGCATCTCTCTCTTAGAGTTCATGTCATAGATGATTATTCTATAAAAACCCATCTGAGTTTTGCTGCAATCATCATTTGACAGGCGGCAGAAATATTGTATGCCCATCTTTTCACCGGATGCATCAAGAGAAGAATAAGCAATCCCGCAATTTCCATCTATCTGGAATTGATTTTTTAAGTTCATCATGCCCCGAGGTGTTTCTTTGCCCGACGGCAAAGTGATATAAACTTGGCCCTCTTTAGAGATGACGATCATCTGCTGCACAGAAGCCTCTCCCCCAATGGACAGAACAAGCGCAATGGCGCATATTGTCGTCTGAATTTTAATATTCATGATACACTCCTTTGCAGTCAGTTAGAGTCTAATACGAATGTGAAAATGATGATAATGACTTGCATCGGTTCTATCGATTTCACAGTTGGGAGGCTGGATAAGATCATCTCTTTGCAGTGAATCAGCGTAGATGTAATAAACTCCGGCTTCACATAATAGATCAACCAATTCTTGAGTAAGAGACGGGCTGTATTCAGGAAAAGGCCCCGATTTCTCTATAAATGCAAATCCCATCTCTTTCCCGTCCGAGCGCACATACCTTATATCAGCGTCTATGCCTTGTTGATGAAGTTGATGGCAGGGTATTTCAATCGGTGGCCAATGTTTCTTGAACTCCCACCAGCAGAATTGCCCACCATCTTCCAGGCTCACGTCTCCGATTCCAATCCTTGGACCATTGGGATGCCGCTGGTTCCATTCGCGGCCAACTTGTTCAATAACCTTAATTAGTTTCAGGGTCCCCCAATTGTCCCCGTTCGGACCTTCGGTGGTTCCATGGAAATGGTAATAGCCGATCCCCTCCTGGGGCAGTTTGATCCCACCACGCAAGTACCCATCCACGGAGGTTCCACCCGCTAATGACGGGTCATCGTCCGGTATTGTGGGTTTGAAATATTCCAAGACGCTCCACCATGAATTTTCAATATTACAAGCTTCTATAAGATCCGATATATTATCATTATCGCGGTCGAAAAGAGGATATAGGCCCACGCCCTCGGGGGCGTTGATGGAGGTGGCGGTGACAAAGGAATAGGCGGATGCAGGGATGGTCCCGGTGAAGCCGACCGGTATGGACGCCGTGTCCGCGTTCAGGATCATGACCTTGCTGTTGGCCAGGTCGGACGCATAGATCGGAACTATAACCTTGTCAAGATACGGCGTATAGGCGGCCTCTCTTGGGCCGGGGCCGGAGCAGATGGGAGGGCAGCCGGCCCGGGCCGCGGTGGCGGCCGCGATCTCATTGGAGGCCGCGACCGTAAGGCTTTCCAGCATCCCAATATTGTTGGAGCTGTAGAACCCTATGAAGGCCCGTTCACCAAGGTTGGAAATGGCGACGTCTTTCCCACCGTAACACACGGGAAGTCCAGTCCTATTGATATCTATTGTATCATAGAGAGAAAAATCCGGCAGATTGAGAATGACGCCGTTGATATCGGCGGAGCCGCTCCCAAGGTTGGTGATTATCGCCATCCAGGAGTCGGAGATGTCGCTGGTGCGCTGTGGAAGCATGCCAACGCCTTGCGGGTTTTGACCTGCGCCGGCGGGCAGTTGCAGTTGTTTTACATCCAAATAATTTCTATTTGAATAGGGCGATGTGGTATAAAACTCGAAACTTCGGGCGACATTAATTTCAATGACGTATCCCTGGGAACCTGAACCATCGGTCCCGATGACGATTTGTTGACCATCGGGAGTGACCTCGATGTCCTGGAAGCTTGAGCCATAAGCACTGAAAGGTTTATTGGTTACCACGGTGGTATCTCCCGCCAGCGGGTCGAGGGCTTTTCTGATTTCCAGAATGGAGAGAATCTTGTTATTGGAAACCGCGAAGGCCCTGTTCCCATCTGGGCTGATGGCTATGGCAAAAGGCTGACTGGGGTTGGGTGTTTTGCAAAGAAGATTTATATTTCTAACTATATGATTATCGAGAGTATCTATTATAGTTACAGTATTTGTAGTAACGTCCGTTACAAACAGCCACCTTCCATCTGGAGTAACATCAGCGCCGTAAAGACGGTTCCCGCTCCCTGGCAGATTGATGGATGCAACAACTGAATTATTACGGTAGTCAATTACGGTTATCTTGTTGTCAACCGGGCTCGCTTGTCGGTTAGCGATGTAAGCATAGGGCAATCCGAGAATAAAATCGACTTCATCGCTATTTAGAGGGCTTCCATTTACGGTGTTTTCAACCCAAACTTTGCCCGTGATGGCGCCGCCCGGAACCCTGGCTTTAATTTGGTTGGAGCTCGAGGAAATAACTTCCGCCTGAACCTTGCCTAATGTGCCCGAAAAATAAACCTTGGTCAATCCAACGGTATTGCCGAATCCGGTACCGGTCAAGGTTACGGTATCACCGCCAATGGTAAAATTTGGATCTATGGAGGCCAGGGTTGGATTCGTATAGGAATTGGCCACGATAAAGTTTGAAATTGCGGCGGTGGAAGCATTGCCGAAGAAATCGGACACCGCGGCCCATAAGGTATGAGGGCCATTGGATATTTGATTATCAGCCGTAATTTCATATATGGCTCCAGCAGAATTTCTATAAAACCTTTCGGTTATAGTGAATCCATCCAAGATTATTTGTAGAGTGCTCAAATCAACTCCGCATCCGGTATCATTGTATGTTATGAATAGTACGGGAGTGTTGGTGTAAACCGAGGATCCGTCTTGAGGTGAAATTATATCAATGGTAGGAGCCGATCCTGTCTCAACCAAGACCAGCTCAACCGCATTGCCCGCATTTCCAGCATTATCTCCGATCACGGCATAAATTCTATTGCCGCCTTCCAGCCCGGTAACAGTTCCGCTCGCGCCGGTTTCACTTACGGTGAGCATAGAGGTAATATTGGTATTATTAAGGTATACGGATAAAGTGGATAAATTTATTCCCGAGAGCGCATCACTGAAAGTTATATTGATATCTATCTGGTCTGAAGAGGTCATTCCTGATAAGGGACTGACAATGTCTATTTGCGGGGGCACCGTGTCGACTTCGGTCTTGCCATAAACGTAATACTCATTCACCGTGTCGCCCGTCATTTGGAAGCCGGAGCCTGTGAGATTGGGGTCATTGGCCGTAGCGTCAAGGAGAAAGGCGCCGGGAGGCATTGTACCTTCTGCTTGAAAAGCAAAGGGAACTGATGTCAGGCGTTGTCGGGGCGAGAGGGTTTCCACGGTCGCACCCTGGATGACTTTGACTTCGAGGAAGGCGTTGGGGCCGGTGAAGGTTGCGGGAGTTATGGGAACACTTCCGCCTAAAAGCGTGTTGAAGATTCCGGTATCCAGGCCGATGCCGGAGACTGTCTCCGACCAGAGCATGGTGTTGCCGGCAAGGGTGTCGAAAATAGAGAAGTGAAGGTCAACCGTGCTCCCGGAAATCAGACCTCCTCCAATGTCGCGCAATCGTCCCTGGTAGTTGATAAGCAGGGGCACCGATGAATCGGCGGATGAGAAGACATTCTTGCGGAAGAGATAATAGCCTTTCAAGCTCGTCCCGGTGGCGGTGAACTTCTTGGCGGTGAGGCCAGGGTTGGCGCCGGCGCTTGAGAGCACGATACCCCCTTCCGGCACTGGCGATTCCACCTTGAGCGCATAGCCCACGCTGGCAAGCTTTTCCCGGGGCAAAAGGGCTTCCCCGTTCGCGGCCACCGCAAGCCACAGGTCCTTGTCGGAAAGATGCGTGGGGTAGATGGGATTAACCGCGCCCAGCTCAACGCTAAACAAGCCTTGATCGAGAGGCACGCTGTTCTGAGTCTCCGTCCATAGAGAAGCGCCCGCGGTGTCGGCGTCGAAGATTGTAAAGGTGAAGTTCGCCGTGGTTCCGACCGTTCCGCCATCGGCCGGGAGCAAGCGGCCCTGGTAGGAGATCCTCTGCGGCACGCGGGGCTGAAATGGATTGTAGGCGTTCTTCTTGTAAAGATAATACGAGCCGATGGTGTCGCCCTGTTGGGTATAGCCGAGGTTGGTGATGGCGGTGTCGCCGCTCAGCTCGCCCAGGATGACCGCACCCTCAGACACCTCGCCTTCGGACTTGAGCGCAAAAGGCGCGGACACGATCCTGCTCCTCGGCCCGATGGTCTCTCCGAAGATGCGGACTTCCAGATAGGCATTCCTGCCATTCAAGGCCGAGAACGGAATAGGCTCGGCCTCTCCCAGATTGACCTTATATACTCCTGCCGCCACAACCACTCCAGGCTGAGTCTCCGACCAGAGCAGGTTGCCTCCGGTCAGGGCGTCGAAAATCAAGAACGTCATCTCATATTCGCCGTCCGCGCCCAATGGGAAAACCGCGTCCGTGATCCGGCCCTGATAGGTGATCGCGGCCGGAACCGATGGGACCGTTTGTCCAAGAAGTATGGTCGAGATGAGAAGGATAATGACGCTCGCAAATCTTTTCATGTTCTCCGCCTTGAGGCTCCAATCTTAAGTGCAACTATCATCCGTAGCGCCGCCGGCCCGGCGGCAGGGGATGCCGGCAGGCTGCCGGCGCTACTATCCCCGCACCAGCGCCAGGTCCCCCACCTTCACCCCCAGGGCGTCGGCCACGTTACCGCATTTGGCTTTGAGGATGAAGAAGAAGCGGTCGCCGGAATCGTCCAGGGTCTCGTAGTTGCCCTGGCCCTTGGCGATGACCATGTCGGCGGTGTCGAGGACCTTCAGGAAGAACTCGGAGCACTGGTCGCGGATCACGCCCACGAAGTTGTTGCCGGTGTCAATGACCTTGACCGCCTTGTCCAGGCCCACCTGGCGGGCGTCGGCGATGAGGGCGTCGTTCAGGATGGGCCCGCCCTTGACCGCGGCGAGCACCATCTTGCCGTTGGCCTTGAGCCCGTCCATGAGGAGCTTGTCGAAGACGATCTCGCCGGCGTTGTCGAGGATGTAGAGGACGCGCTTGGCGGAGGCGAGCTTTTGCTTGAAGGCGTCGTACTCGAAGCGGGCGAAGCCGTCGCCGAGGGCCTGCTCCACGGTGGCGTTAAGGTCGGCCTCGTGCTTGATGCCGAGGTCTATGACGTTGCCGACGACGGCGAGGCGGACGGCGGTCTCGAGCTTGTCATCGGCGGCCTTGATCTTGTCGCGGAGCGCGGGGAGCATGGCCAGGGCGGCCTCGTTGCCTTGCTTCTTGGCGGCGGCGTAGGGATCGGGGTCGCCGATCAGCTCGGCCACGCGGTGGAGGATGAGAGAGGAATTATAGGCCGGGGACTGGTCCATGGAAAGGTCCGCGAGCAGCGGGGCGGCCTCCCGCAGGATCTCCCAGCGCCTGGCCTCGTCATCCACCGCGTACATCACCGACGAATGCGCCTGCTCCATGAAACACGGATAACAGATACTGCCCGATTTCATCTTAGGGTCCTCCCCGGCGTCGGCAAAACGCCCTCCTGCATTTATTGAAGCTTGTTGGACGTGCGATGCGCCGCTGATGCGGCTTCACTCTTTTTATTTTCCGCCCGGAACACTAAAGCCCTTTTCCCGAGGCAAATGCAAGCATAGACCAAACTCATTTCAGCGTCAAGATTGCCGTGAAGATTGCCGTGAAGAGGTGCCGTGAAGAGGGCTTGAGGCGTGGGGCTTGAGGCATGAGGGCAGAGCCACCCCAAGCCTCATGCCTCAGGCCCCAAGCCTCAGGACTCAAGCCCTGATTCCTATCTTTGCGGCCAGTCCTTGCCCGTGAACTCCTTCCACAGCCGCCGCGCCTCCCTCTGGTTGGCGGCGTTGTCCCCGGCATCGGCCGCGAGCGCGTTGGGGTCAGCCTTGAGCGCGGTGTCCAGGTAGTCGAGCGCCTGCTTGTGCTTGTCCTCTCCGCCCACCTTCCACAGGATGCGCGCCGCGTAAACGTAGTTGCCCAGGTAGCGCGGCTCGCGCTTGATCTCTTCCAGCAGCGGCTTAAGGATGTCCTCTTCCAGGTCGTACCCGAACTTGCCCGCCAGCCACAGCGGGACCCGGAACATGACCTCGGTCCAGAAGCGCTCGGTGGCCCCGTAATAATAGTGCGGGTCCATGGCGTCCACCTGGTCCATGTTCTTCAATAGTGTCCGGAACATCCACAAGCTGGAGGCCCAGCCCTTCATGTCGGCCGCGGAGGCCATGTTGGTGGTCTTCCAGTACAGGCCGTCAATGCTCTTCGGGTTCAGGGCCAGCACCTTGTCCGCCGCGGCCTCTCCCTTCACGAACAGCGCGAGCCGCCCGTCCTTTTTCTCGCGGGGCAGCCAGTCTCCCGTCTGCCAATAGGCCTGGGTGAGCAGGGTCCACGCCGCCTCGTCATCCGGGCACAGCGCCGCGGCCTGCTCCAATTTCTTCACGGCGTCGCCCACCGACGTCTGGGTCTTCTGGGCCCACAGCGGCCTGGCCTCATTGACCAGGCCGTCGGCCGTGGCCTGTTCCGCGCAGGCCGCCGCGGCCGTTCCCGCGCCGGCCATGCCCAAAAGCGCCGCCATGATCAAACAAGTCAGCCCATTTTTGATCAGCCTTTTTCCGGACCCCATGCTCCATCCCTCCTTTATGGTCCCGACACCCTGCCGACCAGCAAGCTATCTGATTCATTCCGCCGTTTCAACCCGCGGCCGTTCGGGGCCGTTCGGGAGGGCCGGCGGCCGCCGCCGGCTTTTGCCTTTGGGCCGGGGCATTATATTATAGGAGAGGCGCAGGAACATGATGAAAGGAGACGGGTGATGAAAATTTTCGCGGTGAGCGGCAGTCCGCGGCGGGAGAAGGGGATCACGGAGCGTATCTTCCGGCCCTTTATCGAGGGGGCGCAAGAGGCGGGGGCCGAGGTGGACGTGGTTTACCTTCAGGGAAAGAAGATCAAGCCGTGCCTGGGCTGCTTCCATTGCTGGTGGAAGACGCCGGGGCAGTGCGTGCAGAAGGACGACCAGGCGGGGCTCTTGAAGCTCTTTTCCGAGTGTGACGTGGCCGTGTTCGCGACCCCGCTTTACGTCTGCGGCATGAGCGCGCAGCTCAAGGCGTTCTTCGACCGCTTCATCCCGCTCACCGAGCCTTTCCTCGAGCTGCGGGAGGGCCACTGCACTCATCCCGCCCGCGGCAAATACATGAAGGGCATGGTGGTGGTGTCGAGCTGCGGCTTCCATGAGCTCGACAACTTCGATGCGATGCTGGCGCAGTTCCAGGCCATATGCCGGCTGGGCGGCGTCAAGTTCCTGGGCGCGCTGCTTCGGCCGCACGGCGAGTTCCTGACGCTGGCCGAGCAGATCATGAAGCAAAAGACCGAGGAGGTTTACGCGGCGGCCAGGGAGGCCGGCCGCCGCATGGTCAAGGACGGCGGCATCCCGGCCGAGCTCCTGGACGCGGTCTCCAGGGAGCTGATACCGCTCGACGCGTACATCGCCGGCGCGAACCAGTTCTTCCACAAGCAGATCGGCCGGTACGACCGAAAGAAGTCGCGGGCCGGGCAAAGTGAAGCTCCGGCCTCTTGAGCGCGGCGACTCTTGATGATGCGAGGTCGGACGTCTTGCACGAGAGAGGCGGCTACGATGGACTTATCGCCCATTATGACGCGGTGATCGCCGGGTTTAGCGAGCTTCTGCCCGAGGTGGGCCGCGACCGGAGCGCCCATCCGGCCCGTCATTAGGAGTGGAGGGCTTCTTGCAAACTACTTCCGAACCCGAGCGCCGCTGGCTGCGCCCCCTGTTCCTCGCCGCCCTCTTCTTTTGCGTTTTCCATAAATTCTGGGCCCACGGCGCGTACTACCGCGACAGCTTCTTCTTCATGGCCTCCAACAAATACCACATCGCCGAGGCGCTCGGGCACTGGACGATTTATTGGTGGGGCCCGTGGCAGCTCATGGGCGTGCCGTTCGCCGCGGACCCGCAGACCGGGAGCTTCTACCCGCTGAACCTGCTCTTCGCGTTCCTGCCGTTTGGCCTGGCCCACAAGCTCTTCATCCTTCTCCACTATCCTTTGGCGGCGTTCACCATGGACCTGTTCCTGCGCGGGAAGGGGCTTAAGCGCCGGCCGGCCCTGCTCGGCGGCCTGGCATTTGCGCTCAGCGGCTACATGATCAGCCAGTTCGGGCCCGTGCGCATGGTCCTGGGCGCGGCCTGGGCGCCGCTCGTCTTTTATTGCATGGACCGCTCGCTTCGGGAGCGGCTGATCTGGGCGGCCGCCGCCGGCGCCACCCTGGCCGCGCAGGTGCTGGCGGGCGACCCGGAAACGGCTTACGTCACCGCAATCCTCCTGGTCCTCTACGCCCTGGGCAGCGCCCATGCCCTGAAAAACACCGCGCGCGGACTCGCGGCGACGGCCGTGGCGGCGGCGTCATCGCTCGGCCTGGCCGCGGTGCAGATCGTTCCGGCATGGGAGATGATGCGCCAAAGCACCCGGAGCGGCGGCCTCCCGCTCCCGGACGCCCTGGCCTACTCCCTGCACCCCGCCGCCCTGCTCGAAGTCATCTGGCCGACACCGTTCGGGGTGCAGTGGCCCCAATTCACTTATTGGGGCAAATTCATGGTGGACACCGAGGAGCTGCTCCTTCCCTGGTGCATGAGCTATTACCTGGGCCTGCCCATCATCGTCCTGGCCGGGATCGGGCTCACGCGGGGCCGCCGCCGCTTCCGGCTCTGGCTCGCGGCCGGACTCGCGCTGTTCCTGCTCCTCTCCCTGGGCCGCTACACCCCGGTCTATTCGTGGTTCCACCGCCTGGTCCCGTTGTTCAGCTCCTTCCGCTTCCCGGTCAAGTACATGGCCTGGTTCACCGGCTTCATGGCCGTGGCCGCGGCCCTGGGCGCCGAGAAGCTCGAGCAATGGATGAGCGAAAAACCCGCCGCCGCGGCCCGCAGCGTCGCCATATACCTGGCCGCCGTGATCGCGGCCATCGTGGCCGCCCGCTGGTGCTGGCCCTTGGCGGTCCAACAACTGGGCGGCTTCCCGCCCGAGTCCACCGGGTATCAGGAAGCCATGGCCCACATCCATTCCGGGTGGATCCAGTGGTCGGCCGTGGGCCTGGCCGCGGGGATCATCATCCTCGGCCCGGCCCGCCGGATCATTTCCCCGGCCCACGCCATGTACCTGCTCATCGCTCTCCTCGCCTTTGACCTGTGGCTCACCAACGTCACGATCATGCCCGCCGGTCCCAATGACGTTTTCCAGCGCCCCTCCGCCGCCGCCATGGCCATCTCTCCGGGCGGGCGGCCCCCGCTCGGCAGCTTCCGGATCGTCCGCGAGCAGGTGGAATTCAAGGACACCAACCAATCGCTTACCGCCTACTCGTTTTATGAGCGCGGCTGCATCTTCGAGTGGAACACGTTGAAGCGCAACCTGGACGGGCTCGCGGGGTTCGAGGACTTGGCAAGTTACGGGTCTTACGAGTTGCAATTGGGCCGCGAGCTGTATGACCGGGAGCTGAACACGTCTCCGAAGACCATGGCCGTCTTCAACCTCGAGTACGTCATCTCCCCCTCCGGCCTCGGCCCGATAACGGGGGTGGAGAGCAAGCTCATCGCCGATGACCCGGCCAACGGTTTTGCGGTAAGCCGCCTGGCCAAGGCCTTTCCCCGCGCCTACTGGGTCCCCCGCGCCCAAAAAGCCGCCGATGAAAAAGAGGCCCTGGCCCGGTTCATGTCCGCGGACCATGAGAGCACGGTGATCATCACCACGCATGGGCCGATTCCGGAGACGCCGCCCAACGATCGCCGCCTCGTCCCCGCCCCGGTCCGCGACTATCAGCCCGACGACGTCACCATCGAAGTGGACGCCCCCGCCGCCGGATGGCTCGTGCTCTCCGACCGCAATTACCCCGGCTGGACCGCCGCCGTGAACGGTCGGCCCGTTCCCATCTACACCGCCAACGTCCTTTGCCGCGCCGTCCGCGTAAACGCCGGCCGCAGCATCGTCCGCTTCTCCTTCCGGCCCCTTTCCATCAAAATCGGCGCCGTGATCACCCTGATATGCATAGCCCTTCTCGTGGCCTGGGCGCTCTATGGCCGGAAGCAGAGGCCATGGCCCGCCGCTAAAATTCCTTGAGCGATTTTTCCGCGTACTGCCGGACCTGGATTGAGGGATCATTCCGGAGCTTGGTCAGCGCCTCTCTGGCTTTTTCCAGTTCCGCGCTGATCTGCGCGGGCTCGGCCCTGGCCGCTGCCGCGGCCTTGCCCAGGGCCCCCGCGGCCAGGCGCCGGACGTTGTCGGAATCGGAGGACGAGCAACGGATGAGGAACGGCAACGCATGGCGGCCGCCCAACTCCCCGGCGGCCCAGACCGCGCGGGCGCTAAGCCGGGCGTCGGGGGCCGCATCGAACGATGAGACGAGCCGGTCCATGATCTGGCGCGGATGATACATGCCGAGCTCGGGGAGCATGGCCTTGGCTTCATCCGGCGCCGCGGTCAGTAATGACGCCAGCAAATCCGCGAGCCTCTCCGCGGCGTCCGGCGCGGGCCGCGCGGGAACGTCCGCGGTTCCCGCTTCCGGCCAGACCTGCTCCTCGCGGTACAACTGCCCGGCCCATTCCCGGTATTCCTCTTCGCTGAGCTCGTGCTCCACCGGCCCGGCCGTTTCCTCGTCAATAATATGACGCGGAGGCTCGTCCGGCGTGGCCCCGGAAACGGGCGGCCGGCCCGCGGCCGGAGCCATGGAGAGCCGTGAGCCTCCCTGCCCGGTCAGGAACAGGGTCGGGTAACGCTCGTCCCCGCCTTTCTTCAGCAGCCCCTCGCCGAGCAAGGCCGCGATCACCTCGCGGATGCGCTCGCGCCCGGCGTTGGCGCCGCCGTACACCTCGAGCTGGTCCACCCCCGCGGCCATGATCCACTTGGCCTTGGACCCGGTCAACACCTCGCAGACCTTGCCCACGCCCACCGAATAAGGCATGTCCGCTACGCACCGCAGCACGGCCGCGCGGATCTCATCCTCCGCCGCGGCCTGGTATTTCGCCGTAACGCCGGGGTGTGGTCCGGCATGAGCGGCCTCCGGCGCCGCCGGGAGCAGGACCGGCCGCCTGAGGCTTTCCAGGTCGGCTCCCATGGCCGCTTCCCGGCCGCGCTCGGTCAGCGCCAGCGTCGGCCGCTTGGCGTCGCCTTCCCGCTTGATGAAGCCCTCGTGCAACAGCTCGTCCATGACCTCTTCCACGGCCGCCTTGTCTTCGCTGACCAGGCCGTAGGCGGGGTTGCGGTCCAGTCCCCAGCTAAGCAGCTTCTTGTCGCGCGAGCCGGTAAGGACCTGGACGATTTTGCCGCGTCCCACCGAGAACCTCATGTGCCTCACGCACACCAGGGCCGCGAGCGCGATCCCGGGCTCCCGCTCCATCACTTTCCCCTCGGCCGCATGGCCGCCCTTAGCCTGGCAGCGGTCGCACCGGCCGCACGAGAACGACTGCTTCTCCCCGAAATAGCGCAGGATGAACTCGCGCCGGCAATGGGTGGAGCCGATGTATTCCTCCATCGCCGCCAGCTTGTCCTCCTCCGCGCCCCGCAAGAGCTCGTGCCGCTCCCAGTCAATGGGCACTTCATCAAAAGGAGGCGGATCATTGACCAGCTTCTCGATGCCCCGGCCGCGGAACGGCGCCTCATAAGCGATAAGGCCCGCGTGGTCGAGCGACAAGAGCGCGCGCCGGGCCTGGTCCTCGCTCAGCCCCGCGTCGCGGCACAGCTCATCCAGTCCGGCCTCGAAGCGGCCGGGTACCTCGATGTCCGCCACCGATGACAGGGCCTCCAGCACCCGCCGCTGCGCCGGACCGCGAACCTCATTGAGCAGCTCCGCCCCCGGCTTCGCGAACGTCAGCGCCACCCGCGGCTCGCCCGAAAACGCCTTGGTCATGCCCGCCTGGTCCAGGAGCCGCACCGCCGCGCCCACCTGCCCGTCCTTGATCTTCTCCCCGCACCGGTCCGCGATCTGGCCGTAGGTGAGCTTCACCGGGTTCTCCGGGATGCGCCACAGCGTCTGGTACACGCTCTCCACGATCTCCGGGCCCGGGTAGTTGAGGTCTATGAAGAACTCGCGCAGGAAGCGGTCGGCGGGAGAATAGAGGAGCGCGCAGAAGGAGTCCTGGCCGTCGCGTCCGGCGCGGCCGATCTCCTGGTAGTACTGCTCGACCGAGCCGGGATAATTGTAGTGGAGAACGAAGCGCACGTCGGGCTTGTCAATGCCCATGCCGAAGGCGGAGGTCGCCGCCACCACCCGGTCCTTGCCGCCGATGAACCGGTCCTGCGCCGCCTCCCGCTCGTCCGGCTCCATGCCCGCGTGATACACCGCGGCCCGGATCCCGGCGAGCCGCAGGAACTCGCCCACCTTCTCCGTGGTCTTGCGCGTGCCCGTGTAAACGATCCCCGCGCCATCGTGGCGCCCGATGAAATCAAGCAGATAATTGTTCTTGTCGTTGTCGTTGAAGGCGTCAATCACCTGGAGCGCCAGGTTGGGCCGGTCAAAGCCGTGCACGTGCACGTCAACGTCCTCTGACGTGATCCCCAGCGCCTCGATAATGTCGTGCTGCACCCGGACCGTGGCCGTCGCCGTGAGCGCCGTCACCAGCGGCCGGCCCATCAGCTCCCGGAACTTTTTAAGACGGAGGTAATCCGGCCGGAAGTCGTGGCCCCACTCCGAGATGCAGTGCGCCTCGTCCACCGCCATCCGCGCCACCTTGATCTTCTTGATCGCGGCAAGGAAAGAGCTGTTGCGGAAGCGCTCCGGCGCGATGTAGAGGAGCTTATACTCGCCGGCGGAGCAGCGCGAAAGGCGCGCGCGCTGCTCCGTGACCGACAGGCTGGAGTTGACGAAGGTCGCGGGGATGCCCCTGCCGGCGAGGTCGTCAACCTGGTCCTTCATCAGCGCGATCAGCGGCGAGACCACCAGGGTCAGCCCATCGTCGAGCAGCGCCGGGAGCTGGTAGAGCAGCGACTTGCCGCTCCCGGTGGGCATGACCACCAACAGGTTCCGCCGCGAGAGGATGGACCCCAGCGACTCTTCCTGGCCGGGAAGAAAGAGGTCATGGCCGAACCTCTCCGCCATGACCTGTCTCGCCCGGTCAAGCGCGCCGCCGACTGATTGTGCCTGCTCCGTGTCCATGTCCTTGAACCGCGAAAAAAGCGGTGGTGGGGGGAACATCCCGCGTCGCGCCTTGGCCAGGATACCATGCAGGGGAAGGGTTCGCGAACGAACTGCGGCGCCAAGCCGCTCCGAAAGCGGACGGGCCCCCGAGGCTCAGAGAGACGCCTCGCCGGCGGCCCCGGGCCGCGAGCAACCGGTCAGGAGATGGACGGCGCTATCTTTTCATGAAGCGGTAATGGCTCAAGACCTTTTGCATGGTCCTCCGGTCAAGGAAGAGATGCGTCATCATCTCGGAGAATTCCTTGGCGTCCGCGTTCCCGGTCTTGCGCAGCTGCTTGGCCGCCTGGGTGACCCGCTCCGCCGTGGTCAGGCGCGGCCCGGCCGGGAGCTCTTTTCCGGTGAGCAGCCATTCGATGCTGCAGTCGTGGTACCGGGCGATCCGGAGCAGCACCCGAGGCGATGGCGTCTCATGGCCGGCCTCGTAGCGGCTGACCATGGCCTGCTTGATTCCCACCTTCTCCGCGAACGCCATCTGGGTCAGGCCGCCCCTGACCATCCTGATTCTCTGCCCGAGCGTCTTAGGTTCATTGTTTTTCATTTTTTCCCCACCTCCCATTTTCCTAATTACTACCAGATCGGATATGCCTTTGTCAACCCGCGGGCAAGGCGAAAATTCAGAGCCGCGGATCAACCGGCTCGCTTGCCGGCCAGCAGGCCCTCGCCCCCGCTGATCCCCTCTCGTTGAAAGTGCGAGAAGATCTTCAGGTCGTTCCGCTTGAGCGCCGCCTCGGCCCCGTCGTGGAACCTTACCCGGTAGGGGTGATGGTTGTCCAGCGGCGCCTTGACCACCAGGCCGACCGCGCCAATCGGACGGAGCGGCCTTCCCTCCCGGCTCTTCACCTCCACCATGGTGACCACTCTCGTCCCCACCGGCAGGATCAGGTCCTTATTGACACGATCTTCATTCACGGCACAACACCTTGATCCGCGTCGGCGCTCCGCGGGTATAATCTTCAACGCCACGGCGCAGCGCAAAGGACTGCGCCTTCTCCGGATGCTTGTGCAAAAGGTATCCGAGGTCGGTCGCGGGCGGGCGGTGGTTGGTGATTGTGAGGAGCATCGCTTGCTTTCCCCTTGCCTTCCGTTTTGTCAGCAAGATCGTATCAGGAAGTACAATCCCCTTGCAATCTAAGCTTCTCCCCTGCTCCGGCGGGGGCCTCGGGCCGATTTCCGCGGATATGGCATCCGTCGCTTGCTTGACGGCACGATTCATCTACAATACGGAAGCATAGCATGAACCATAAAAAAAGTGATTGCGGTGTGTTACAAATGGTGGGCCATTATGTGTTCGAGTGGAACGCCGCCACGCGGCGGCTGGAAGGGTTCAATGATATTGACCGGCTGCTGGGCTATGAGCCAGGCGGCTTTCCCCGCGACTTCGAGGGCTATCTCTCGCAGGTCCACCCTGATGATCTCGCCCGGGTCCGAGACGCAATCGAAAAAAGCGCCGCCGGCACATCCGCCTTCCATAAGGAATACCGCCTCCGGAAAAAGACCGGCGACTATGTCCATTTCATCACCCTCGCCCGGCCGGTGCTCGGCGAAAACGGCGACGTCGAGCGCTGGGTGGTGGTCCACGCCGACGTCACCGAGCAGCGCAAGATGGAGGAGGCCCTAAGCGACGCCGAGAACAAGTTCCGGTCCCTTGTCAACGAGTCCGCCTATGGTTACGTCGAGTTCGATTTGGAGGGCTGTTTCATCTTCTTCAACCAGCGGGCCGAGGAAATGGCCGGCTACAAGCTTGACGCGGATAAGCCCATGAATTTCCGCGACTTCATCGTTCCCGAGGACCTCGGCCGCGCCGTCACCGACCTGGGCAAGGTCGAGAAGGAGCCGAATGCCGGACCGCGCGAGTACCGCATCCGGCGCAATGACGGCGCAATCGTGGACCTCCAGGTGAATACCCTTCCCCTGCGCAAGGGCGGGAAGCTATGCGGTTTTCAAAGCACGGTCCTGGACATCACCGCGCGCAAGAACTCGGAGCATGCGGTGCAGGAGAGCGAGCGCAGGTACCGCCTGGTGGTCGAAAACCTGGTGGACGTGTTGTGGATACTCGATGCCGCGGCCAAGCCGGTTTTTATCAGTCCCTCCATCAAGGGCCTGCTCGGTTATACGCCTGAGGAGGCCGGGGCGCTCGGTCCCACCGGGCTGTTGACGGCCGAAAGCCATCAGCGCTGGCATCAGTTGTTTTTGCGCACCGTGGAGGCTCTGGACGAGGAAAAGAAAACGGGCGTCATGCCGGATGTGCCTCGGATGATGGAATTGGAGATGGTCCACAAAAACGGCGCGCGGGTCTGGGCCGAGGCGAGCTGGATTTTCCGGCGCGACCCCGCCGGGAACTTCATCGGTTTCCAGGGCGTGTTCCACGACATCACCCGGAGAAGAGAGGCGGAGGAAGCGATCAAGCTGAGCCAGGAGAGGCTCCGCGCCCAGTACAATGCCATCCCGGTTCCCACTTACACCTGGCAAAAGGAGGGAGATGATTTCACCCTCGTTGATTATAACGCCGCCGCGGTGGCCATCACCCGCGGCCGGATCCGCGACTACATCCGCATCAAGGCCTCCGAGCTCTACGCGGATGATCCCGCCATCCGCGCCGACCTTGACCGCTGCTTCCGGGAGCGGGAATCGTTCGAGCGCGCCATGATCTATAATTACCAGTGCTTGGAGCAGCAGAAGTACTTGGTCGTCAAATACGCCTTCGTGGTCCCCGACCAGGTGATCGCCCACACCGAGGACCAGACCGAGCGCTGGAAGGCGCTGCAGGCCCTGGCCGAGCTGGAGCAGAGACAGCGCGAGAAGCTCTCCGCCGAGGTCAAGCTCCGCCGGTCCCGGGACTATGCCGAGCCGGAAGGCGCGGGCTTCGACCTCCACCAGTTCCCTTCGCCGGCCATGCGCCGCGTGCTGGAAGAGGCCATGCTCGCGGCCCGGAGCCACGGCAACGTCCTTCTCCTCGGCAAGTCCGGAGTGGGCAAGACCTATCTGGCCGGATGGATCCATCAGCGTTCCGCCCGCGCCGACGGGCCCTTCTTCGACATCAACTGCACCACCCTCGCCCCCTCGCTCATCGAGTCCGAGCTCTTCGGCCACGAGGCCGGGGCCTTCACCGGCAGCAAGGGACGCAAAAGGGGGCTCTTCGAGCTCGCCCACGGCGGGACCCTGTTCCTCGACGAGATCGGAGACCTGCCCCTCGACCTTCAGGCCAAGCTCCTCAACTTCCTCGATACCCGCGAGTTCATGCGCGTGGGAGGCGAGACCAAGATCAGGGTGGACGCCCGCATCATCGTGGCCACCAACCGCGACCTGGCATCGCTCGTCCAGGAGAAGCGATTTCGGGAGGACCTCTATTACCGCCTCAACGTCCTCGCCATCATGGTCCCCCTCCTCAAGGAACGAAAGGAAGACATGCCGCTGCTCGCCGCCGCCATCCTGGAAAAGATCGCCCGCGACATGGGCTTGAAAAAGGCGCCCGAGCTTGGCCCCGAGGCCCTGGCCGAGCTTATGCATTACGACTGGCCCGGAAACGTGCGCGAGCTCAGAAACATCCTGGAACGGGTCGTGCTGAGAAACGAGAACAAGGAGATCATCAACGGGATATCAACGCTTAAAAAGCAGCGCAAGGCCGAGACGCGGGCCCCGGAGCCGACACCGGAAGATGAGCCGCCGCCATCCGGCTCCAACTGGAATTTCGATCAGGCCGTGGACCGATACATGCGCAAAATGATCGTCCAGGCCCTGGCCGCGGCCGGCTCTAAAACCGAAGCGGCCAGACTCCTCGGCATCTCGCGCCACGCGCTCCACCGCTACATCCGGAAATTCCGGATCAACGGCGCCGATGAATGAGGAACCACCCGGCCGCCGTTGCCGGTGAATAGCCGTTTCCGCAGGGAGGCTGAAATGGAAAAAATAAAACTGTCCCCGCGGCCGTTCATGTATCCGAAGCCGGCGGCGCTGGTGGGGGCGATGGTCAAGGGCCGGCCGAACTTCATGACCATCGCCAATTGCGGGATCGTGGGCTATGATCCGCCGGTGGTCTCCGTGTCGTCCCACCGCGGCCATTACACCAACGCGGGGATCAGGAGCATGAAGACGTTCAGCGTGAACATCCCGTCCGCGGGCATGGCCGCCTTGACCGACTTCTGCGGCCTTTACTCCGGACGCAAGGTGGACAAGTCCGGGCTGTTCGAGGTGTACTACGGCGGGCTCAAGACCGCGCCCCTGATCGCCCAGTGCCCCATCAGCCTGGAATGCCGGCTCGTGCGCACCCTGAAGCTCCACGAGGAAGAGGTTTTCCTGGGCGAGATCGTCGCGATCTGGGCCGACCCAAAGTGCATGACCGGCGGCCGGCCCGACATCAAAAAGGCCGACCCCATCATCTATTCGACCTCGGATAAAAAATACTTCCGCATCGGCCGCGAGATCGGCAGGGCCTACAGCATCGGGAAAAGGAAAAAAGCGGCGGCGCGGAAAAAGGGGAAGTGATCGGCTGCGGGCAGTGTACTTTTTCAATCGCTTTGGCTCTTATTCTTAAGCCCTGAAAGGGCCAAAATAAGATAGCCCAGGGTTGGCCGTCCTCGGCCTACCCTGGGATATCGGCGCCCATAATATCCTTTTCAGCCCTGAAGGGGCGAAATAAAGGCGGTCAACGGCATCGGAGATAAATTAGGGCAAGGCTCATTAAGTGCTGAATACTATGCTACCGCGCGTTCTTCTCCACGAAGTTCTTGAAGTTCTTCATCTCCTTGAGCATGAGGATGTTGGTGACGTACTGCACCAGGTACTTGGAGGGGATGATGGAGAGGGTGATGTAGAGCTCGTAGGTCGCCGCGGTGAGGTTCGGGCCTTTGCTGACAAAGGCGTAGTTCCCGCTGATGTTGAGGATGTCCTCGTCGCCGCCGGCGCTGACCCAGCTCAGGATTTTTGCCTGGTCGTCATAGACGTAGTCCAGCACGTAATTGACCTTGCGCAGAAAAAAGTTGTGCACGAACTCGACGCGCCGGCCGCGGCCGTCCGGAAGGGTATCAATCACCTGCGCCTCCAGCACCCCGCCCGCCCATTCCGGGTAGCGCTCGAATTCCGCGAGCAGCTCGTAGCAGCGCTTGGCGTCCGCGTTGATGGTGATGGTGTGGGAAGGCGTGTGGCGGCTGATCCGTTTCTTGGGATCAATCAGCGACAGGTCCTCCAACGTCCCCTCAACCACCTTGATCCCGGCAAGGTATCGGGCCGACGATTCCGTTTGGTGCGGGTCCTCGATGCAGTAAACCACCTCGCCCCGCGCCTCGATCTTCAGGTTAACGTCAGGGATGAAAAGCTTGACGTCGAGCTCGAGTCCGGGGCTGAGCGCGCTTTCCGACAGGATGCTGACCCCGAAAGGCGTGACGTCGCGGGTCCGGCCGGTGCGCGTTCTGCCCTCCACCGTGATAAAATACTGGTAGTCGGCGGGAATGCGGGCGTGTTGGCGTCTTTCCGGACGGTGTACCATCTGTCTCCTCGCGGCCCGGCCCGACAGCCGGACACGCGTCTATTGTAGATGCGATTCGATCCGCGAGTCAATATGGAATCGCCGGCGAACTTCACCGGAACTGTCCCCTGTACTACTAACATGCAAGATGCATAAATTTCTTTGCACTTTTTTTTATAACCACAGATGAACACGGATCAACACAGATTAATAGATGATGTTGGGAAAAATCAGTGTTCATCCGTGTTCATCTGTGGTTATCTTCTTCATTCCATTTATTGGTTGCGGCCGGGGCCGCACTGGGGTACTAACATGCAAGATGCATAAATATCTTTGCACTTTTACGAAATCATGACCGACTGGCTGAAAGAATGAATGAACAAGGATGTAAAGGATATTCAGGATAAAAAAATCTTATCCTTGACATCCTGAATATCCTTGTTAATAAACTCTTTGGTTACGGCCTTGAGCCGCGCCGTGGTACGGTAAGGAAACGGAGAACGGCGAAGAAAGGAGGGGACGGTGATGGCGCTTTATCTGGTTCAGCACGGAAAGGCCCTGCCCCAGGAGCAGGACGCGGACCGGCCCCTTTCCGAAGAGGGCAGGGCCCGGGTCAAGGACATGGCGGGCGCCGCCGCCAAGAGCGGTATCGCCGTCCGCCGCATCGAGCACAGCGGCAAGACCCGCGCCCGGCAGACCGCGGAAATCATGGCCCAGGCCCTGGGCCCGCCTGAAGGGGTGAGCGAACGGCCGGGAATCAACCCCAACGACGACGTCGCCCCGGTGGCGGTCGGGCTCCGGAGCGGCGACGGCCTGATGCTGGTCGGACACTTGCCCTTTATGGAGCGGCTGACTTCGCACCTTATAATCGGGGCGCCCGAGCCGCCGGTCATCAAATTCCAGATGGGCGGCATCGTCTGCCTGGACCAATCGGACGAGGGCAAGTGGCACATCAAGTGGGCGCTGCTGCCGGAGATAGGCTGAGTCGGCCCGGGCCGACGGAGGCCGGAGAACGGAATAAGATGATGGGCGGCGAAGAAGCAATATCCGGGGAGCGTTTTCAAAAAGAGCTCGAGGCCCTCGTTGCCGAGACCGGCGCCCTGGAGCTCCGCGTGGATCACGATGCGCTCCGCGAGTACTGCCGCCTCACCGGACACGATTACGCGGCCTGTAAGGCCCGCGACCGCCTCCCCGCCGGGTACCTCATGACCTTCATTGATCCCATCGTCACCCGGATCATGGTCGCCTTCTTCGTCAAGTTCCCGGGGACCATCAAGGGCGTGGTCCATTCATCCTCCCGCATCGAAATTTTTAAGCCGCTCACGATCAGCGCCCGCCCCTATCGCGAGGAGATGAGGCTCGCGAATCTCGAGCGCAAGTCGGGCAAGAAGGGCGACTATTTCGTGGCGGATTTCGAGGTCATATTGCTGGATGCGGACGGCGAGCGGGCGGCCACGGACCTGCATCAATTCTTCCTGAAGACCGCGGTGCGGGGTTAATCAGGCCATGAACGGATCAGGCGAAGTCAATTTCCAGAGCATTCAGGTCGGCGACGCGCTGCCCGAGCTCCGGGCAACCATGGACCGGGAGACTTACTTCGCCTACAACCAGCTCATCAGGAACATGAACCCGCTCCACTCCGACCAGAATTACGCGATGAGGATGGGCTACCGCGACATCGTGGTGGCCGGGGTCTACACCTTCTCCTTCATCCCGAAAATGATCGAGGACTGGATCGGGCCGGCGGGGAGAGTGGCCGCCATCGCGATCAAGTACGCAAGTCCCATTTATATCGGGGGAACGATCGTCCAGACCGCGCGCGTCACGAGAAAATCCTCCTCGCCGCCCTCCCTGGAAATCGAGGTCACGGTCAGGGACCTCAACGGCAACACACTTAAAAGCGCAACCGTCAAGCTTGAACCGGCCTAGGCTTTAGCCTCAAGGGAGAAGAAGTCATGTTTCCTGGGTTGAAAGGCAGCGCAACCACGGCGCTGGCACTGGTCTTAATTGCCCTGGCCGCGGCGGCGGTCCCCTCCGATGCCAATTGGGTCCGGCTCGATCCGCATGACAGCCCGGAAACTGTCGTGATGAAGGCCGCGCGGGTCACGCCCTCCCCGCGCCAGCTTGCCTGGCAGGACCTGGAGTACGTGGCCTTCGTGCATTTCGGCATGAACACCTTCACCGGCCGCGAGTGGGGCAACGGCCGGGAGGACCCGCGCCTGTTCAATCCGACCGCCTTTGACGCCCGCCAGTGGACGCGCACGGCCCGGGCCGCGGGCATGAAGATGATCATCATCACGGCCAAGCACCACGACGGCTTCTGCCTCTGGCCCAGCGCCTATACGGGGCATTCGGTTAAAAACAGCCCATGGAAGAACGGCCGGGGCGACGTGGTGCGCGAGGTCGCCCAAGCCTGCCGGGCCGAAGGGCTCAAGCTCGGCATCTACCTCTCGCCCTGGGACCGGCACGAGCCGACTTACGGGACCGCGGCCTACAACGATTATTACAAGAACCAGCTCCGCGAGCTCCTCGCCAACTACGGCCCCGTCGCCGACGTCTGGCTCGACGGGGCGGGCAGGGGGCGCAAATGGAAAAAGATGCGGCAGCTTTACGACTGGGAGGGCTATTACGCGCTCATCCGCGAGTTGCAGCCGAACGCGGTGATTTCGAGCGTCGGCCCCGATACGCGCTGGTGCGGGAACGAAGCCGGTAAAAACCGCGCCAGCGAGTGGAGCGTGGTGCCCGAGCAATTCGATTACCAGGCCGAGGACATCGGAGGCAGGGACAAGCTCATGGAAGCGGCGAAGCGGGGTGAGAAGCTCCGCTGGTATCCCGCCTTCATTGACACCTCGATCCGGCCGGGATGGTTCTATCACGCCCGCGAAGACTCGATGGTCAAGCCGCTCCCCAAGCTCCTCGCCATCTATTACGGAGCGGTCGGCGGCAACGGGCTCCTCATCCTCAACCTGCCCCCGGACCGCCGCGGCCTGGTCCATGAGAACGACGCCCGAAGAGTGATGGAGCTGGCCCAGGTCCTCGACCGGACCTTTGCCCAAAACCTGGCCGCCGGAGCGCGCGCCGTCGCCTCGACGCAGCAAACGAATGATGACGGCCACGGCGCCGGCCAGACACTGGATGGCGACCCTGACACTTATTGGAGCACTGATGAGGGAGTGACCGCGGCCGCGATCGTCTACGAGCTGGACGGCCCGCGGACGTTTAACGTGGCCCTGCTCCGGGAACACATCAAGTCCGGACAGCGGGTGGAGGAGTTTTATCTTGAGGCCTGGGACGAAGGCAACTGGGCCGTCATTACCCATGCCACGGTCATCGGCCATAAGCGCCTGTTGCGCTTTCCCGCCGTCACCGCGGACCGGGTGCGCGTTCGGATCGTCCGCTCCCGGCTCTGCCCAACGCTCGCCGAGTTCGGCCTTTATCAGTCCCCGTCCGCATCACCCGAAGTCTATTGAGGTCACCATCTTGATCCCGGGCGCGGTCTTGAACACGAAGAACATCTTGAGCGCGTCAGACCCGGGCTGGCCGTAGATGTAGAAATGCTTCATAAGCTTGTTGCCGCTGTTGGCGAGGCCGATGAGCTTGTCCGCGTTGCCATCGCTAAGCGCCGCGACCGGCGACAGCGGGTCCGCCGCCGCCACCTGAATGGCCTGCTTGAAAATTTCCAGCCAGGCCGAGGCCTCGATCACGATCAGCGGCTTCAGCCCGTCCTTGTCCTTCCAGCCGTCCGAGGCGGAGATGACCTCCTCAACCGTCCCCTTCAGGTTGGTCAGAGCGTCCGAAAGCGTCATGGCCAGCGGGACCTCGAACCCGAACTTCTTCTCGCCCTCGGCCGCCAGCTCCACGATAAAATTATCATCCATGATTCTTCTCCCTGCGCCGGACCCGCGGAGCATACGGCGATTTTTTTGCAACATAGCAGGTTGAATTTAAAAGTCAACCGCATGAACAATAATTGTGGTGCGGGCCTCTGGCCTGCACTCCGGGATCAGAGGGCAGGCGGGACGACCGCGCCACAATGCCCGTCGCCTTTTTGAATCGAGCCGGCCTTTACGATACCATGACCGGGCTGATCCGCGTCCGGCCCGGCCAGGATGCAGGGACAATATGAACGATCGGGAGGAAGGGCATGAAGTTGGGAAAAATTTCGGGGCTGTTGATTCTCGCCGGACTGATGGCGGCCTTCTCCGCCGGGGCCGGGCCGCTTCAAGCCGCGGCGCCGCTTGAGTTGAGCGGCGGCCAAGAGGCGTCCTTCCGTTTCCTCTGGCCCCGCGACCCGTCCCGTCCGGGCGCGGATCTGGTCGAGCTTGCCGGCCGCGCGAACGGGCCGGAGGCGGAGGAATTCACGCCGGCGGGACGCGCGCTGGTCACGCCGCTCGACCTCGCCCTGCCCACCGGCCAAGCCGTGGCGCACGCGCGCGTCATGAAGCTCCAGGATCACGAAGGCGCTTACATTTTCGAGATCGAGACCGCAACAGATATCACCGCTCCCACCGGCAAGTTCGATCGCCCCCACTTCGCGCTGCCCGCGCTCAAGGCGCCCCGCGCCTACTCCCACGTCCTCACCTTCGCCGTCGAGGAATTCGTCACGCCCACGCACCGGCCCATCCCCACCACCGGGCCCGTGGTCCTGTTCAGCCAGGACCTGGAGGTCATGATAATTTCGCCGCTCGACAATTTCATGGACGCGCTCACCGCGCCGGACGGCGGCGAGTGGCAATGCGGCTTCGGCGGCCTGACCGAGCGCGTGCCCGCGGGCACGGTGACCAAGACGCTCGTGGTCTCCGGCCGCGGCATCAACAAGACGTTCATGGAGTGGGGCCGGATCATCTCGGCCTGGCACGGCCACCATCCGGCGGACCCCTACGCGGACGCGGCCATGAGCAAGTTGGGATACTGGACCGACAACGGGAGCTATTACTATTACCGCACCGAGCCGGGCATGAACTACCAGGACACGCTGCTGGCGGTGAAGAAGTACGCGGACGAGGCCCGCATCCCCTACGGCTATTTCCAGATTGATTCCTGGTGGTATCCGAAGGCCGAGATCGAGCTGCGCTCCTCCCATAACCGCGGCGGGACCATGCTGTGGGAGCCGATCCCCGAGATGTTCCCGCACGGGCTCGCCGCCTTCACTAAAAAGCTCGGGCTGCCGCTGGTGGCCCACAACCGCTATACCGCGGATACGAGTCCCTACTGCGGGCGCTACCAATGCGCCCTGGGCAACGATCCCAAGCGCCGCGGCGCGCTCCCCATTGATCCCGCGTTCTGGGACGAGATCATGGACAACGCGTTGAAGTTCGGCATCCAGGTCTATGAGCAGGACTGGCTCTATACCCACATCGCCATGATCCCGTGGCTCCGGCAGGGACTCGGCAACGGCGCGTCGTGGTACGACGCCATGGCCCAGGCCGCCGCGGCCCGCGGCCTTACCATGCAGCTATGCATGGCGTCGCCCGAGCTCTTCATGCAGCAGCTAAAGCACAACAACGCCAGCCACGCCCGCGTGTCCCACGACTACAAGGGCGGGCTGGCCAAGTCCTTTTTCTGGGTCCCCTTCCACGAGGCCTCGCTCTTCGCCTGGTCGGTCGGGCTGTGGCCGTTCAAGGACAACTTCCAGACCACCGTGGGCCAGCGCGCCACCTACATGATCATCCCGGAGGCGAGCCCCTTCGAGGAGGCCCTGATCGCATCGCTCTCCGGCGGACCGGTCGGCCCCTCCGACCGCATCGGCTACTCCGACCGCGAGCTCATCATGCGCACCTGCCGCGACGACGGAGTCCTGCTCAAGCCCGACCGCCCCGCCACCCCCATTGACATCATGTTCCTGGGAAACGACAACATGGCGCTGGGCGGCGTGAAGCCCTGGATCATCAGCACCGAGAGCAGCCACGCCATCGGCGCCTCCACTTACCTCTCCGCCTTCAACATCTGGCCCTATCGCATGGGCGATCCCAGCGTCTCCATGGCCGACCTCGGCCTCGACCCCGCGCAAAAATACATCATCTACAACTGGAAGAAGCGCACCGCCTCCGCGGCCGGCAAAAAAATAAAATTCGGCCGCATGCCCTCGAACATCGCCTGCTACTACGTGATCGCGCCCCTGCTCGCGAACGGCATGGCCGTGATCGGCGAGCCGGACAAGTTCATCACGCTGAGCCGGAAACGCTTCCAAAAGATCGCGCTGGAAGGAGGGGCGGTGCGGATCGAAATGGAGGGAGTGCCCGGAGAAAAAGTGAGCTGCGCCGTGTATAGCCCCGCCGCCGCGGCCCGGGTCGCCGCCGACCTCGAGACCGGTTCCGCCTACGATCCGGCCGCCGGGATTCAGACCATCTCGCTCGCCTTCCCCGCCTCCGGGAAGGCCCGGCTCACGCTCACGGCCGGAGAATGAGCTCGCCCATCATGCCCTGCCGGTACTCGTCCTCCACCATGCTCATCACGGTGTAGCGGCCATCGAGCCACAGCGGCGTCAGGTTGTCGTAGCGGCCGCCCTGCTCGTTGTCGCCCATCCCGGCGGAGCAGTTGTAATAGGCGCGGCGCGGGTCGCGGAAATCAAAGATAATGTGCGTGCTCGGTCCCTCCCAGTGATAGAAGCCCAGCGGACTCAGGAACAGGAAGCCGTTCGCGCGCACCGTCTCATAAGTGCCGGGCATGGGGAAGGGGCCGCGTGACTGCTTGGCGCTCACCGTGGGGATCGGAACCAGGGTGGGAGAAATGCGGATGGAACTCAAGTCCGCCCATCGCCACTTGGAAACGTCTCGCCCCATCTTGCCCCGCAGGTATTTCATGGTCTGCTTCATCACCGCGCGGGTTATGTCGCGCCGCGTCTCGACCCTGGCCGTCTTCCGGTCGTCGAACCATTTGCTTTGCGGGTCGTCAATGATCTTGTCCAGGGCCGACTCGAGGAGGCCGACGTAGCTCGCGCCGGTCTTGGTGTGCGGGTTCAGCTCGTCGCCGAACACGGCTTCTGGAAAGTACTGCATGAAGACCTCGTACACGCAGGTGCCGCGGGAAGAAAGCAGCGCTTCGTAGCCCTGGTCCCGCCACTCGCGGAGCAGGTCCGCGGCCTGGGCCAGCTCCCGGTCGTCCGCGCCCTCCAGGTCGGCTAAGATGATGGGCGCCATCTTGCGGGCGGAGACGTCGGCGACGTCATACTGGATGCGCTTCATGTCGTCCACGTCGAGCTTGCCCTTTTCCCTGGTGAGCTGCTCGATCAGCTCGGTGATGCGGGTGGAGCGCGACGGGCTCACGTAGTCAACGGTGATGTAGTACGGATACCCGGGCAGGTCGGGCCGGTTGTTGGCCGTCACGATGTAGCCCTTTACCGGGTCCGTGAGGTGCGGGTTCTCCTCGAACGGCACCCAGCCTTGCCAGTCCTGCTCCGGGTCCCAGCCCCTGCGCGCGATCCAGCCCTGGTTGTCGCCGCGGATCGGGAAGTGGCCGGTGGCCCAGTACGCGATCTTTCCGGCCGCGTCCGCGTAGGTGTGGTTCCAGGCGAACGGTCCCCAGGCCTCGTCCCGGGCGCCGGCCAGCCACTCGTCAAAATTCCCGGCGCGCGCCATGGCCTGGTAGCCCTTGAACCACCGGGCCAGGTCCAGGTCCACGTAGCGCATGGCGAGCACCTCGCCCGGCTCGCCCGGGACCTTCCAGCCCAGGAGCCCCTGCTCGATCACGGCGCCGTGGCGGGTGAGGCGCATCACGTAGGGCACCGGCTTCTTGCCGCGCACGTTGACCACGCCGCTCACCTTGGTGAACGGCTCCGGTTTTCCGCCGTACATGTACTCGTCGGGATTTTCCGGGTTCACCTTCTCGCGCCAGACGTCAATGTAGTCGGCCATGACGTTGGTGAGCGTCCAGCCGAGCTTCCCGTTGGTGGCGGCGCCGAAGGCGGGGAAGCCGACGAACATCATGCCCATGACGTTGAAGCCCGGGCTGTGGAGGTCGCAGTGCCACCAGAAGGTGGGGATGGTGGTGTCGGGCACGTGGGGGTCGTTGCATAGCAGCGGCAGGCCGGAGACGGTGCGCTTGCCGGCGATGGCCCAGTTGTTGGACCCGAGCGGACCGATGAGGCGGGAGAGCGGGAGCGAGGGCGCGAGAAAGGAAAGCGGCGAGGCATCGCGGGTGATGATGGTGGCGTCCGCCGGATACGCCGGCGTGAACAGGTCGCGGGCATCGTCGCCCAGCTCGCGCCGGATGCGCTCCAGGTAGTACTCCTCGAACAAGGAAGACGCGCACTGGGCCAGGCCCATGATCTCCGCGGTCACGAACGAGTCCTCCATGGTCCACGGCGCCGGCGCCGTGTGCCACGCGTGATAAATGGCGATGGAACCGCCGCCGTCCTCGAGGTAGCGGTTCACGCCGCGGGTATAGGCCGCGAGCAGCCGGCGCGACTCCGGATCGAGATCCTTGACGCCCTTTTCCGCGCTCTCGTTGAACCGGAACGCGCGCAAGGCGATGTCCATGTGGGGCAGGTCAAAGTCCTTGTACTTCGCGGGCGAGCCCAAGAGCTCGGAGAGCCGCCCGCTCCCGGCGCGGCGGAGAAGGTCCATCAGCGCGAAGCGGTCCTGCGCCATGGCGTAGCCCACCGCGAAGAACAGGTCCTCGTCGGTCTCGGCCGTAATGTGCGCGACGCCGTTCTCATCCCTCACCACCGACGCCGGCGCGCTGGTGCCCATGCCCGCGAGCTTGCCGCTGACCGGGTCGAACCGGTCCATCTGAGGAATGTGACAGGAAGGGAGAGCCAGAAGGGCCATAATCAGGAGCGCCGGGGCCGCCGTGGAGCGCACCGCATGTTTCATATTCATCACCTCGCTTTTTGCTGGACCAGATCATAGGACGCGGCAAGAAGGGCTGTCAATTTGCAGTGCGCCGGCACGACGGCGCTTTCATTGGAGTGGGAAACCATGGTTCTTAAGATGTAACCGCGGAGACTTAAGAGAGCGCAGAGAAAGAAATTTTATTTCTTTAACTCCGCGTCCTCCGCGCCTCTGCGGTTTTACCCCACCCGTTACGGCGATGGAAAGTCAAATGAAAGCGGCGTCGTACCGCCGCACTCCCAAATCAGGGGCCGTACACGGATACCGGGACGGGCGCCAGGATGAGGATGAAGATGATGAGCATCGCGATGGCAAGCAGGCTTCGGCCCGGGGTGAGCGGAAGGTCGGGGTCGTCGGGCGGCGGATGGCGCAGTCCCTTGAAGCCGGTGAGCAGGACCAGGAACACCACCATGATTCCCCACGCCGGCCAGAGGAAGGCCATGCCGAGCAGCGCGGCAATCGTGAACCAGGTGAGCCATGACGCGCGCCGGCCCAGCGCCGCATAGGCCACGTGCCCGCCGTCGAGCTGGCCCACCGGCAACAGGTTCAGCGCGGTGACCAGGAAGCCCACGCAGGCCGCGTCAAGAAGCGGGCTCTCGATCATGACGTCCGGAGAGGCGACCATTGAGTTCGTGAACGACCAGACCTTCATGACCGCGTAAAGCAGGAGGTTGGGATGGAACGCGACCATGCCCTGCGGGTAATCGGCCTCGCTGAAGGTTTGCGTATGGGCCGTGGCCATGCCGGCGAACAAGGTGAACAGCGCCACCATGAGGCCGGCCAGCGGACCGGCGGCGCCGATGTCGAACAGCGCGCGGCGGTCCGGGATGCGCGACTTCATGAAGATGACCGCGCCGAAGGTCCCGACCAGCGACGGCCCGGGGATGAAGTAAGGGAGCGAGGAATGGACGCCGTGATACTTCGAGACCAGGTAATGCCCCATCTCGTGGGCGAGGAGAATGGCGAGCAGCGGGACGGAAAACGCGAGCCCCTGGATGAGCCACTCCGGATGGTAGCGGAACATGATCCAGAAGCGGAAGAAGTCGCTGTCGAAGTGGGAGAGGTAAGCGCCCGCCAGCATGGTGGTGAAAAAGGTGGCGGCGAAGAGGAGCGCGTTGACCCAGGGGAAGGCGGGCGCACCCGCGGGCATGATCGGCGGGGCCGGGCGCGGCGGCGCCGGGAGGCTGACGCGATAGTCGTAACCGCTCATCGGTTTTATAATCGCATCGAATGGGACAGGTATCAACAATAGATTGTGGTGCGGGCTTCCGGCCTGCGCCACCTGCTTCGAAAGCAGGCGGGACGCCTGCACCGCAAATCTCCGGCACGGTTTATGACGTGATGGAAAAAATATCTTGCTCCGCGCGGCGCGGATGATGTATAGTTATCGCGGGCCGGAGCCGCCGGGCCGGAGCGAAGCAATAAGCGAAAAGGAGCGGGGCATGGCAGCAGCGGACTCGTTCGAGCATTATCGGAGGAAGTACCCGGACGGCCACAAGAGTAATCACACCTGGGCGGGCCGGCTGGAGACGATCGTGCGGGCCGCGCCCGACGCGGTCGCTTTCATCCAGGGCGAGCGCCGGCTGACCTGGAAGGAATTTGATTTAAGGACCAACCGCCTGGCCAACGCGCTCCTTTCCCTGGGGATCCAGAAGGAGGACCGGGTCACCATCATGGGCTTCAACTCCATCGAGTGGATGGAGAGCTACTTCGCCATCTCCAAGATCGGCGCCGTGCCCGTCAACCTGAATCCCCGCTTCGTGCCCGCCGAGCTCAAGTACCTGCTCGAAGACTCCGACTCGGTCGGCCTGATCATGGAGCATGATTACCTGGACGCCATCCAGCGGATCCGGCCGGAGCTGCCCGGGTTCAAGCACTTCATCGTGATGGGAGGCAACGCGCCGGACGGGATGAAGAGCTATGAGCAACTGATGGCCCAATTCCCCGCGGATAAGCCGCGGCTGTCCTGGCAAGTGAGAAACGACGACTTCGCGTTCCTGTTCTACACCGGCGGCACCACGGGGTATCCGAAGGGCACGGTCTGGGACGGCATCAACCGCGTGCGCGGGCTCGACTCCATCATGCTCACGGCCCTGGAGCCGCTGATCAAGCGCCTGCCCGACCTGCCCCGCGAGGCCTACCCCGCCCTGCTCACCACCCTGCCGCTGCCGCTGACCGAGAAATTCTTGAAGGGCCGCTTCGTTCGCTGGCTGATCGCCAAGACCACCGACAGCGAGAGGGTGGACCGGCTGATGCTCCGGATCTTCGGCACCCGGCTCAACTACAAGCTCTCCGCCGGCAAGATGAAGCTCATCTCCGTGGCGCCCCTCTTCCACGGAACCGCCTACGAGACCAATTTCTCCATGATCGGCACCAACGCCGGGACCAGCATCTACCTCACCCAGAAGCATCCCTTCAGCCCCGCCGAGCTGTGGCGGACCGTCGAGCGCACCCGCGCCAACATGATCGTCATCGTCGGCGACGCCTTCGCCATCCCCATGGTCGAGGAGCTGGAAAAAAATGACTACGACATCCGCTCCCTCGCCACCATCATCTCCTCCGGGGTGCGCTGGTCGCCATCCGTCAAAAAGCGCTTCCTCAAAAAGAACCCGGGCCTGCTGCTCCTCGACGAGCTCGGCAGCACCGAGACCAGCGCGGCCTTTACCCAGATCTCGTCGTCCCAGGACCAGGACATCGCCATGCTCCGCATCAAGATCAAGCCGCGGGGCATCAACAGCTCCCGCGTCATCAACCCGCTCACCAGGGAGGACGCGAAGCCGGGAGAGAAGGGAGAGCTCGTCTTCGGCGGCTTCAACTCGCTGGGCTATTGGAAGGACCCGGAGCGGACTCAAAGGACCTTCTACGAGATGGACGGCAAGCGCTGGTTCCGCGTCGGCGACGAGGGCACCGTGGACGAGGAGGGATACTTCAACTTCATCGGCCGCGGGTCCTCCATCATCAACACCGGCGGCGAAAAGGTGTACGCCGAGGAGGTGGAAGAAATTTTAATGCAGCACGAAAAGGTCGCGGACGCCGCCGTGACCGGCCTGCCCGACCCCCGCTGGGGAGAGGCCGTCACCGCCCTGATCCAGCTCAAGGATGACGCCGACCTCATGCCCGAGGAAATCATCGCCTATTGCCGCGACCACATGGCCGGCTATAAAAAACCCAAGCACGTGCTCTTCGTGGACGAAGTACCAAGAACCGCCACCGGAAAGCTCGCAAGGGCGGAGCTCAAGAAGAAGGCGGAGGAAATTATTGGCCCGGGCGGCGGGCAGACGCCCTAAGGACGGAATGGTTTGATTTCCAAGTCGCGAATTGCCCTATAGTGCTTGAGATTACCGGTCAAAAGGACAAGCTGGTTTTCCGCCGCGGTGGCTGCAATCAGGGAGTCATCAACGGTGAGCCCGGTCGAAGGACGATATTCTTCCATGTAAACCAAAGCGCGATGACCGATGTTTTCGGTGAGAGGAAGAACCGAAAAATTATAATAGGACAGATACTGCTTAAGCTGCCTTATCTCCTGATTGTTGCGGCCTCCCTGCACCATTTCCATGTATGTAATCACCGAGATCTTTCGCTCGGTTATTCCTTCAATCGCGGCCACGGCTGGTTTTACGCGCCGCAATGCCCGGATGATTACATCAGTGTCAATCTGCATTGAACCGTCCCTTCCGAATTTTGCGCACCCATTCGACAGGATCAGCCATGTCTTCGCGGTCCGCCCACATGCCGCAGGCCGGGTGGTCAATCATAGGAATCGTGGTCTTCTTTTCCTGACTTGCCGGATGGATGACCCCTTTCTTCTTGCCCCGGCAATAGATCGTAACCTTTTCGTTGCGGTCCAGAGCCTCGATGATTTCCCGGGTCCGGCGCCGCAGATCCAGCACTGTGACTTTCATGTGTCACCTCCCTTAAAGTACACACTTATAATGTACACTTTGCTTGCGAATAATTCAAGCGCGGGGCGCGATTTAATATTGGAGAAGTTTATGGCATAATTCGGCAGGGGCGAATCAATGAAGATCGCGGTCATCGGCGGGGGAAGCAGTTACACGCCCGAGCTCATGGAGGGCCTGATCGGGCGGGCCAAGGCACTTGAGCTCAAGGAGGTATGGCTCCACGATATTGCCGAAGAGCGGCTCGAAGTAGTGGCCGGATTCTGCGCGCGCATGGCAAAGGCGGCTGGCTCCAAGCTCTCGATCAGGCCCACGCTGGACCTCGCGGAGGCGGTGAAGGGCGCCCGGTTCGTGATCGCGCAGATCCGCGTCGGCGGCAACGCCGCGCGCAGGGAAGACGAGCTCCTGGGCGCGCGCCACGGGCTGATCGGCCAGGAGACCACCGGGGTCGGCGGGTTCGCCAAGGCGTTGCGCACCGTCCCCGCCATGCTCGACATCTGCAAGGTGATCGAGCGCGAGTCGCCCCGCGCCTTCCTCGTCAACTTCACCAACCCGAGCGGCCTGGTCACGGAGGCCGTGCTCAAGCACTCGAAGGTCCGCGCCATCGGGCTGTGCAACATCCCCATCACCTTTCACCTCGAGCTCGCAAAGGCCCTGGGGCTCCCCCGCGAAAAGGTCGCGCTCGATTACGTGGGCCTCAACCACCTGAGCTGGGTGCGCGGCGTGCTGGCCAATGGAAAGGACGTCACGGAAAAGGTGATGGCGTGGGCGGGCGCGGCCGGCCGGCCCGCGAGCCTCGAAGAGCTGGACTATCCGCCCGAGTTCATCCGCGCGCTCGGCATGATCCCCATGCACTACCTGCGCTACTATTATCTCACCGCCCGCATGATCGCCGAGCAGAAGAAAATGCCCCGGACCCGCGCCGAAGAGGTCATGGAGATCGAGCAGAGGCTCATGGAGATTTACCGCGACCCCACGGCCGACCGGAAACCGGAGTTGCTGGGCCAGCGCGGCGGCGCGCATTACTCGCTGGCCGCGCTCGAGCTGATCGAGGGCATCAAGTCAGACCGTGGCGACGTGCAGGTGCTGAACGTCGAGAACCAGGGCGCGGTCCCGGGTCTTGATGACGACGCAGTGGTGGAGGTCCCGTGCCGGGTCGGGAAGCACGGCGCGGCCACGGAGCTGACGGAGGAGCCGGGGCCGGAGATCATGGGCTTGATCCGGACGGTCAAGGCGTATGAAACGCTCACCATCCAGGCCGCGGTCGAGCGCGATTATAACAAGGCCCTGCTCGCGCTCGCGGTCCATCCGCTCGGGCCGGACGCGGACCATGTCAAGCCAGTGCTGGACGACGTGATCGCGACGCACGGGATAAATCTTGAGTAGAAATTCGGGAACGGGAAGAAGGAGGGAATCATGGCGAAGCTGGCGATCAACGGCGGAAGGGCGGTGCGGAACGCGAAGCGCAATCCGTGGCCGAAGTGGCCCGTCTGGAGCGCGGCGGAAAGCAAGCGCCTGGCCGAGGTCCTGGACAGCGGGGTCTGGTCGTACAACGGGCCCAGGGAGCAGATGTTCAACGCGGCCTATGCCAGCTTCGTGGGCAGCCAGTACGCGCTCTGTGCCGCGAACGGAACCGTGACGCTGCAGCTCGCGCTGGAGGCCCTGGACATTGGCTATGGCGACGAGGTGATCGTGCCGGGTCTCACCTGGCAGGCCACGGCGGCGGCGGTGATTGACGTGAACGCGGCGCCGGTGCTGGTGGACGTTGACCCGGACACGTGGTGCATTGACGTGAAGGCCGCGGCGGCGGCGGTGACGCGGCGCACGCGCGCCATCATCCCGGTGCACCTCTACGGCTGCATCTCGGACATGGACGCGGTCATGAAGCTCGCGCGGAAGCACCAGCTGGCGGTGGTCGAGGACTGCGCGCACCAGCACGGGTCGCAATGGAAGGGCAGGGGAGTGGGGAGCATCGGCGACATCGGCTCTTTCAGCTTCCAGCTCTCCAAGGTCCTGACCGCCGGCGAGGGCGGGGCGCTGACCACCTCGAACCGCGCGCTGTGGGAGCGGCTGGACGCGCTGCGCAACTGCGGCCGCCGCCCGCGCGCCGACGTGGCCAAGGGCGGCAAGGGCGCGGGCCAGTACGGGTCGGAGGGCGACTTCATCCAGTCGGGCAACTACCGCATCACCGAGTTCCAGGCCGCGGTCCTGCTCGAACAACTGAAGCGAGTGCTGGCGCAGGTCAGGCTCCGCGACCGGAACGCGATACATCTCAACGGCCTGCTCGCCCAAATCCCCGGCATCCGCCCGATGAAGCGCGACCCGCGGACCACCCGGCAAAGCTACTTCAACTTCGCGTTCCGCTACGACCCCAAAGAGTTCAAGGGCCTGCCGGTCGAGAGGTTCCGCGCGGCGCTCCAGGCTGAGACCGGGTTCGAGGTCGAGCACTGCTACGTGCCGCTCAACGATTGCGCGCTCTACCGGCCGCTCACCAAGAAGCGGTATCATTTGAGCCGCGAGCACTGGAAGGCCATTGACGCGCGGCGCTTCAAGCTGCCGGTGTGCGAGCGCGCGCATTTTCAGGAATCGGTCTGCTGCCACCACTCGGTGCTGATGGCGGGGAAGAAGGACATGGGTGAGATCGCGGAGGCGGTGGAGAAGATCAGGGCGAACGCGGATGAGCTGCTGAAGAGATAAAGCGCCGGCGTGGGAGCGCCCTTCCGGGCGCGATTCTTCCCCACTGCATCAGGCAGGACGCGGTCAACGATGAATCGCGCCCGGAAGGGCGCTCCCACGCCGGCTTTATTGATCAAGGATGAAGGATGAAGGATGAAGCACGTTCTGGCGGTTGACGGCGGGAACTCGAAGACACTGGCGGCGGTGGCGGACGGGGACGGCCGGGTCCTGGCGGTCGCCCGCGGCGGCGGGAGCAATTATCAGACCATCGGGATCAAGGCTTCGGCCGCGGTGCTTTCTCGGACGGTGAAGGCGGCGCTCCGGGGAGCGGGTCTGAAACGGGTTGACGCGGCGTGTTACGGTCTGGCGGGCGCGGACCGGGACAAGGACTTCGCGGTATTCGAGAAGATCATCCGGGGCTTTGACCCGGCGAAAAAGAGCGTGCTGGTGAACGACACGCTGCTGGCGCTCAGGGCGGGAACGGACGGCGGCGTGGGCGTGGCGCTGATCGGCGGCGCGGGCTCGAACTGCATCGGCATGGACCGGAAGGGCCGGGTGAAGAAGGCCTGGGGCCTGGGTCCGCTCACCGGCGACAAGGCCAACGCGGGCGCGCTGGCCCTGGACGCGGTGGTGGCGGCCATGAAGGGCGTGGACGGCAGAGGTCCGAAAACGGCGCTGGAAAAAAAGCTCAGGCGCGCGCTCGGGGTCAGGGCGCTCGATGACGTGATCGAGTTCGAGTTCCATGATGGACGGCGCGATCTTGACTTCGGCGCGCTGGCGCCGCTGGTGTTCGAGGCCGCGAACGAGGGTGACCGCGAGGCGCTCCGGATCCTGCGCGAGCACGGCGAGGCCGCGGGCGAGGCCGCGCTCGCGGTGCTGCGCGGATTGTTCTCGCCCAGGCAGTCGGTCCAGCTCGTGCTCGGCGGGAGCGTGCTGCAGAGGGGCGGCAACCCGGCGCTGGTCAGGGCCATTTTTAAAAAGGTGGCGCGCGAGTTCCCGCGGGCGCGCCTGACGGTGCTGACGGACCCGCCGGTGTTGGGAGCGGTGCTGCGGGCCATGGATGAGGCCCGAATAAAAACCGCGGCCGAGACGAGACGGATAATCAGAGACGGGCTCGACCGGAAGTTGAAGAAGTGGTCGGAGGAGAATGGCATCAAGTAGAGTTGGTTTCATAACCCTTTCAAGAAGAAGAAACAAGGATATTAAGGATAATCAGGATAAGAAAAATCCCTGGTTTTATCCTTAAAATCCTTGACATCCTTGTTTCTAATCTTCTGGTCCGGGATGATGGTGCGGGTTATGAAACCAGTTGCAGATAGGGTGTCGAACCAGGGTCTGCCTGCGGGAGGGAGAGATGAAGAAGGTCAGGATCGCGATCATCGGGACGGGGTTCATCGGGAACTACCATGCGCGGGCGCTCGCCAAGCTCGATGACGTGGAGATGGTGGCGGCGTGCGGGCTGCCCAAGGCGTCGTGCCGGGAGTTCGCGGACCGCTACGGCATCAAGTACGTGACGGGCGACGCGCTGGCGCTCTCCCGGCGCGATGACGTTGACGCGGCGGTGATCGGGGTCCCGAACAGGTTCCACGCGCCGTTCGCGCTGGCGATGCTGAAGAGCGGCAAGGACGTGTTCGTGGAGAAGCCGATGTGCCTGGGCCCGGCCCAGGGGATAAAGATCGAGCGGGCGGCGAAGGCGGCCAGGCGCCTGGTGATGACGGGGCACATGTGGCGGTTCGACACGGAGGTGAACTTCATCCGGGACGTGGTGCTCTCGGGCAGGATCGGGAAGGCGGTGAAGACCAAGGGTTACGGCATCCACGTGAACTGGGGCCCGGCGGGGTGGTTCAAGGAGAAGAAGCTCGCGGGCGGCGGGGCGCTCGCGGACATGGG
>DATKZS010000068.1:0-7828 GCA_035527835.1 bacterium
GGCATCTCTCCGGGCCTGGATTTTAATTCCCGCGGCCGGGACGACACCGAGAAGCTCAAGGCCAAGCTCAAGGGGCTGTTCGACGCGGGCGTCAGGTCGTTCACCCTGTGCTTCGATGACATCGGGCCGCCGGGATCGAGCGTCAAGAAGAGCGCGGCAATGAAGCAGGCGCGGCTGGTGAACGAGGTTTATGACTACCTGCAGTCGCTCGACCCGGGGACTGAGCTCTTTTTCGTGCCCACTGTTTACTCGCGGACCTATTCCTACTGGAAGAAGAAGAGAAGCGGGGAGGCCAGGTATCTCGAGGCCTTGGCGCAGGTGAACCAGAATGTGCTGATTTTCTGGACCGGGCCGGGCAACGTGTTCTCGGCCGAGATCAAGACGGACGAGGCCATGGAGCTTAAAAAGCTCTGGGGCCGGCCGGTGCTGATCTGGGACAACTACCCGGTGAACGACATCGCGCTCCGGTTCAACATTTTCACCGGCCCGTATCTGGGGCGCGACGCGGACCTGGGCCGTGCCGCAGGCGGGATTTTCCTGAACCCGATGTACCTGCCCAACGCGAGCCGGATCGCGCTGTCCACGGCCGGCGAGTACATGACCAGAAAGGATTACGACCCGTGGGGCGCGTATGACCGGGCGCTCCGGCTCGCGGGCGGGAGCGGGGAAGGCTACCGGAGCCTGAAGACGCTGGCGGACAGTCTCATCCCGCATCCGGTGTTTTCCGAGCTTTCCGTGGAGCGGGTGCCGGCGTTCGGGGCGATCGAGGACCTGTGGTCGGCGCGGGCCAGCGGAGAGGGAGTGGAGAAGGCCCAGGACCGGCTGGGGAAAATTTTCACGGACTTCGCGGCCAATCCTCAGGCGCTGCAAGCCAGTCTGGACCACGGCGAGCTAACGCCGGAGCTCATGCCCGCGAGCGAGAAGCTTGCGTTATATGGAGAGGCCGGGCGGAATTGCCTGGAGCTGATGAACGAGCGGCGGCCGGACCGGCGCACGGTGCTGCGGCGCGAGATCCTGGAGCTGCAGGCGCGGTCACGGGTGATCCCCTGGAAAGTGGCCGATGAGACCAGCTCGCTCGCCTATTCGCTGATCGGGATCACGCCCGGCCGGCGCAGCGTGCTCGACGACTTCATAAACCGCGCGCTCCGGGAAGTCCCGATGTGAGAAGGGTGACCGCGCTCTTGGCAATTGCCCGCAAATGGAAATATACTGAAAGCCTCGCGAGCCACGGATAATGGAGGAAAGATCATGAGCGGCCCACTTCGTTACAACATCGCCGACGATCGGCTTGCTTACACCGGCCGGCACGAGGCCGAGGAGATGAGCCGGGACAAGGTGTCCACTTTTAACCTGAGGCACCAGGAGGTCTTGAGCTTTTACGGGCTCGAGCTCATGAGCGGCACGGTGTACATGATTGACGACCGGACCAACGGCCGTTCGAACCTGGGGGTGTTCCGGTCGAAGCAGCTCCGGCAGGCGGTGATCCTGGCGGCGGCCCTGCCGGCGGCGGCGGTGGTGATTCACGGGTTCGGCTCGCTGAAGAACGTTCCCAAGGACCTGCAGACCAAGGACCTGGAGAACAAGTTCAAGCGGATGAATGACCGGATCGCGGCGCAGGTGATGGGCGAGGTGCTTCAAATCACCACGGAGAACCTGGCGGTTGGCGAGGAGGTGGTGATCGAGAGCGCGATCACGGAGGGGGTGCGGGCCAAGCCGGGGGTGGAGCCGGGCGGCAACCCGACCATCGCGGTGGGCACGGTGTACGGCAAGGAGGAGCACTGCCGGCGCTACGGCCGCGGGCTGGGGCCGGAGGTGGACATGCTCTCGATGGGCTCGGACGTGATTGACGGCACGGGCAAATCGGTGAAGGGCCTGCACAGCTCGCTCACGGCGCTGTTCGTGACCGAGTCGGGAGTGAAGCGGCACCTGCCGGACATCTACGTCGAGCGCTGGATGGCGGGCGCGCCGTTTCCCGAGTTCAACCCGCGCGAGACGAACCTGAAGGAAGAGGCCGACATCATCGCGGGCGCGTATAACATGAAGGACTACGCGGAGCTAAGCGCGTTTTTTCTGGACCGGCCGCGGCACCAGCCGGCCATGGACCAGTTGAACGCGATGGGGATCGCGACGCCGTTCGACAAGGACGGGGACCTGTTCCCGTCGCTGGTGATGGGGCTCGAGGGCTTAAGCTTCCCTGACGGGCGGCCGCTGAACAGCATGATCGGGGAGATCGGCGGGTCGGCGGAATGGGCGGTGGGCGTGCTGCCGCTGGTCTGGCGGGGCGGGCAGGCGCTGGGGATGCTGACCAGCCAGAGCTCGCTCACCAGGAAGGACCTGAGCCCGGAGGAACTGTGGAACGATCGGTTCCACTACACCGAGGAAGAGCTGATGCTGATCCAGGACGCGCGGTTCGAGCAGAAGCCGTACTTCACCATCCGCGACATCCTGGAGCATCCGTTCGCGGGCGGGGTGAGCGCCTTCTCCGCCATCTCCGACAACTACTTCCTGCCCGAGCTCAAGGGCGCGTCGCTCGACCGCGAAAAATGCACCATCACCACCAATACCCTGATGATCAACTCGCTGGGCATGATGGAGCACTGGCGCCTCACCTTCAAGTGCGTGGAGGGGATGGACGCCACCGCGCGGAAAATGGCCTCGCCCAAGGCCGTGCTGCGCGGGCTCGGCCACGACGGCCTCGGAGACAAGATCAAGGACATGGCAGATGACGCGACCGCGCTCTTCAGGCTCAAGCAGTTCTTCATCAACGAGTACTACCCTGCCATCATCCACACCGGCGGCAAAATGGTGCTGCTGGAAAAAACCATCGAGACGCTGATCGCGCGCAACGCCCTGTCCGAGCAGGACCGCGAGATCGTGCGCGCGGCGGTGCGGATCATTCCCGAGTGGTTCACCCGGGGGGCGTGAGGGGCCGGTTTTTTAAGGGGAGACAGGTTTTTGTTCGCACCGAGACACAGAGAACACAGAGATTTATTATTTAATTTTTATTCCTCTGAGTTCTCTGTGCCTCGGTGCGAAATAAATTCTTTCCTCCTCATTCCCAGTATCAAGCGAGTCCAGCCTTGAGCGATAGCACTGACGGATCCAGGAAGGCGCGGAAGCTCGCGGCGCGCGCGCTGATGTGGGCGGGGGCCGCGGCGGTGCTGGTGTGGATTTTTCGGCGCGTGCCGCTGGACCAGGCGCTGGAGGCGCTGAGCGGGGTCCGGCTCGGATCGTTCCTGGCGGTGGCCGCGGGTTTTTCCGCGCTCACGCTGCTGCTCGATTCCCTGACCCATTACTGGCTGTTTAACCGCTTCAACCCTCCGCTCGATTTTTGGAGCACGCTACGCTGCCGCGGAGAGACCTACCTCTTGCTGTCGCTCGGGTTCCTCTACGGTCAGGGCGGGATGGCCTACGCGGTGAGCCGGCGGGCGAAAAAGCCGCTGGCCGAGGTCACCGGCTCGATCCTGTTCATCATGCTGAACACGCTGATCAGCCTGATGGTGTTCCCGACGCTGGCGCTGATTTTTTTCATCCGGGAGACGGCGGCGCCGGAGTTCCGGTCATCGCCGGAGTGGAGCATCGTGGTGCGGTGGCTGGTGGTGTCGTGGCCGCTCATTATTCTGCATTTTGTTTTCTGGGCGCGGCGGTGGGACAACCCTCTAAGGCGGCGGCTGGTGGGAGGGCTCGCGCGGGCTTTTGACGATGCGGGGCCCAAGGACTACGCGGTGGCGATCGGGCTCCGGTCGGTTCAGACCGTGGCGTGGTGCGCGTTCACCTGGCTCGGGCTTCGGAGCTTCTCGGCCCAGGTCCCGCTCTTTGACCTGATGGCGCTCGGGCCGCTGGTCGGGCTGATCAGCGCCATCCCCACTCCCGGCCGCATCGGGCCCGGCCAGGCCGCCTGGCTCCTGCTCTTCTCCCACCGCGCCGACCCGGCCGCGCTGGTGGCATTCTCCATCGTCTGGGTGATGGGCATCAACGTCATGCGCTGGCTGATCGGCGCCCTCTTCCTGGCCCTGCCGGGAGCGGGTCCGCTACGAAGGCCTCAGGCCCCTGAGACGTGAGCAGTATCTCTTGAGAAAAATCAGACGGGCTTCCCCAGGCCGTGGAAGCCGCCGCGGATGGAGGGAGTCACTTCTCGGCCGGCTTTTCCACTTCCGCTTCCTTTACCTTGAATTAATGTTCTTGGCACTCGACGCTGCAGAAATGGTGCACGTACTCAGCGCCTTCCGCCGTGATGACCACGGAAGTGGGGATATCCTTCTTGCAAACTTCGCAATGCACTTTTTCAATCTCAACCATATTTACACCCCGCAATATTTCCATATTCCAGCCGCCCAGAGCGGCCTGAAATGTTCCACCGGATACAATGTAAGGCCGGAGGCCGGATCACGCAAGGGGCGGGATGTTTTCGGGAATCGGACGGCTTTCAAGTCTCAAGTATTGACATCTCACACGGGGCGGGACAAGATAGTAAAGGCGTTTCGGATAGCATTTGTTATTTGGCGAGGCAGTGCCCGCGGCCTTTGGTGGGAGCGCCTTTGCGGGCGCGATTCTTGGAAGGGCCGGGACAATGGATCGCGCCCGGAAGGGCGCTCCCACGCAAGGTAATGGACCTTTGTCAGAAGCCCTGATGTGAAAACCCGACCAAAAGGAGTGAGAGAAATGAGTGACGATTTAAAGAAGATCAAGGAAGCCAGGGACAAGTGGAGCGCGGGGGTGGAGAAGTCGCTGGCCCGGTTCCCGGAGAGCAAGCCGCAGTTCGTGAACACGTCGGGCATACCGCTCGGGCGGGCGTACACGCCGCTCGACGTGGCGGAGCTGGATTACCTCGTTGACCTGGGTTTCCCCGGCGAGTACCCGTTCGCGCGCGGCGTGCAGCCGACCATGTACCGCGGCCGGCTCTGGACCATGCGCCAGTACGCCGGGTTCGCCACCGCGGAGGAGACCAATAAGCGCTACCATTACCTCTTGGACAAGGGCCAGACCGGGCTGTCGGTGGCGTTCGATCTGCCCACCCAGATCGGCTACGACTCTGACCATCCGCTGGCGCAGGGCGAGGTCGGCAAGGTCGGCGTGACCATTGACTCGGTCCGCGACATGGCGACGCTCTTCGATAAGATCCCGCTGGACAAGGTCACGACCTCGATGACCATCAACTCGCCCGCGGCGGTGCTGCTGGCCATGTACATCGTGGTGGCCGAGAAGCAGGGCGCGGGCAGGGACAAGCTGGGCGGGACCATCCAGAACGACATCTTGAAGGAGTACACCTCGCGCGGAACCTACATCTTCCCGCCGGCGCCCTCGATGCGCATCATCACGGACATCTTCGATTTCTGCACTAAAGAGGTGCCGCAGTGGAACACCATCTCGATCTCGGGCTACCACATGCGGGAGGCGGGGGCGACGGCGGTGCAGGAGGTCGCGTTCACGCTGGCCAACGGCATCGCCTACGTGAAGGCCGCGGTGGACAAGGGCCTGGACGTGGACGCGTTCGGCGGACGGCTGTCGTTCTTCTTCAACGCGCACCTGGACTTTTTCGAGGAGGTCGCCAAGTTCCGGGCCGCGCGCAAGCTGTGGGCGAAAATCATGAAGGACCGGTTTGGGGCCAAGAACCCGAAGAGCTGGCCGCTGCGCTTCCACACCCAGACCGCGGGCGTGACGCTGACCGCGATGCAACCCATAAATAACATCATGCGGGTGGCGTTCCAGGCGCTGTCGGCGGTGCTGGGCGGCACGCAGTCGCTCCACACCAACTCCTATGACGAGGCGCTGGCGCTGCCGGCGGAGGAATCGGTGCGCATTGCGCTCCGCACCCAGCAGCTGATCGCGAACGAGATCGGGGTCACCGACGTGGTGGACCCGCTGGCCGGGTCGTATTACGTGGAGTCGCTCACCGCCGAGATCGAGAAGCGCGCCCAGGAGTACATCAAGAAGATTGACGAGCTGGGCGGCGCGGTCAAGGCCATCGAGCACGGCTTTGTGCAGCGCGAGATCGAGGAGAGCGCCTACCGCTACCAGAAGGAGATCGAGCGCGGCGAGCGGATCGTGGTGGGACTCAACAAGTTCCAGGAGCAGGAGAAGCCGCCGGCGAACCTGCTCCGCGTTGACCCGGCGGTGCGCGAGTCGCAGATTGCCAAGCTCAAAAAACTCCGCGCCGAGCGCGACAACAAAAAGGTGGACCAGACCCTCACCGCCCTCCAGGACGCGGCTAAGGGCAGCGACAACCTCATGCCGCCGATAATTGAAGCGGTGAGGGTCGAGGCTACGCTGGGCGAAATCTGCGACGTGTTGAGAGGGGTGTTCGGGGAGTACAAGGCGGGGGGGTGAATTTTAGGATTTTATTTTACACAAAGGCGCAAAGTTCACAAAGGAAGAAAGAAGTTGCAAGAATGGATGAAAACGCATTGAGCAAGGAAATAATAGGAGCTGCCATTGACGTTCATCGCGCCTTGGGCCCCGGCCTGTTGGAATCGGTTTATGAAGAATGTTTATGCCGCGAAATTATTCTCAGGAACATCGAATTTGAGCGGCAGGTATCCATTCCTGTCCAGTACAAAGGCGTCAAACTGGAGTGTGCTTATAAACTGGACATATTGGTTGATGATAAAGTGGTCGTAGAAATCAAATCCGTGGAACAAGTGACTCCAGTCCATTTTAAGCAGCTTTTAACCTATCTGCGCCTCACCGATAAGAAACTGGGCTTATTGATAAACTTTAATGAAGAGGTTGTTAGAAAGGGCGTTCACAGGATAGTTAATGGTCTCTTGGCGCCTTTGACAAAGGACTGATTTCTTTCCTTTGCGAGCTTTGCGCCTTTGCGTGAAAAAAACTCATCCATGGAAAGGAGTGCTAAATGGAAGCAAAGATCAGGGTAGTGGTGGCGAAGCCGGGGTTGGATGGACACGATCGCGGGGCGAAAGTGGTGGCCAGGGCCTTGCGGGACGCGGGGATGGAGGTGATTTATACGGGGCTTCGGCAGACGCCGGAGCAGATCGTGTCGGCGGTGGTGCAGGAGGACGCGGACGTGCTGGGGTTGTCAATACTCTCGGGCGCGCACGATTACCTGTTCCCGCGGATCGTGGAGCTGTTGAAGAAGGAGGGCCGGGAGGACGTGATGGTGCTGGCGGGCGGCATCTTTCCGCCGGAGGACGTGGACGGCCTGAAGAAGCTGGGCATTGCCGAGCTGTTCGGGCCTGGCGCCAACACCGACGAGGTGGTGAATTTCATCAAGGAGCATGTGAGGAAAAATTGAGGAGTTTATAAACCGCGGAGGCGCGGAGGACGCGGAGAAAAAGTTTTTAAATTAAATCTTGGCGTCTTGGCGTTGAATTTTGGGCCGGGAAGAAAGGAGAAGTTTCATGAAGGTATTGCGGGTAGATCACATCGGGATCGCGGTTCCCAACCTGGAGGAGGCGAAGAAGTTTTACGAGGGCGTGCTGGGGATCAAGGCCAGCGGAGTGGAGGAAGTGAAGGAGCAGAAGGTGCGGGTGTGCTTCCTGCCGGCGGGCGACTCGGAGCTGGAGCTCTTGGAGTCCACCGCGCCCGACGGGCCCATCGCCAAGTTCATCGAGAGCAAGGGCGCGGGCATCCAGCACATCGCGCTCCGGGTGGACAACATCGAGGCGGCGCTGGAGGAGCTGAAAAAAGCGGGGATCAGGGTGATTGACGAGAAGCCCCGCTACGGCGCCGGCGGCGCCCGGATCGCGTTCCTCCATCCCAAGGCCACGGGCGGGGTGCTCTTGGAGCTGACGGAGAGGAAGGACTGATTCTCTAGAGGGCCGTTCGTAAATCCGGCCGGGCTGCAAGGAGGCTGATCATGCGCTTGAAC